>JAKISP010000005.1 GCA_021648525.1 Gammaproteobacteria bacterium
CCGATAGCCCACCGAGATAACCACATCCAGATTAAACTGTTGAATATCATATGTTTTTTCATCATCGGCAGTATGTGCAAATTTTGCACATACTGAATCGCGCACTAACTCACCCTAGTTAAAGATGTTGTTAATATGCTTCGTAATTACCGAACGTTCACGACCGAACAGCTCAGACATCTGTGCCTGGGACAGCCACACAGTTTCGTGATCGAGAGATGCATCTAACTGCACCACACCATCGACAGATTGAAATATTTGGATTTGATTGTTTTTTAGCATCTCACCCACGCCTTGTGGTTAATCATCGTAAGGTTCCTTTTTTCCTGTACTAATTTCACTATCTTCTTTGCCTTAACCAGAGCCTAAGGTAAGGGAAACCGGTTTTCTTTTACTTAACGAGCGTCCAAGGTAAGGCAAATCCGTTTCCTTTACCTTAGCAGGGTGCGCATTGCGCACCGATCATCGACAAGCTACAATCACCGGCAAGTGGATTGGGAGTACCCGGTCGGTGTCTGGGCTCTGGTGGGATCACCGGGGCCTTTCGCTTTTTTAAGCCCTTAAAAATCTTCAAAACCCAGTGCTCCGCCCTTTACTCTCGTTCCTCACGCTCCAGCGTGGGAATGCGTACGGTGGACTGAATATAGTGAGGTATGGATTCCCACGCTGGAGCGTGGGAACCAGAAATTACCTAGCTCAACTTGAAATGACGGCGAACTGCTAACAAAAACAGAGTAATAATGGTGATGCTGAGCAATGACTGCACCGTGGCAATGCTTTGAAAAAGCAATATGTTACCATCGATCATTGTAGAAATTTTTTCGGCACCTTTTGTTGTCCAAATATTAAAAGGTCTTACCACTTGTTCGATAGTGAATTGAATAACGAAAGGATACTGCTCGATTGGCTTTACATCTATTTTCAATAGCACGCTATAGAGCAGCATAAATCCAGATGTGATGCCTAACAACCACCCAAGTGGGCGCACAAAATTGCGCCCATAATCGGAAAGCATTGAGTAGAGGGCAGAGGAAATCTTGACTGAAGGTGGTGTGTCGTTTTGATGCCGAAGGCTTTCCTGTTCATACGCAAAAAAATTTGCTTCCTCTTTTCGGGATTGAACCTTTCCCATGGCGAGTTTGAGCGTACGATATGCCGCAGGGGCATAGTAGCTAGTTTTATCCTCGAATTTGGCACCACGAAAATCGGTATCTTGGTGTAGTTTTGCATTATGGAATTGTGGCGCGAATTTGAACCTACAATCTTGAAAGATGGTGGTTGAATCAAATGTTGTATTGAGAAACAGGGTTTCATGGTTGAAGGTTGCGGATGAAAATGTTGTGTAACCTATGAAGGTCGTTGATTTGAAAAAGGCACCATAGCTGAAGACCGTTGATGCGAAAATGGTATCACCGTTAAAGGACGCTGATTCAAAATCGACGATATTGGTGATGAGCGCGTATTCGAAAGTTGCCCTTCCTCTGAAGATTGCTGATTTAAAATCAATGGGGTCACTGAAAGTCGCTGAATCAAAATCGGCGTGACCACTAAAAATCGCTGAGTTAAAACAGGCAAACTTACCAAAGGTCGCATCGCCGAATACAGCGTTATTGTTGAAGGTCACAGATTTGAACGAGACATCCTTGCTGAAGATTGCGGAGTCGAAACAGGCATCCCTGTCGAATGTCGAGGAATCGAATCCAACGTTTCCCTTGAAGACCACTGATTTGAAAGAGGAATCTGCGTTGAATGTTGAGGAACTGAATGTAACATCACCGCTGAAAATCGCGAAGTCGAAGATGATGCCTTCGCTGAAGTTATTGCCAGATAGATTAATAGCACCACAGTTCAATCCAGGAAGCACGAAAGCATTTCGAAAATAATTTCTCTCATAGCTTTTGTTATCTGCGGACCATTCATCCAGCAGAGCCCTTAATTTTTCAGACTGTTTGCTTTTTCGTGCTGCTATCCTCCAATCCGTGCGGTCAATAGGATCTTTGTCTTGGGGTGCGTGAAGCACGCAGCGATATTCTGGGGATTCTTTGGAGCCAAAATTTCCAACATCCGATATCCAGCACTGATTGGAAATATCATACTCATTGGAAATATCATGTGGATATGCAGATAAAGAATATTTAAAAAACGTTTCGTGTGTGTATGAACAGCGAGGCATAAATAGGTTTCTTTATTCTTTAAACATCATTAAGGCCAGATCAGAATGGTTACTTACTTAGGCCCCATCAAATAACCATTAGTCAATTGGCTCATTATTCCGGTATTTTATGTATTTCGGCCAAAAGAGCAGCGGAATGGCGGAAACCCTGCCTACCCCTCACTTACGCTTTGGATTGAAATTAGCCACCAACATCTAAGCGTCTAAACCTAGCAGTTTTAGAAATGATTAACCAGTGAGTTATTAACTATAGATTAAAGGATGAAGCTCCATTGTCTATAGGATAATATTTACAAACAAATCAAGCAAGTATGGAAGCTCCAAAACAGTAAGGTACTCCCACTAAATGACACTTAAGCTTCAGTTTCCTCGGCCATTTCCAATGCATCATCAACTTCAACACCCAAATATCGAACCGTGCTCTCTAATTTTGTGTGCCCAAGCAACAATTGGATAGCTCTAAAGATTCTTAGTCCTGCGATATATCAGTGACACCTTGGGAGGGGTTCATCACGCTTGTTTAATCTAATCTCCTAAAATAAATACAATTCACTCTCTAACTTGATGTAAAATCAGCGCTGCGGGCCGCATGGCTCGCCGGGGCTTTACAACTCTGTACAAGGACGGTTGGTATGACCGTTTAAAACATACCGTCTTTTCGACCTGTTATGGCCGGGAGACGGTAGCGTATGTCCAAGGCTTCGGCCCAAAAGTTGCCGTGGTCGTCCTTGTACGACTTGTAAACTCCCGGCCGCCATTAATTTGGTGGCTTTGTTTTCATCTGAACAGGGAGAAACAGGCCATGGCCGACCAATCTACTACTGGCGCTCAAGAGAGAGAAGCACCTGATCAGGATTTGCTTTATACAAACCCCCTGCTTAGCAATAACACTCAGACAGATGAGGTACGTGCTGTTTTAGCGCTACTGACACACCTTGATTTAAACGATTCCACATTAGGGAATGAAGGCAGCTATGGTCTCATCCTGATTCATGAGTGGTTACGTCGCTCCATGGCATACGCTGACCATAAAAACAGGCTGCCCCGTTAACAGGCTTTTCTGGTCTTTAAATTTGTAAGTAAAGCAGTGACTTTTATTTTTGGTAGTAGTTGAGTTGGCGCACCACACGTAGAATGTTCGCTTCATACCTGGCCACCTCTTTGGCATTGCGGCCATGCGTTGCCCCTTTTATGCTTTCAACAAGATAAAGTGTTCGACCAGCCGAATCATCAGCGCTTTTTCTTCCGCCTGACTTCCTGCCACCAGTAGCGCCAATGCCACCAGGGTATTGTCTTTAATCAACGCTTCAACGGGTTTAGCCAACAGGTGTTGATTGATGCGCAAGTACCACAAAAACAGCAACGAACCACTGCGTTTATTACCATCTGTCAGCGGGTGATTTTTAATCACAAAATAGCGCAGATGCGCCGCCCGGCTGGCCACGTTAGGGTAAAACAGCTCATCGCCAAACCCTTGTTCAATCGTAGCAATGGCCGAAGCTAAACCATCGCCCCGTAGTTGGCCAAACAACGCGCTTGCCTCACCTTTTTGAATCAGCTCCTGCTTAAGCTGAGCAATCGCGGTGAGGGCATCGGGTAAATTCAGCGCCGGCATGTCGCCTTGTCTCGCCGTCAGTTCACTCAGGTTCTGCTCATCATAACCCTGAACGGGCGTAATCACTGATTACCGCCAGCACCGCTCACTAATTGCTGATTTGCCAGCGTACTCGACAGCAAGGCAATGGCCTGCTCAAATTCAATGCCGCGCTCTTGCAAACGCTGCTGGTTAAGGGTGTAGCTTTCGATTAGGTGTTGTTTCAGTATATTGCTTGCCCACTGACGAAACTGCACCCCCCGCTGGGATTTCACCCGATAGCCCACCGAGATAACCACATCCAGATTAAACTGTTGAATATCATATGTTTTTTCATCATCGGCAGTATGTGCAAATTTTGCACATACTGAATCGCGCACTAACTCACCCTAGTTAAAGATGCTGTTAATATGCTTCGTAATTACCGAACGTTCACGACCGAACAGCTCAGACATCTGTGCCTGGGACAGCCACACAGTTTCGTGATCGAGAGATGCATCTAACCGCACCACACCATCGACAGATTGAAATATTTGGATTTGATTGTTTTTTAGCATGTCACTCACGCCCTGTGGTTAACCATCGTAATGTTCCTTTTTCTCTTGCACTAATTTCACTATCTTTTTTACCTTAACCAGAGCCTAAGGCAAGGGAAACCGGTTTTCTTCAGGCTGGGGTGAGCTTACGAACCCCAGCGGTGCCAATGCCGTTGGGCTTCTCAAGCTCACCACCAACCAACAATAGATCTACATCGCTGCCACTTCTCTCCTGACCACTGGCCATAGAACCAAACACATAAGCCAGCTCAATGGATTCATTCAATGGAGCCAGTGAATCTGCCAATACCGCCACCCCGATGTTTTTCGCACAATGGCAATGAGTTCATTGTAAATCGGGCATACTGCATTTGCTTGATAGTGGCTCTGGTTGCCAATGCGAGTCATTGTTACAAGACCAGCCAGGTGCATTTTCTGCACGAGAACTAGTTTTCATTCCAGCAAGGCATAAATGACCGATAAAATAGATAAGTTAAAACAATGACTTATTGGGTTTTTATTGCCTACAGCATCTTATCGAGTCCCGTAGAGGCCCCTTTTTACAACAAAGTTAGTCGAGCCGCTCCATGTCATCGCTCTGCTGCTCTGACTTTTTATGCAACATATCTGCTGATGGCACGGCACCCTGAGACTCATTTTCCGTAGCACTATCCTCAAGCAATAGGGATTCTTTAGCGCGCTCTTCAGGCTCACTACTACCGCTACTCTGTAAGGAGGGTTCGGGTACTGACAGACGCCCATCAACATCACCCTCAGGTGCATTAGCGCAACCCCCAACCAGCAATAGCAACGTAATTGTCGATAATAGAATAAATGATCTAGTTTTTCTCATGACCGTTTGCCTTTATTGTTTTTCTTCATATCCATTTCAATGGATGCAAGATAGTCGCTTGTTAACACATTTTCGATTGCCCAGTGAAAGTCTTCGCCTTCATTAATGGCACCATGGTTGAGTGGTTCATAATCAAGATTCAAAAATCGCCTGCTAATATTAGCCAGTGCAGTGATGAAATAGATCACATCTGCGTCATTCTCTAGCAACGAACTAAATCGTAGCCCATTACGCGCAATCGTCCATTGAAATGGCTCAGCCTCCAGCGCCCGCTTGCTGTTAGCAATATAGCTCGACGCTTTAAGGTAACGAATAATGTTTTCATCTTTACCTCGTTTAGCCTGAGGTACGGCATTCAGATAACAGGCAAGAATATTATGCCTCGCCTTATATAGATGACTCGTCCCCACCATCGCTTGAGGGTACTTCTCATTATGAAACTCAATTGCCGATACACTTTTTTGATAGTGGCTAATCGCGGACTGTTTGCACGATTCTAATTGTTCTCGCATACCATTATCTCGGTAAAGCGGAATCCGATCAAACGCGATATTCCCTAGCAACCAGTTTAAACGTGAAATTCTTAACCACTCAACTTCACGCTCACATTGCTGCTGTAAAAAAAATTCCAGATCCTGAATGTCCTTCTCTTTAGCGATATGTTTTTTACAATTAAACAGGTGATTATAGAGTCGCATTAAACGATTCAGTGCTTCAGGGAATGGATCAGGGAAATAGCCATCATGAAGCTGGTTAATTAACTTCTCAAGTTGGCTATTAGGCTTTTTATGTGGCTCACGAAAATGGCTATAGAGCGTTTTTTCATCAACGCCCATCGATGAGCATTTATCGATCTCGGTAAGAAAATGGCCCCAGGTCCAGCCTGGGCGCTGTTTCAGGCGATGAATTTTATTGAATACAGTGGTCACACCACAAAACCCTTATCACATTAAAAAACCGAATGGAAGCCCATTTTAAGCCACATGTTGCCTAACGGCTACCCCTTTCAGGGGCATAAAATCATCTCATCAACATTAAACCAGGAGGTGAACAATGAATCCAGTAGCCAGAAAAAATGGTGCGCTAACCACCGTATTCGCAACATTGCTGCTAACGGCCTGTACGACATCCAGTCCAACGCAAAACAAGCTTGAGGCGGAAGCGCCTGCACCCTCAACATCATCACTCCTCATGCTTGAGAAAAGCGATGGGATGCAGGATATGGCAGCCGTTAGCCATCTCTATCATCGCGAGCTAAGAAAAAAAGAACTCGACCTCTCCATTATCACACCAGGGGAACAATACAGCACGATCACTGAAAATCGTCGAATTCAGGTGAGCGATGAACCAGTCAGTACCTTTAGCATCGATGTCGATACTGCTGCGTATGCCAATGTTCGGCGTTTTATCAATGGCGGAAACCTGCCACCAAAGAATGCTGTACGGGTTGAGGAGATGGTTAACTACTTTGATTACGACTATCCAGTACCAGAGAGTGAATCGACACCGTTTAATATCACTACTGAAATTGGCCCTACCCCATGGAATAACGGTAGTTATCTGTTGCATATTGGGATTCAGGGGTATGAACCGACCATCACCGAATCGCAGCCACGCAATCTTGTCTTTCTACTCGATGTTTCTGGCTCGATGAACGCTGCCAATAAATTAGGCTTATTGAAAAAGTCACTGCGCCTGTTAGTCAATCAATTAACATCTCAGGATCGAGTCGCTATTGTCGTTTATGCGGGTGCATCCGGGGTGGTCCTTGAATCAACACCGGGCAACAGGCGTAGCGAAATCATCGATGCGATGGAACGCCTGCGTGCAGGAGGCTCAACCAATGGCGGCGCAGGTATTGAACTCGCTTATTCGATTGCGCAACAGCACTTTAATAAAGATGGCATTAATCGCGTTATTCTCGCGACCGATGGCGACTTTAACGTCGGCCCATCAAACACCGATGCACTAAAGGCTTTAATTAAAGAGAAAAAACGTTCCGGTGTCGGCCTGACGATTTTAGGTTTCGGCATGGGAAACTACAACGACCAGCTATTAGAGAGCATCTCCAATGCAGGTGATGGCAATGCCGCCTATATCGACACCCTGCAGGAGGCTCAAAAGGTGCTGGTTGAGGAGATTGGCAGCACGCTGAGTACCATTGCGCGAGACACAAAGATTCAGATTGAATTTAACCCTGAAATAGTGAGCAGTTATCGCCTCGTCGGCTATGAGAACCGTCTGTTGAATAACGAAGACTTTAAAAATGACCACATCGATGCTGGTGATGTCGGCGCGGGTCACAGTGTTACCGCGCTCTATGAAATCATATTAACGGAGCCACTTCGTTACAATTCCGCACCAACCAGAGCGCTGCCGTTTAATGGTGAACTCGCCTTTCTCAAGCTACGTTATAAACGCCCAGATGAAAGCAGTAGCATTGAGATGCAACATGCAATTGTCATGAGTGACCGCTATCAGCGATTAGCGGGTACCTCAAATAACTTTCGATTCACGGCAGCCGTCGCAGGCTTCGGGCAACGTCTCCGTAACAGCGATTCACTCGGCAGCTATTCGTACCCTGAGATATTAACATTAGCACAGCAGAGCAGAGGTGAAGATCTATTTGGGTATCGAGCAGAATTTATTCAGCTGGTGAGCCTGGCGGATGCATTACAGTAAACAATTCGTGGAAATGGGGTTTGAATCGACTGTCCAGCTTATATCCATGTCACTTAAAGCGCCAAGGTATTCATCCTTTGTAATAATCAACCAGTGCAGCCGTTACACAAGGCACAGAACTCGTTCCACTAACGACCAGCACATTTTTCTCCTTTGCCTGCTTAAAATGGTGGATAAAAGTGGACACGATGAGAATGAAAAACAGATAACTCATTGATTTTACTGGCGCCCCGAAGAGGATTCGAACCTCTGGCCTTCCCCTTAGGAGGGGGACGCTCTATCCAGCTGAGCTATCGGGGCATTTTTCTGCTATCAGATCAAAGATATGAGACCTTTGCACGATTGTTCTTCTGCTCTCTGGCGGTATTACCTTGCTAGAGAAAAAAATTCATGCTTGTGCAAAGGGTTCATTATAACGAATTTTAATCATGCCATGTAGTCATTATGCATTAACCTGCCGTATTCAAAATTAATAGCGGTTCATGACCAGCCTTCAATTACCTTTCTAACTACTTCAAGATTAATCGGCTTTGTGATGTAGTCATCCATGCCAGCATCCAGGCACTTTTCACGATCCCCAGGCAGGGCATGCGCTGTCATCGCAACAATCGGTATACGCTTAATATCAGGATTATCTTTTTCCAGGCGGCGCTGTTGCCGCGCTGCGGCATAACCATCGACCCCAGGCATCTGGCAGTCCATTAGCACCAGTCGATAGTTGTGTTCTGGGTTTGATAAGGCCAATAACGCTTCACGACCATTATTGGCAATATCTGCACTGACACCTAGCTTTTTCAATATTGAAATAACCACTTTTTGATTGACAAGATTATCTTCTGCAACCAACACTGATGCACTCTCTTTTTCATGCTCAACGACGATATCATTCTTAGTATCAACTATTATTTTATCGCGTTGATAAGTCTTCTCTCCCTCCCCCTTCAATAGCCATTTAATACTGGATTGCAGCTTATCAGGAAGAACCGGGCGGGATATAAAACCAATATCTCTGTCAAGTGAACGATCAATAAAAGGGCTAAAACAAAAATCATCGATCTCAACAAAAAGGCATTTAAGCTTTACTTTAACCACTGTCTTTATGATGCCCTGCACGTATCGTTCAAAATCATCGTACTGCTGTCGGTCGAGGTCAACGATAAGGATTGATTTTTCCGCTGTCAGCTCGCCAGAAAAACCAGCAATAATCTCATCTGCCGTTATTTGTTTTACGGGTAATTGCCAATCATCAAGCTGTATCAGCAAGGCTTTGTTAGTTGTATTATGCTCGGATAGAACAAATACCCGTTCCAGCTCAATGGGTGAAGATTCAATATCACATCCACCTCGGGTTACATCCACCGTGAAGGAAAAGCAGCTCCCTTTTCCTGGCTCAGATGTAACTGAAATCTCTCCTCCCATTAACTCAACAAAACGCTTAGAGATAGAAAGACCCAGACCCGTACCGCCATAGTTTCTTCTTTCTGAGTTATCAGCCTGTATAAATTCATCAAAAATCATCTCACTATCAATCGCTTCAATACCGATACCCGTATCAGCCACATCAAAATTCAGAATAAAATGATCTGATGCCATTGAATCAAGTGATACCGTCACTAAAATTCCACCACGCTCAGTAAACTTAACTGCATTGCTGAGTAAATTTGAGAGCACCTGCCTTAAACGACCACCATCACCATAAACATATTTCGGTATTTTACCTGAGATAGCACAGGCAACTTCAATATCAGGGTTATGCAGTGTCTTTGATGTAATGCTGACAGCCGCCTCAACTAATTGATAAAGATCGAAGTCATTGCAATCAAGCGTCATACAACCAGCTTCCATCTTAGATAGATCCAGCACATCATTTAATAGCGCCAGAAGAATTTCACCGGAAGAATACGCGGATTCAATATAGTCTTGCTGCTCACTATTGAGTTCAGTATCACGTACAAGATTCAGCATCCCCAATACGCCATTAATAGGTGTTCTAATTTCATGGCTCATCATCGCTAAAAACTCGGCCTTACTGCGCGCAGCAACAAGCGCCTCATCTCTCGCCCGAACAAGTTCTTTATTCACTTTTGTGAGGTCATCGGTATGAGAGTCAACGACCGACTCGAGCTCTGAATATGACAGGTGCATGTTTTTTTCTATCATTTTTCTTTCAGTAACATCACGAAAAATAGCGATAAAAACACGGTTTTTATCGCTAAACATCTCACTAGTGGCGAGTTCCATGTGAAATGAATCACCATTTTTTTTAATCCCAATCACATCTCTTGGCCCGACACCCAGAATTCTTCGATTACGAGATTGAATGTATTTATTTAAATAACCATCATGGGCCTCTTTATCCTGAATGTTCATCAAAGTTGAAATATTTTCACCCAGCATTTCACTCGCCTTCCAACCAAAAATATTTTCAGCGGCTGGGTTAAATGTCAGAATATTACCTCTTTCGTCGGATGTGATAATGCCTTCAGCTATATTGTTAATCACCGCACGAAGATTTTCCTGAACATCACGTATTTTATTTTGCTTTTTTACTCGATCTGAAATATCACGAACGATGATCGTATAAACATCATTATCTGAAATTTTAACGCAAGTCACGTAAAGCTCTACTTCCAGAAACACATTGTTTTTTGATATTGCATTAGTCTCCAGGAATTTAGATGGCGTGCTGTCAGTAGAAAATTCAGAATATGAGTCACTATGTGAGTCCTTTGGTGAGTAATCTGGGAATAAGAAACCAATCCCCTTTTCTAGTACATCATCTTCAGAATATCCAAAGAGTTCTTTTATTGCCTGATTAATATCAGTAATAACAGCATGGCTATCACAAATAACCACGCCATCTGTAGAAGCATTAATGATGCTATGCATCTTAAGCTCGCTCTTCTTTAAATCTTCATTAATAGCTTGATTACACTCTTTTGACTCGCTTAAATCCGATTCTTTCTGCGCGATTTTTTCCATTAGTTTTTGATTAGAAACATTCCTTAATTTATTTGATCTATTCAAAAGCTCAAACATCATAATCAAAGCCGCAATAAAAATAATAAGCAATAATACATTTACCTTATAATTTTTATCCATAATGGCGAATGCCATTTTATTCGCACCACGCCACTCATCATCAGTTCCAACTACCCATCGTCCCCAGAGCTTTCGACTGCCAATCACATCGTTAAACTCGTAAATTTCACCCACATTCCTGGCCGAAGAGAAATTAAGGTATTGAATAATATTGCCAGAGATATACTTAACTTCATCAAACTGTAAATAGTACCCCTTCAACAGCGTACCCTGTAACTGGTCAATATCAATGATAAATGTTGCCATTATTGGCGCAACATCTGCCATCTGATTGTCAATAAAGGTAGAGTAATAGAGATGATTAAGACGTTGATCAGATGTCGTGCTAATGATTTCAGATTGATCTTTAACATCAAGGCCCGCACCATACTGAGATAGCCATTCATAGTGTTTTTGAATATGAACATTATCGAATGTATATGGTTTTACAGAAAGCATTGCTCTGCTTATAAAGCGACCTTCATATTGCGTGACAATAATATCACTTAACAGAATGTCCACTTGCAGGCGAGCGATTTCCTCGCGCAATGCCTTATCATGCTCCACTGTGGTAGCAATTGTGTTCACATCAATATCACTAGTCGTGTGCTGTCTGGCGATACGGTGAAGCACTCCAGCAACCTCTAACTCAATCAATTCAATTTCCCGTTCCACTGACGTCATTATGTGCTCAACATGAATACCCTCTTCTTGCTTGAAGCTAACAGTGAGTTCAGATAATTGCTGATTATGGAGCAATGTCATGATAATAATGGCAATAAAGCCAAAAATAACCACGACTCCCTGTCCAGTTCTGTTCATTTTGATGATCTAACCTGGCTTAAAATACTTTCATATATCATTTTTATTCTATTACTCAGCAAGACAACCTCCCTGTACACCGTTCCACGTTTCCACCATCACACAGTGATTCGAGTCATTTTTCAGCTAAATACCCGTGCTTTTCATATCGGCATTTAATTAGCTGGCATTAGAGATAACATTATGATTTTGCGATATAATTCATAAAAAATTCATTACAGCCATTTTATAATATAACGAATATACCGGGTATTTCCTTTTCAATTAGCTATCAGGACCTCTACTGACAATGGATTCAAGCAAAATTAGTAATCGCTGGAATGACGATGACGCCGCAAAATTAACGGATGACCTGGCACTACGTGTCTATACATCTCGCCTGTTAGGTCAGGATAAAACACTGGTACTGCATGGCGGCGGCAATACATCCGTCAAGATTGAAGAGACCAGCATTACGGGTGAACGGGAAGAGATTCTTTATGTGAAAGGTAGTGGCTGGGACCTTGAGACAATTGAGGCACCTGGTTTTTCACCGGTCAGATTGCAACATCTTATTAAACTCGCAAATCTTGAGCAGCTGTCAGATATCGATATGGTTAATGAGCTTCGTACACATATGACTCGAGCATCTGCACCAACCCCTTCTGTTGAAGCAATACTGCATGCAACTATTCCACATAAATTTGTTGATCATACCCACGCCAATGACGTGGTCTCGATCACAAATACCAAAGATGGTGAGGCACGTATCCGTGAAATATATGGCGATGATGTGGTGGTTATCCCGTATGTGATGCCCGGCTTTGATCTCGCTCGCTTATGCGCCGAGCGCTTCAGTGAAGAGGCGACAGATAAAACCATTGGGATGATTTTATTGAATCACGGTGTGTTTTCATTTGGTGAAACGGCTAAATTATCATACGACCGCATGATCGACCTCGTTTCGCGTGCCAAAGAATATTTACATCAATATAACGCCTGGCAAGTGATTGATAACGAGCAAGTGTCTATACAACCCAATACTAATATCAACGCCCTTTCCAGGCTACGCCACGAGGCGTCTACTGCAGCTGGCGCGTCAATGCTACTCAGCAGCCACACTGAAAGCGCATCCATCGCATTTTCACAACATAATGACCTTAAAACGATCAGCCAATCGGGGCCAGCAACACCAGACCACGTCATTCGAACAAAACGTGTGCCGCAACTTGGACGAGATATTAGCCAATACAGCACCGCTTATACCGCCTACTTTAATCAACAAGCTGCCCTGGCCAGTGAACCAAAATCGATCCTTGATACCTGCCCTCGCGTGATTATCGATCCAGAGTTAGGACTATGCACGCTAGGAAAAAGTGGCAAAGAGAGCGATATTATTGCGGATATTTACCGTCACACCATCAATATTATCCTGCGTGCTGAGAAGCTTGGCGGTTACCAGGCACTGCCCGCAAATGATATTTTTGATGTTGAATACTGGAGTCTTGAACAGGCAAAATTACAGAAGCCGGGTTCAGCGCCTGCCTTTGCTGGTGAAGTGGTACTCATTACCGGCGCGGCTTCAGGTATTGGTAAAGCCTGTGTCGAGAAATTCATTAAAAAAGGTGCTGCGGTGATTGGTCTTGATATTAATGAAGCCATTACCGAGCTTCACACCAGTGCCAGTTATATCGGCATTATATGTGACATCACCTCAGCAGAACAACTGACTGCCGCCCTTGAAAAAGGTGTTAGCCGTTTTGGCGGCATCGACATGTTAGTGCTTAATGCGGGTATATTCCCGGCTAGTCATCGCATAGATGCGCTGAGTGATGATCTATGGTCGACAGTCATGTCAATCAATCTGGATGCAAATCTACGCATCATGCGTCAGTGTCATCCACTGCTAAAACGCGCTTACAAGGGTGGACGTGTCGTGGTGATCGGTTCTAAAAATATTGCCGCACCGGGTCCTGGTGCTGCAGCCTATTCGGCATCCAAAGCGGCACTTGGCCAGCTGGCACGCGTGGCGGCACTTGAATGGAGTGCAGATAATATTCGTATTAACAGTATCCATCCTGATGCTGTTTTTGATACCGCTATCTGGAGTGATGAAGTACTTGAATCCAGAGCGAGTCATTACAATATGAGTATTGAGGATTACAAAAAGAAAAACTTACTCAAAGTGGAAATCAGTTCTGATAACGTCGCTGCACTAGCAGCCGAGATGTGTGATGCGCTATTTTCAAAAACCACCGGCGCAAACATTCCGCTTGACGGCGGTAATGAGCGAGTCATTTAATCCATCACTAATAAACTGCGCCGTATTATCATCCAGACAATACGGCGTTCTAAAGTTATTCAGACGGCCAGAGGAAATCAGCGATAGTGGTACTCTCAATCTACAATGGGCATTCCGCTAGTAGTTAAAATTCACCTCGGCATAAGCGCTTCGTCCTGGCATAGGGTAGTCATTGACGATAGCTGCTCCCTGAGAATTATTGGCATCATAAACGGAAGGGCCTCTAATATCCTCATCAAACAGATTCCTTACCGAGAATGAAAAATCCATATTGAGCAGTAAATTACGCCGCCTTAGCGTGGTATCAACAACCGTATAATCTGAAATTTCAGCTCTTGGGTCTCCCTCAGCTCGTTTACGATCTGCAATCCATTTTAGCTGTGTACCTAACGACCACTGAGGTTGAAAATTCCAGTGAAAGCTTGAATAAATTTGCTGCTGAGGCGCATTGGGTACATCAACTCCCGTCACACTATCTTTTGCATTTTGAAATGCATAAAAGCTTCTCAACTGCAGTTTCGAATTCACATGCCAGGTGGCTTCAAGCTCAAAACCACTACCGTCCTGTTTGCCAGTATTTTGAGCAGCCACGCCAAATGTTCTATCAATCAAATCTTCAATACGGTAATCAAAAACACTCAATACCAGATTAAATGTTCTCACAGGGCGATAATCGATCACCGCTTCATAAGTTTCAATCTGTTCTGCATTTACATTAGTATTACCCACCGTAGGCAGGTTGTTGATAAAATAGAGTTCACTAAATGAAGGCGCCCGAAAAGCACGTCCATAAAGTATTTTAGTGGTGAGCTTCTGATGAGCCCGCCATATAACGGCTAAACGTGGATTAGTGGTATTGCCAAAATCAGAGTAGTCATCATAGCGAACCCCTGCGGTCACAGCCCATGCTTCATTGACATCCCACTCATCCTGAAGCAGGATATGATTCACCGCTCTGGTTTGCCTTAACATAAAAACATTTGCAGGATCACCGCTAACATCAACCATTGATCCAAATGGTGTTAAACTTGGGGAAAAATTTTTGACCTCACGTGGATTCACCTCAAGCCACTCTGAGCCAGCACCGACCAGCAATCGATGTCCCGGGAAGTTTGTATAGTCAGCGCGAATCGAAAAATTCCCCTTATTTTGCGTCGCTCCGGGTGTACCCTTTACTCCATCCGGAAAAGGCCCAAATGCCGGAAATATTAGGAACTGAGAATCTATCTCCTGCACTTCGTAACTTAAACGTGTATCAATTCCAAGACCAGGCAGTATATTTTCTTTCCTGTTCTGAATATCGAGCAGGTTCAGCTCTGCTTTATCAAAATCAGTTGGGCTCGGTATAAAAGCGGCTCCTTGTCCGGTTCCCGCTTCACCAAGATTCCAGTTCCAGATTTTGAACACCCACTCACTATTACTCAATGATACCTGAGTATTCGTATATGAATATTTAGTCTCAAGTGATGCGCGGCCTGTAAAGCCAATATTTTCATCATTGTAGGCAACAATCCGCGCTTCATCCCCATCACTACTATTGCTTTCAAGACTAAAACTAAGGTCCCATTCATTATCTAAACGTACTGCATTTTGCAACCAGACTTCCTGTGTATTGAATGACCCCCGACGCCAGCCAAATTCTGTACCACTCAGCTCAGAAGCATTTTTTGTGATCACATTAATCACCCCTGCAAATGCATCCGCCCCATAAAGGGCAGACCCCGGGCTACGCATAACCTCAACTCGGGCAATATTAGCAACAGACATACGAAATGCAGAAGGAGAAGAACCTGTTACGGCGTAAGTAATATCATGCCCATCTACGAGCACTAACACCTGGGAATTATCTGCGGTATGAATACCCCTGATTGAAAAATGGGGATCGAGACGCCCTAGCGGATCCGGGTATTGACTGACACCGGGTATCATCTCTAATATCTGTCGAAACTCAGTCACTCCCATTGCTTTAATATCAGCAGCCGTAATCACATTTACAACAGCGGGTGCTCGCGATAGTTTTTGAAGCTTGCCGGTTGCTATCTCAACTTCTATATCAAGCAGCTCATCCATAGAGAGTTCAAACATATCATCGCTTGATATGTCACTCCACGTTGCCGATGACATCGTTAAAGTAGCAATTAATCCGCAAGTTAAAATAAATGGTTTTGATTTTTTACTCATTTACGCCGCTATCCCTCTATCTATATTTCAGATACATCACCGGTACTGGTTTTCGACGACGACATCCTTCGTATAACTAGCCAACGCTACCACGCTTAAATGCAGCTGCTTTACAGTCTTAATAAAGCGATAATGCCAAACGACCACATCAAACTGTAGCGATATTCCTACATATTTGTATTTTTTACAACAGTCTTTCCACTGAAAACGATCATTTATTATTGCGCATCCACGCCACCATCAACCGACCAGACGGAGCCGGTTACATAGGAAGCCTCTAACTGGGATAAAATCACATGCGCAACTTCGTCTGCTAACCCATAACGCCGCAACGGGATGCTCGCCTCATGATGCGCTTTAATCTCGCCAATCTGTTCAGGGCTCAACCCTAATTTAGTGATAATCGGCGTATCAATAGCGCCGGGTGAAATACAGTTAACACGAATACCATCAGCCGCTAACTCGACTGCAAGGCTTCTACTAAAGCTATCAACGGCCCCTTTTGATGCCGCATAGAGAGAGGCATTGGGTAGGCCATTATTAGTAATCGCAGATGAAATATTTGAAATACTGCCCTTACGTTTGGCAAGTGCAGGGATAAGCGCCTGAATTAATAAAAGAGGCCCACGTACATTAACATTGAAAAAGTCATCAAAATCATCCAGCGTGTGATCCTTGATCGACATAAACTTCGCCATTGCGGCGTTGTTAACCAACCCATCCAGACCATCATTATTAAAATAAGCGGCCAATGCCTTAATCTGTCCGGGGTCTGACATATCAGCGACAACACTCCTCACACCCAGTTTTTCTGCGGCACTTGCCACACGCTCAGTATCTCGCCCACAAATCGTCACATCGTAATTTCGCGACTTAGCCAGGACTGCAGTTGCATAACCTATTCCGGAGTTACCACCCGTTATTAATATATTCTTCGCCATAGAAACAAACCCCTTAAATTTCAAAATTTAGAGCGTACGATGAGGCTTTCCCTGAAAATCAATATCATCGCACTTCAATGGTAAAAATGTCTCTGCAGGACGATCACGCATGTCAACATAACAAGCGCTAACCCCACTTGCCACTAACGTCGCACAAATACGATAGACCTCTTCTGAGGTAAAATGCAGATCAGATAAAAAAGCTGACATGTAGCCATTAATATTCATTCCTTCATTAAATTGCGCCAACAATATCCGATCTATCTCATAAGCCAATTTCAAATGTTCGCCAACTGAGAACCCCAGGTTTTTGGCAACTAGCTCCATCGCCGGTACACGCTCATCCCCTTTAGCAATCGGTCTTGCATACCCCATGATATATGGCTTGCCACCATGTTTTTCACATTCATTCACCACAATTTCGTCTACAGACAATTCTCCTTTCAGTGCCACCATCGCCGCTTGAATAAAGGCAACCCCTTCCTTTAATGGCTTTATCCCATATGAACGTGAATCGGTCGCCAACACACCCGCTACCGTTGATGCAACCGCCGAAGCGCGCATAGTGCCGCCCAACGCACCAATATGATTACACCAAATACGAGAATCAGGCCAGCTCAGGCAAATATGCACCGCTTCAAACCAGTCAGCAACAGGCCTTTTCGGTAATCGCCCAGTCGCATTGAGCATGACCACTTGCATATAGGAGACCTTTCCCACGAGTTCATCCATCATGTTATAACCATGACAATAGACACCATCACCAACAAACCAGCCGCCCTTCTTGCTGATGATTTTATTGCGCTGCTTATCCCACAACGAGGTATCGGGCTTATTCATAATCAATGACATACGCTTTATCGCTTACAAAAGGCATCGCGGTAATGGGCTTGTTAGCCTGCTCCATGCCATGTGCTAGCAACCCAGGTGCGCAGAGCAACTGAAACAGTCCAGCACCATAGCGCGGATGAAATCCAAGGTCGGCAAACACCGCAGCCGCCACCCCTACCGTTAACCACCCGATCTCTTTTTTATTCAAGGCTGATGAAAATCCCATGCCCCAATCAAGCATCGAACCACTAGCCGGTAGTCTGGCAAGCACGGCGGCTAACTTAGATGGCATAAGGTCTACCCCACCAAAGTGGCTGCCGAACCCTGGCGCGATATGCCAATCGCCTTCTTTCGGGCGCTGCTCTGCCAGTTCAGTCAACATCGCATCGGCTGTCTCAACAGGGTTTTCTCTGCGATGTTTTCGCATGAAACGCATCGCACCTTCAACTGCGCCTGCACCCAGGTACTCACCACCCATTATCGTCAGGCTAATCGGTAAAATATTTTGCGGGTCACTCTTACCCACACCGGCATTCATCGCTGCTCTTGTGGCAGGATGGCGCGGCCCCGGGTTAATCAGGCCAACCATCAACTGCTCTAAAAGTTGGCGTTCATCTAGTGAAGGCAGATTGCCTCGAAAAAGCAGATAGAACATATCTACATAGCTCTTCTGCTGCATTAGCTCAATTAGATCATAACCGTGACAACGGTTATTCGAAGCAATATAGGGATTGTTCTCAGATGGCACCTCTTCCCAGATTCGCGTTGTAATTTTGTCGGCAAACACATCATTACGAGACGTCACTTTCTGGTGCTTTCGCACTTCCACAGTGTCCTCCTCGATATCCTTATCGCTCAAGCGTCTTCATCCTCGCCCCCATTTGGAGGCATCTCATCACCATCAGTATGAATGTCTGGTAAACCAGGCTCATCATTATAATAAAGCTGTTCGTAGTCAAATTCCAATCATTCGATGTTTCTATTGACCACATAACCTTCCGCGCCAACTGAATTTACCATGACTGCAAAATAAACTCACGGTAGTTTCAAACCATCAGGCTCACCCCACCCAGCACCCGACCATGCCTCAATAACCATCATTCAGCACTCTTAAATAGTGTGAAGTGATAATTTTAACAACACATTCCATTCCACATTACTAGCTCATGTGTGTAATGTAGCATTCTTTTTTCATACATCTTTAACCGATCCTGATAAAAGATTTTTACTCCAGTTCCCGAAAGGCACCCCAGATTCGCATGTCAGCAGCCAGCCTCCAATCAAAAATATTTTATATATTCACAATCTCTGTTTTATATAAGCGGTCGTAATTTATCTCAGAAAAACAATTTAAATCCATAAAATTTAACAATATAGATTGTCTGCTTTCAAGCTGACCTGTAATATGCAGGATTAAAGAAAATTACCGTAGGAATGACAGCCCCTACAATATAAACGGCTAGTCAGTTAATAATACTTACGCTCCTGTTCTCTATAATTAGTTTACTAGCAAAACATTAAAAATTAATGCACCCCTTGAAGCTTATAGATTACGCTGGAAGCGACAGCACCTCGCCATCAAATCCCACTCCAGATGCGAGATGGCCATACCTCAAGCTGACCTTACTCATAATCACCCTGTTATTTAGCAGTCCAGGTTTCACAACTGGCTTTGATACTCGAGAGTACACGTTGAAAGCCGTATTTCTTGAGCGTTTCACCCGCTTTATTGATTGGCCTAATGATAAATCAGCAGATGAAAAAGCCACTTCGTTCGTCATCGGTATCATAGGAAACCCCGATTTTTCAGCGTTACTCAGAGAAATCTATCAAAACCAGAAGATCCAGGGCAAAAATGTCATTGTTAAAGACCTCGATAATTTAGAGTCGCTACAGAATACTCACTTGCTATTCATTGCAGATATTTCAGATAGCCTACTTGAAAATGTCCTCAAGCAGGCACAGCACACGTCAATTCTCACCGTTTCAGATAGTGAAGGCTTTGCAGAAAGAGGCGTCATGATTAACTTCTTTATGTCTAGAAAGAAAAAAATTCGCTTTGAAATAAACGAGCAGGCCATCAAACATTCTGACCTGTACATTAGCTACAAACTACTCTCCATCGCCAAAATAGTTGGGGGCGAATAGCAAATGCAGATGTTACAAAACCTCTCGATCAGAAGAAAATTAATTGCGATTATCCTCATCACAACCAGTACGGTGATGACAATCGGTTTTAGTGTCATCATCTACAATGATATCAATGATTTTAAGCTTGATGTCAGCAATAACAGCATCATCAACGCCCGCCTGGTCGGTGATGAAAGTGTCAGTCCGCTAGCCTTCTCTGACCCAGAGGGCGCTCAGGAAATTTTGCAGCGATTCAATTCAATCCCCGCTGTGATTAATGCCATCATTTATGACCATAATGATGTACTTTTCGCTACCTATGACAAAAATGGCTCAGCAATCACATCTCCGGGCCCATTGATAAAAACAGCTACAGTCGAATATAAGGGAAAATGGCTACATGTGCACCAACCGATTACTTATAGAGATGAACTTTACGGCTATATTTATCTTCGCGTATCAACCCTGGCGCTTGATAAAAAAATAAACACCTATCTGCTAACGATTTTCTACATCATGCTCGGTTTAATTGCGATCTCTTATTACCTTGCTAGCCGTTTACAGGGCATCATCTCAGAGCCCATCATCAAGCTAACCGAAGCAACGCATAAAATCGCACAGGATGATAATTATACCTTTCGGGTTGAAAAACAGAGCAATGATGAAATCGGTACCCTGTATGATGATTTTAACAAAATGATTGATACGATCTCGCAACGTAAGCTGGAACGAGATAAAGCATTAAAAGAACTCTTTGAAGAAAAAGAACGCGCCCAGGTCACCCTTGAGTCAATCGGTGATGCGGTGATTACGACCGATATTTATGGTAAAATTGACTATGTCAATGCCGTTGCTGAGAGCCTGACAGGCTGGAGTCATGATGAGGCTGAAGGCCACCCTGTCGAACATGTATTTAGAATCATCAATGAAATTACACGCGAAAAATCCGTTAATCCGGTAGAGCGGTGCATAATTGAAGGGCGTATTGTGGAACTTGCCAATCACACCGTACTGATCTGTAAAGATGGCAGTGAAGTCGCGATTGAAGATTCAGCCGCCCCCATTAGAAACCAGGCAGGTGAGCTTATCGGCGTTGTGATGGTATTCCATGATGTCACCGAATCACGAAAACTTTCGCAGCAGTTAATCTACCAGGCACGCCACGATGCATTGACCGGCCTGATTAACCGTCGTGAATTCGAAGAACGATTAGAACACTCTATTGAACAGGCACGTACCAACCAGTATGACCATGCGCTGCTTTACATGGATCTTGATCAGTTCAAGGTAGTCAATGACACCTGTGGGCATGCGGCAGGAGATGAACTACTTCGCCAGATAACTTCACTACTTCAATCACAGATGCGTAAACATGACACGCTCGCAAGACTAGGCGGAGATGAATTTGCAGTGCTGCTTGAATATTGTGCCCCCAGTGAAGCCCGCACTGTTGCTCAGGGACTATGTGATGCCGTCGAATCCTATCGTTTTACCTGGGAAGGTAACAGCTTCGTCGTGGGCGTGAGTATTGGGCTTGTTCCCATCAACAAGAGCAGCGGCAGTCTGGGTGTGGTAATGAGCATCGCCGACAGCGCATGCTACGCGGCGAAAGAAGCGGGACGAAATCGTATCCATAGCTACGTCGAAGATGATACCACCGTTGCACAACGGCATGGTGAAATGCGCTGGGTGTCTCGAATCACACAGGGACTGGAAGATAATAACTTCACCCTTTATCGCCAGGACATCACCCCCATTGGAAAAAACCAGGCCACAGGCGAGCACTATGAAGTACTGATTCGCATGAAAGATGAAGAAGGTGCCTTAGCGATGCCCAATTCATTTCTGCCTGCTGCTGAACGTTATAATTTAATGCCTAAACTTGACCGCTGGGTGATTAACACCATCTTTGAGTGGTTAAGTGACTCTAACGCAGCGCTTTCTGACCTTGAGATGTGCTCCATTAACCTGTCGGGGCACTCAGTTGGCGATGAAAAGTTTTTACAGTACACCATTGGCCTGTTTGAAAAATACAATATCCCACCCAGTAAAATCTGCTTTGAAATCACAGAGACTGCAACAATCGTAAACCTGACAAGTGCAACCCGGTTTATCAGGGCCCTGAAGAAAAAAGGGTGCCGCTTTGCCCTTGATGACTTTGGCTCTGGGATGTCATCGTTTTTATACCTTAAAAACCTGCCCGTCGACTTTCTTAAGATTGACGGCGGCTTTGTGAAAGATATCACTCACGATCCAATGGATCTCGCGCTGGTACGCTCGATCAATGACATTGGGCACGTTGTTGGCATGCAAACCATTGCTGAATTCGTTGAGAACGAAGAGGTTCTCAAAAAGCTCAAAATATTGGGTGTAGATTATGCACAGGGCTATTACTTCGGGCAGCCCAAAGTGCTTATTTAGTTAGTAGACTACTCACCGGCCACACTTGCCGCAAGGCCCTCGATATCCTGACTAGTCGACTCAACATCTGCGACAACGGCTTTACCATCTGCTTTAATTGCATCGATTTTTTTTCGCTCTTCGGCTAATTTAGCTTCAGTATTATCCACCTGCTTACTGCTTTCATTTAGCTTTAGCTGCGCCTTACTTAATAAGCCATCTTTAGCTTGCTCTACTTCTGTTGAAACCGATCTTAGCGAGTCGTTTAAAGCATCAAAAAAATTCGCATTTGCTTTACCCGCAGAGAAAACCATACCGCCCGCTAACATAACGGATACGAAACCTGATTTGACCGACCATATATTCCACCTTTTCATTCCCTTTTCCCCTCTCATATTCTCAAAAGTAACTATAAATTCATCATTATCTAATTAACCCCACTCAATAGATATAAGTATAACTTAATATATAGCATATATTATCCAGTATGGGCTTGACTTTCGCATCATCCAGCCTATAATTCGAAACATGTCGAATAATAAAATAGATAGCGTACTGTTGTGTGAAGCATTCAAAGCACTCAGTAATCCACACAGGCTAGCGCTCTTTAATCGCCTGATGAATTGCTGCGCCCCAGGTACAAAATGCAGTCCTGTTGCGGCAGTACGCTATTGTGTGGGTGAACTTGGTGAAGGACTCGATATTGCACCTTCAACACTCTCACACCACCTGAAGGAATTAAACCGAGCGGGGTTAGTTGAAATGGAACGAAAAGGAAAAAATGTCGAATGCTGGGTGGAACCAGCCAGGCTAGAGAAATTAACTACATTTTTTAAACCAGTCCAGAATGATTAGACTGACCAACTAACAAGACACCACTATTGTTCACACCAGAGGAAATTATCATGGCAAAATCGAGCTGTTGTAGCCCTAAAACTGACACCACACAGGCCTCACAAGATGCACATCGTCAAAGTGTGCGCGATGCATATGGGCAGGTGGCACGCGCCGAAAATAACAATGAATCGATCGGCATTGAGAGTAGTTGCTGCGGTGTCTCTGATGACAGTGCAATCAACACCCTTATTTCGACCCGAATCGGTTATAGCGAAGAAGACCTGGCCAGCGCACCAGATGGTGCAGATATGGGGTTAGGCTGTGGCAATCCACGTGCAATTGCATCACTAAAAAGCGGGGAAACAGTGGTTGATCTTGGTGCGGGCGGTGGTTTTGACTGTTTTCTTGCGGCGCATGAAGTGGGTGAAACAGGCCATGTCATCGGCATCGACATGACGCCAGATATGCTCAGCAAGGCACGTAATAATGCGGAGAAAGGACAATTCAAAAACGTAGAATTTCGCCTTGGCGAGATCGAGCATTTACCGATTCAGGATGCGACCATTGATGTCATCATCTCAAACTGCGTGATCAATCTCTCACCCGACAAAGCCCAGGTGTTTAGCGATGCCTTTCGCGTACTTAAGCCAGGTGGTCGCCTTGCGATCTCTGATGTTGTAGCTACCGTTGAGCTACCTGAAGCGATGCGCAACGACCCTGCATTGATTGCGGGCTGCATGGGCAATGCGTCACTAATAAGCGACCTTGAAGAGATAATTAAAACTGCTGGCTTCTGCAACGTGCGAATTGAACCAAAAGATGAATCTAAAGCGTTCATTCGCGATTGGGCGCCAGACCATAATGTGACTGACTACGTTGTGTCAGCCAGTATCGAAGGGGTTAAACCGGGTGGTAGCTGCTGCTAATCGCAAGCAACCTCATAACGGCTCGACCTGGGGCGATTTTCGCCCCTTTTTATTGCCACACTGAAACACCCACAGACAAAACTGCTACACTTTACAGACACATATTCTTTACTACAGGGAAGCCACTATGTATGTAACGCTGGTTCATGTTCATGTCAAACAATCTCATGTTAGTGACTTTATTACGGCTACCGAGATTAATCATCACGCGTCGATTCAGGAAACAGGTAACCGACGCTTTGACATACTCCAGTCGCCACAGGATAGCAGCCGCTTTACCCTCTACGAGGCATATATTGATGAAGCGGCGGCAAAACAACATAAAGAGACCGCGCACTACCTTACCTGGCGCAATACTGTTGCCGAGTGGATGGCATCACCACGGCAGGGTGAACCGCTGATCGGGCTTTTTCCCAAAGGATAACAATTAAGGACATCTCTATTAATTCATGAACACGTACCTTGAACCCCAAATCTGCCACAGCGGCGTTACAAATCTTGCCAACAGGCAGCCCTGTTACCTGCGATTCGTGCCTTGCTGTGGCAAATCTGGATATCCAGTCTGCTGTGCTCAGAATTAATAGAGATGTCCTTAATGCAATTCACCATCGCCCGCCTTCCCCACATTGAATTTGGTACAGGAAGCCTTGATAAACTTCCCGCCATCATTAAAACATTTGGTAACCGCGTCCTTTTTGTTACCGGTAAACAATCAATACATCAGTCACCATTATGGAAGGGACTGCTCGAACAATTAAATGTTGAAAGTATCGAATGTTTATTTGCCGACATTCATCATGAACCCACCCCTCAGCTAATTGATGAGATCTGCGTAAAACACAGAGATGACAAAATTGAGTGTGTCGTTGGCCTTGGTGGTGGCAGTGCACTTGATGCTGCAAAAGCGATTGCCGGACTATTAAAAGTCAATCATTCCGTGATGGATTTTCTGGAAGGCGTTGGCCCCGAGCTTCCTTACCTGGGGCCTGCAGTACCCTTTATCGCTATCCCAACCACGGCGGGAACGGGTAGTGAGGCAACAAAAAATGCGGTGCTAAGCCAGCATGGTCAGCATAGTTTTAAGAAGTCATTTCGTGATGATAAGCTGGTCGCAAAGCAGGTCATATTAGACCCTCGCCTGCTCGCGAGCTGTCCAAAGGTATTGATCGCCGCCAACGGCATGGATGCGATCACGCAATTGATGGAGTCTTACACCTCCACCAATGCTAACCCCTTCACCGATTCACTCGCACGTAGTGGTTTATTACTCGCCAAAGATGCGCTGTTTGAATGGTATGAAAATGGCTCATCAGCCACCAGGGCTCACGGCGAAATGGCCTATGCCGCATGGCTTTCGGGGATCACTCTCGCTCAGGCTGGACTCGGTTCAGTTCATGGGCTTGCCTCACCACTCGGCGCTTTCTTTCCCATCCCTCACGGCGTGGTATGCGGTACCCTGCTCGCCGAAGCAACGGCAATCAACATACAGGCGATGCAACAACGGGAACCCAATAATCCTGCATTAAAAAAATATGCCAACCTCGCAGAATGGTTAACGGGTAAGCAATTCGCAGAATTACATGATGCGCATACGGCACTCATCACACGTCTACGAGAATGGGTCGAGCAACTCAGGCTACCACACCTCTCTTCATACCAGATCTGTGAAGCCGACTTTACGCGCATCATCGATAATGCACGCGGCAGTAGCATGAAAACCAATCCAGTTGTGTTAACAGACGATGAGATCAGGGCAATATTAAGCGCCAGACTATAGCATTGAAAAACAGAAAATTAGTGCTGATGCCCGCCTGTACCATGTGCGTGACCATGCACAACCTCTTCACCCGTAGCATCACGAATATCAACCACTTCAAGATCGAAGGTGAGCGTTTTGCCTGCAAAAGGATGATTGCTATCCACAGTCACCATAAATTTACCCATTTTAATCACCGTAACCTGGCGTGTGCCCTGCTCAGTTTCAACCGTGGCAATCATGCCTGGTTTCCATTTTTTAGCACCCTGCAGATGCTTAACCGGTACGCGCTGCACAGCCCCCTCGACACGCTCGCCATAAGCATCTTCAGGCGCTAATTCAGCACTAAACTTATCACCAACCGCCTTACCAGACAGTGCATTTTCAAGCCCAGCCATCATATTATTGTAACCATGTAGATAGGCCACTGGCTCACCATCTGTCGACTCAAGCACTTGCTGCTGCTCATCTTTCAACACATAGATAAACTGGACTACCTTTTTGTCTTCGACCTTCATTGCCTGACCTCGGATAAAAACGCGCTATTTTACACCCCAACTGCACTTCTCGCATAGGTGAAACATCAATATTGCCATCTTAACCGGGAAACCAGCTGGAATTAAGGCGAAGAGAAACGTTCCTAGGCGTAATAATCGACTATTCGAGATGAAAGCATCATCTCATCCTGCTCGCTATCGGTTACATCATCAATTCCACTGCCATCATCACGTTTATTAGCAGTGTGTTCATCACCTGGCCCCCTTTGCTCCTGCTCTGAGGCCCGCTGTTGTTGAGCAAACGATTGATCCGAAACATCAACATCAGACAGGTTCACCCCACTATCCGCCAGCATCTCACGTAATTTTGGCATTGCCGTATCTAGCGCATCGCGCACAGCACCATTTTGAGCTGTAAAATGAATCGTTGTTTGATCGTTTTGCACACTGATTTTCACTTCAATCGGCCCAAGGCTCGCTGGGTTCATCTTTAACTCGGCAGACTGTACCTGACTGCTGACCATCCATTTCACTCGGCTACCAACTTCTCCTGCCCAGTTAGCCTGTTGTGAGAAAGGGGTATTGATCGATCCCTGCATCGGTGTCTTTGCCTCAGCGCTTCCTTTTGCCTCAGCTGAGAGTGTCGTCAAATTACCTAACGCACTGCTAAACGAGTCACTAATCCTGTTTTCACTGCTGCTCGCAGCGGCTGACTGCTTCAGCAACATATTAGAAAGCTGAGCGCTATTACCCATCATTGCCGCACTCTCAAGTTGAGGTAGCAGACGACTGCCTGGCAGCTCACCTTCAAGCGGTTCAATTGGCGCAGAGGCTAACGACTGCCTCAGGATTAAATCTTGCTGTAATTTATACAGCCCCTGTCCTGCAATTTGTGCAGCGGCGGCACTACTCGAGGTGGCTAGCTGACCAGCTAAATCATGCGCTCGATTTGCCACATCAGTGACTATGAGCGAAGAAACCGCAGGTTGCAGTCCAACATTAACCGGTAACACAGTACCCTCATCAAGCAATGCTATTTCAGCCTGATTTTCCTGCATTGTCTTCTTTAACTCGCCATTGGCACCAGTGAGCGGCAATAATTGCCGCTCAAGCGGTAACGCCTGCGTATCAAAGGCATCTAATACCTGAGATTTGAATTGCACCTGCTCAGAATAAGCGCCTGAAGTCATCATGTTCACGAAGAGCGGCGAGAATGCCTGTGCACCGGCTGAAGCACCATTCACATTGCCATTCAAGCCTGTAGAGGCTTGAGAGGCGGCATTTGTCACATTAGACCCGGATGCTATGTTGGTCACTAAGCCTTGCATAAAAGTATTCCATCGTCTCCGTATCGACCAGGTGAATCGTGCTTACATAAGACACAAAGCAAGGAGCATGCCAGCGAATCATCAAGGCAAGTCATCTTTCTATTCAGGGCGTTTATTCCTCCCCATGTGCTGTGATCGTTCATCACTCTCAAACTGCTCACGTTTCTCACTTGCCTGATGTTCCTGTTGCTGATAGCGATCTACCACTTTATCCAGCGCCTGGTGACGCACACGAGTCAGCATCCAGGCATCATGTTTCTCTTTCAGTTGCGCTTCGCACGATGCTAGCTGCTCCTCCTGCTGCTTAACGGCCACCGCCAGGCGTGCAATAAAGTGCCGATAATCATTTATCTGTGCAATGTTCAGTCCATTACGCCCACTATCGTTTAAACGCTGGGTGTACTCAGTATGGTACTGACGTAATTCAATCATCCTGGCCTCTTGTTGATCAATTACTTTTCGATATTCATTTAATGCCAACGCCGCATCATCTTCTCGGTTCTGGGCGATTTTAATCACGGGTTTTAAACGCGTCGACTTCAGCATTTCACTTCATCCCAATAGCTACTGCGGTGGTAACACAGTATTAACGACTGGCACCGGACGGTTAAGTAGCGCTGAAAGCTGCTGCATACCACTTTGTAGATTCACCGATTCTGAAACATGTTGCTGCAAAAAATCCCTTAAATAAGGATAAAACTCAATCGCTGCATCAATTTCAGGATCACTTCCGCGGGTATAGGCTCCGACGCTGATCAAATCTTTATTCTGTTGATAACAGGAATAAAGCTGTTTAAAGCGCATCACTTCCTGTTGATGAGAATCGGTGATGATCTCAGTCATCACACGACTAATGGATTGCTCAATATCAATTGCGGGATAGTGCCCCGCATCCGCGAGCTTACGTGACAACACAAAATGGCCATCCAGAATCGCACGCGCGGAGTCAGCAATCGGATCCTGCTGGTCATCGCCCTCGGTTAACACGGTGTAAAAAGCGGTGATTGAACCGCCATTCTCAGCGGTACCCGCACGTTCAACCAATTGCGGTAACTTGGCAAACACAGAGGGGGGATAACCCTTGGTTGCCGGCGGCTCACCGATCGCGAGCGCTATTTCACGTTGCGCCTGCGCATAGCGGGTTAATGAATCCATCAATAGTAAGACCCGTTTACCCTGGTCTCGGAAATACTCTGCAATGCTTGTCGCCAACATCGCACCATGCATTCGCATCAATGGTGGGTTATCAGCCGGTGTTGCGACTACAACAGCCTTTGCCATCCCCTGTGGGCCAAGAATATTATCAGTGAACTCCTTTACTTCCCGCCCACGTTCGCCAATCAAACCCACCACTACCACATCAGCATTGGTGTAACGTGTCATCATACCCAGTAAGACACTTTTACCCACACCACTGCCTGCAAATAGACCCAGTCGTTGTCCTCGGCCGACCGTTAACATGGTATTAATCGCTCTCACACCGACATCAAGCGGCTCTCTGATTGGCGGACGACGCAACGGATTCATTGGCCGCGCATTCAATGGCACACTCGTATCAGCAAGTAATAAGCCTTTATCATCAAGTGGCCGACCAGCCCCATCAAGCACACGCCCCAGCATATTTTTACCCACCAGTGCTTCATAGGCTTGCGCGGAAGGGACTACCTTTGCATTCGGCACAATTCCCTGCACTTCACCACAGGGCATCAAATAGGTTTTATCACCCGAGAAGCCAACCACTTCCGCTTCAATCGGAGGCGAACTAATGCTACTAATTAAACAGCGCCCACCAACCGCAACCTGACAGCCCACCGCTTCTAGTGTTAGACCGATCATGCGTGTTAACTTTCCTTCAACCACTAGTTTTGGTGGATCACCTAATTTATCGCGATAAGTCTCAATTCGCTGCTTCCAGATATGACTACGAGGATGCATTAGTGCCGTCCCCTTCTCGTTCACCGCCCATTAATTCAGCAACAACAGCCGCGAGGCGTGTTTCAATTGAGGCATCCAGCTGTGCATTTTCAGTAGCCAAACGACAACCACCCCGTGTTAATACAGGATCATCGACCAATTCCCAACTGCCTTGTTCAGTGATTGAGAGTGATTCTTTTAATAATGCCGCATCTTCTGGATGCAGGAATATTTTAATCGTACGAGAAGTTGATGGTAATAAGGCGGCCGCTTCTCGTACCACCGCAACAATTTCACCTGGATTCGTTTTAATTTCACGTCGCACCATGTGCCTGGCAATGGTCATCGCTAATATGACCAGTTCATTAACCACCTCTTCATCAAGTTCAGCCAATGGTTTTGTGAGTTGCCCAGCTATCTGAGCAAAACTCTGCGCCTGCTGGTTCAAGCTGGCCTGTCCTGCCGTCATACCTTCCTGTTTACCTTTTGCGAATCCCTCTTCATAACCTTGCTGACGACGTGCTTCAATCTCTTTTTGCGTCGGCTCCAGTGCCGCCGTCCTTGATGAACCGGCAGCGGAAACACCACCGACATCAGGCATTTTCCAGCGAGCACAATCCTTCGAATCTTCTGAAAGAATAATACGATTAGACATATTCTTCCGAGCTCTTACCACCTAGCTGGATATCACCAGACTCAGCCATACGTCTTGCAATCGCAAGAACCTCTTTCTGTGCTGTTTCAACTTCACTCAGTTTGACAGGGCCACGTGCTTCTAAATCATCTTTCAACATTTCACTCGCTCGTTTAGACATGTTGTCAAATATTTTCGACTGCATTTCAGGTTCAGAACCTTTCAGTGCGAGTATCAATGTCTCAGAAGAGACCTCTCTCAATAACGCCTGGATACCACGATCATCAATCTCAGAGAGATCCGCAAAAACAAACATAAGGTCCTGAATACTTTCACTCAGTTCATTATCAAACTCAGTGATCTGATCCATAATCAGCCCTTCTTCAGCACTATCCATGAAGTTAAGGATGTTTGCCGCCGTTTTAATCCCGCCAACAGTCGCAGATTTAACCGCCGTGTTACCCACAAACTGCTTTTCAATAACATTATTCAACTCTTCAAGAGCTGCCGGTTGAAGTCGATCAAGCGTCGCCACTCGAAGCAGTACATCTAATCTTACTTTCTCGGGTAAAAGACTAATCACCTCTGCAGCCTGTTCGGCATCAAGGTATGACAGCACTACTGATATGATTTGAGGATGCTCAAGTCTGATCACCTCAACTACTGCACGTGGGTCCATCCATTTCAGCTGTTCCAGGCCCGATGAACTGGTTCCCATCAAAACGCGGTCAATCACACTGCCCGCTTTATCTTCACCTAATGCCTTAATCAGAACACTTTTCAGATATTCATCAGAACCTACGCCAAATGTTGTTTCATTATCAGCGGTTTCGCAAAAGTCGCCTAACACCCCATCCGCCTGTTCCTGAGAAATATTTTTTAATGCTGCCATCGCCGTACTCACACGATGAACCTCTTTAGGGCCAATATATTTTAGTACTTCAGCCGCTTCTTGCTCGCCAATACTCATTAATAAAATTGCCGCTCTATCAACCCCGGTTAACGCATCTTTTTTATCCACCATCAGTAGCGACCCAGTTATTAACGACCTGTGCCACACGTTTTGGATCCTGCGTTGCTATCGATCGAGCAGTATTCAAGTTGTTTTCATAATCAGGCTTCGGTGCGCCACCGCCAGCAGACAACGTTAGTTGATCATTCTGCATGCCTGACGTGGCACCCTGTCCCTGAATCATTACCTGGGCAGGCATTACTTCACCTTTAGCCGCTAGCTCTCTTAGCACTGGCCGCAACACACCAAACAATAAAAAGAAGATCACTGCACCGGCTAACACCTGCTTACCAGTATCCCATAAGCCAGGGTTATCCATGAATGCAGGCTCTGGCAGCGGCTCAACTTCCTCAGGCAATTTAAATCTCGAATTAATCACATTAACACTATCACCACGCTGTCCATTAAATCCAACGGCCTCTTTTACCAGAGTAGTGATACGTATTATTTCATCATCGGTAAGTGGCACGCGAATCGCTTCTCCATTTTCATCAACAGATTCTTTATCATCTAGTACGACGGCAATCGAAAGGCGTTTAATATCTCCACCACCGCTACGAATATGGCTAATGGTTCTATCAAGCTCATAGTTGCGTGTTGCACGAATAGTCGAGCTAACTGGAGCGCTTTCACCACCAGTCAAGGCCGCTGCATTCTCTGGTGGCTGATTAGACAGGCTACCCGGTACACCACTTAACGTCTGTGACCCTGTTGTGCGTCTCTCTTCAAACGTTTGTTCACTTCGAATGGCTGGCAGGTCTGGGTTAAAACTTTCCTGTGTCTGCTCTGTCACCGTAAAATCAATATCAGCGGAGACCTGTGCACGCACACCAGCCTCGCCAACAATCGGGCTTAAAATCCCTTCAATTCTTTTAATATAGTACTCTTCAAGACGTTTACGATGGTTAAATTGCGTAGAGCTAACACGCATATCAGATGATGAATCAGACGATGTGAGAAGTCGTCCTTTTTGATCAATCACAGTCACATCACTCACTTCAAGACCTGTAATACTCGCTGCAACCATATGGCTGATAGCGGTAATCTGTCCTTCATCTAAAGTACGCCCTGCAAACAGATCAACAGTAATTGATGCCTTTGGCTTTTTACGTGCGCGTGCAAATGCGGTTTGTTTCGGGATGGCCAGATGAACGCGTGCGCCACGCACTCTATTCAAGGAGCCGATTGTACGTGCTAGCTCACCTTCTAATGCACGCTGGTAACGCGCCCCTTCCATAAACTGACTAACACCAAATCCCTGGTCCTTATCAAGCATCTCAAAACCAACACCACCACCACGAGGTAACCCCTGTGATGCTAGTTTAAGGCGTGCTTCGTGCAAACTTTTGCCAGCCACCAGGAGCGCACCTGTGTTTGTATCCACTTTATATGGGATCGCAGCCGACTGAAGTGAGTTAGCAATATCAGCAGAGTCCTGCTCCGACAAATTACTATAAAGCATGCGGTAACCTGGGTCCTGTGACCACTGAACGATGGCAAATCCTATCGCCACACTAGCAGCCAGGCCAACCATCAGGCCTAACTGTCGCAATAGTGATAAACCATTAAACCCTCTTGAGGGGAGTACCACATCATCAGTCTTTACTAGTGCCATAATGTTCTCTTTTTTCAATGCATCAAAGCGTTAATACTATTCTATCTGGAACAGTTAGATCGGCATGCTCATTACATCCTGATAAGCTGAAATAAGCTTATTGCGTACCTGCAGCATCGCCTGAAAGGAAACACTCGCTTTTTGAGAAGCCACCATTACGTCGACCAGATCGACATTTTTATCCCCCATGGTAAAATCATTTTTTAATCTTCCAGATTCTTTTTGTACAGCGTTAACCTGATTGATGGCATCTTTTAACTGCTCAGAAAAATTTAGCCCTGTCGGATTGGCCCCAGCACTAGTCGTTTTATCTACACCTGTTGCCTCAAGCGCACTGGTACGCAACTGTGATAATAAGTAATTTACATCAATGTCACTCATCACTCATCCTCCTGTTTGTAACCTTAAAACCCTTCTAGTCCACTTTGACCAACACTCTGAATTAGAATTCCAGCATCGCGCATTTTTGCCAGTTTATAACGTAATGTTCGCTGACTAATCCCCAACTTCTGCGCCGTTGATTTTCGATTTCCACTCATCAATCGCAGCGTCTCTAAAATCATATTTTGCTCATGAGATTTGAGACTTTCTTTCGATGTCACTCCAGTGGGCGGTGCTGGTTGAGTAACTGGAACCTGGCCATTGCTCACAATGGCACTGCTAGTTGATGAATTATCTGTTTCAAACTGAAGATCATCTACATTAATTGTCTGGCCAGATTTTAAAATCAGTGCACGCTGCATAATATTATCTAATTCACGTACATTCCCCGGCCACGAATGAGATAGCAGCTTATTTTTTGCTGCAGTAGAAAGCTCAGGGGGAATTGCGCCATTAAGGTCTTTGTTATTTCCAATCAAACGTTGAACCAGCGGTAAAATATCGGCAGGCCGGTCACGTAATGGAGCCATATAAAGAGGAAAAACATTTAAGCGATAAAATAGATCTTCACGAAAACGCTGTGCAGAGACCTCTTCCATCATTTTTCTATTTGACGTTGCCAGCACTCTCACATCTAGTGAAATCGTCTTACGTCCACCAAGGCGTTCAACTTCTCGTTCCTGCAATACACGAAGTAGTTTGGCCTGCAAACCAAGATCCATTTCAGAAATTTCGTCTAATAAAAGTGTTCCGCCCTGAGCCTGTTCAAACTTTCCTGGCGATGCCTGGTACGCACCGGTAAAAGCGCCTTTTTCGTAACCAAACAGTGTTGCTTCTAGCATGTTCTCTGGAATAGCTGCACAGTTAATTGCGATGAATGGTTTTTCTGCACGATTTGAATGTTGATGAATGTATCGAGCCAGTACCTCTTTTCCAACACCACTATCACCGCTGATCATTACAGTCGCATCACTTTTAGCAACTCGGCTTGCCATCTGTATCAAAGCCAGACTCTTTTCATCCCGTGCTATAAAGTTTTCAGTATCTACATGCTCTTTCGTGAAGTAACGCGCCACCATTTTAATCAGTGCGTTTGCATCAAATGGTTTTAGTAAATAATCGGAAGCACCCTCTCTCATCGCTTCAACTGCATTTTGAACACTGCCATGGGCAGTCATCAACAGCACAGGTAACGCTGGATTATTCGATTTGATTTTCTTAAGCAGGGCATTTCCATCCATCGGTTTCATCTGCACATCACTGATAACAAGGCCCACCTCATGAGAGGAAAGGACATCAAGTGCGGCACTACCATCCTCAGCAATGGCTACATCATAACCTGCTAAGTCCAGGGTATCGCACAGTGCTTCACGCAATGAAACATCGTCTTCAACGACTAGTATAGTAGAACAATTCATATATACTCCTTCCAGTCAAACATTAATAGTGATGAGTAACATGTCGCTACATCACTTGAATTATTTATCAGCGTCATCTTTAAGCAGTGGCAGGCGTATCGCAAAGGTAGTACCTCCATGCTGTTTATCTGATGATGATTCAATCCAGATAGCGCCATCATGTGCATGTATAATGGCCTGAACAACAGCCAGGCCCAGCCCTGTTCCCTGAGGCTTGGTTGTGAAAAATGGTTCAAAAATTCTTTCTTGCATGCTGACTGAAATACCGTGACCGTTATCAGTAATAAAAATATCAATCGTCTCGGCTGTCACATTACGACATTCAACAATTACATGTCCGCTAACCTGCTCTTCAACACTAGTGTCATCACCTTTATCACAGGCCTGAATAGCATTTAGAACAAGATTTTGCAGTACCGCTGAAAGTGCTTCGTGATGACCTGTAACTTTAACGTCTTCACTATTAATGATTTCGAATTCACATGCTCTACCCTCCAACTGAGGCGCCATCATCTGCTGAAGTTCACTCAACAAAGTGGTGAGCTTGATTTGGTCGGCACTATAATTGCCTCCTCGTGCAAATACCAGCATGTCATTCACTAAATGCTCTAAATGCTTTAGACGGGAGACAATCTGATCTGCATAACGGCTACGACGACCTTGATCCAGGTCATCACGTTTCAGATGAGAGGCGTAAAGTAGACCGGAAGCTAAAGGAGTGCGTATTTGATGTGCAATTGACGCCACCATCTCACCCATCGCGGATAGTCGCTGGTGTCGACTCAAAAGCGCCTGCATCGCACGCGCTTCTGTCACGTCTGTTAATAAGATAATTTGCCCTGGCGCATTGCAGGCTGGGCGTGTTGCAATATTGACGATGCGGCCATCGATTAAAGGAACATCATCACCACATGCTGTTGGTTGAAAAGCGCGGGCGACCACATCACGCCACAGGACACTTAAGAGGGGTTCACCAATCAGTTCCGTTGCCGCGCGATTACACTGCTGAACGTAACCGTCACCATCCAGCACAATCACTGCCGCAGGCAACGCATCTAGTAAACCTTCGAAGCGGCGAATGACCTGTTCATTATCACTATCACGCACATAACGGCGGCTACGCTCGATCGCCAGTTCATCCGTTAACTGATGAACACGATCTTCCAGAATACGATAACTGCCAGCTAATTGATCTGAGGCCTGGTTAAAAAGACTAAACGCATCTTTTAACTCACTGCTGTCTGTTGCTTGCTGCTGACCCATACAAATACTACCCTCTTTAAATACCGCGAAGAATTAAATTCCTCACATTATCAAAAGCAATATTTGTGCCTAAATTATTAACTAATTAAAATTCAATTAGTTACAGAAATATCATTAGAGAAAAGTCAAATTTATGTCGCTTCATCTGAGCGCTGTAACCCATATTTCCGCAATTTCTCGACCAGTGTTGTTCTGCGCAGTCTTAAACGGTTTGCAGCATGAGCCACAACCCCATCAGCATCGTCTAATGCCTGTTTGATCAGGTTGCATTCCAGGTTACTCAAGTGTTCTTTCAGGTCTATGCCATCCTGCGGTAACCGAGGTGTATCAAGCAGATCTATCGATGCCGTCACCACACCTGGCGTATTATCGTAAATAGCATTTTTCTGAATCGCAGCGGTTAGTGCTGTCGTATCAGCTCCGTTATCTACCTGGAATTTTTGCGGCAAATCATGTGCGTCCACCACGCCGTACGGGTGCATAATCACTAAACGTTCAATCATGTTTGCAAGCTCACGTACATTGCCCGGCCAATGATACTGACATAGCGCCAATACTGCCGCCTGCGTCAGGCGCACTGAACCACGCTTCTCATGCTCAAGTCGCTTGACCAATTCATTAACCAACAGTGGAATATCTTCGACACGCTCTCGCAACGGCGGCATATCAATGGGGAATACATTCAGGCGATAGAAAAGATCTTCTCTGAACTTGTTTTCAACAATCGCCTCTTCAAGGTTCCGATGAGTTGCTGCCACAATTCGTACATTTGATTGAATTGTCTTGTTACTACCCACACGCTCAAACGTGCGTTCCTGCAGTACTCGCAATAATTTAACCTGCATCTGAACACTCATATCACCAATTTCATCCAGAAACAGTGTACCGCCATCCGCTAGTTCAAAACGCCCCTGACGTGCACTGATCGCACCAGTAAAAGCACCCTTTTCATGGCCGAAAAGCTCACTTTCTAACAATTCAGATGGGATCGCACCGCAGTTAATTGGCACAAAAGGTTTACCACGGCGTTCTGAGTGATAATGAACATTACGCGCAACAACCTCTTTACCCGTACCCGACTCACCTAAAATTAATACGGTCGCATCAGAACCCGCGACCTGTTCAATCTGCACTCTAACCTCGCGAACACCACGACTATTTCCAACCAGACTGCGAAATAGCTCTGGGGAGTGTGCACCCTGACGCTTAGAATGGCTTTCACGAAAAACCTCGGCCTGCTGGATGGCTACGGTTAAGTCTCGATACTTAACCGGATATTTTATTTTACCAAGAATACCAGCAGCAAGGTCAGTCGATAATTTAAGATTGTGATTGCTATCGGTTAAAAGAAAAACAGGAACTTGCTTACCCCATGCCTTTATTGCCTGCAGTAACTGAGGAAGCCTTTCACCTATGGATGTCGCCACAATAACAACACCGACATCATCTGCTTTGCACGTCGTCGGGGTCCACGCGTCTCCCGTGGTTAGCGTTACATTAGCGCAATCAATAAACCCCAGGATCGCCTTTAAATCCTGATGAGTCCCCTCATTAAGATCTATCACCAGGACTGACTCCATTCTACGCTCCCCTTAAATCATATCGTTCAATTGTATGGTGCCTACAAACCCCTCGCACCCTTGGGACGTCAAAAAACTGTCACAAGAAACATAACACAGTGATTGCGACTGGTCAATAAACTACAACTGACTGATATAAAAAGGCTTTCATTATTGAAGTATTATTTATCCACAAAAAAGCCTAAAATGGACTAAAAAGCGCAACGCTATAATTTCGAGGCCCGACGCGACTGTGCAATGCAACGACGGTGCTGGCGAAAAATAAGTTTTTCAAGCCCCGATTGTACTGGCGCGCTCATTGTCTTGTAACTCAGGCGAATTCTGTATTTACTAGTAATTTCAGCGCGCCCCTCAACTGGGTCTACACTCAGCACTTTACCGATAACCACAAAAGGACGCGGGTACTTATGATGTAAGTAGAGCGACAATTTCAGCAGCGCATCTGGACGCGGCGCAATAACCGACAACCATTCAACACCGCCAGAACCGAGCGTAATTGGAACCGCTTCAGGCAGCGCCGTTTCACGCTCGACTAGCTGCGTGACCATATCAAGCAAGAGGTTTAATTTGAATTCGATTCGACTCAGATCTGAGCCATTACTGCTACCAGGCTCCTCCTGATTATCAACATGAAATTCATCTAAAGTGGTAATAAAGCGCAACACTTCTTCGTTCGCATCTTGCAAGCTCAGATATGAGAACTCCAACTCGTCACGCTCAATATCACGCCACCTCAATGGCACGATATCTTTATAAATAACGCCCTCACCTAACTGCTCTCGATTATTGTCACTCATAGTCATAAACGGACAATACAGGAACTTTAATTCACTGAACAACAAATTCTTTATATGCTAGCACGCCAAGTAACATTTATTTTTCAAACATCGCATATGCTTTTGATGCTTGCTTGCCACGATTAATCTTTTGAGCGCTTCCCAGAATGTCATGTTGTTCAGATAAACTTAACGCTATGATCGTCTTATCAGCAGCTAACACCTCAAGAATGATGTTTGCTACATGTTCAGCTTCAGCTACTGAAGGCTTCGTTTCAAAAAAGGAATAAATCAGATGACTTCGTTCAGCCTCCAGCTTATTAACATTGTCCCATGCCTGTTGTTGCGCCATCTGCAGCATTTTTTGGGTAATGGCCTGAATCAAATCAAGCTGTGCATTACGATCACTCAATGCTGCCAGGAACACACTATCATCAGTAGCAGGGATTGTAGAATACGTCGCCGACATTACGTAAAAACCTAACTGACATTAGACACAGTTTTATCATGCTCACCCTTCACTTTACTTGCATGATCCATCACAATATCGTTAGGAATCGCATCCCACGCTCCTTTTATTTTATTCAGCAATTTTGAAACTTCATCTAGCAAATTAACATCATTTTTTAAATTAGCCTGCAATAGATTATGTCCCATATATTCATAAAGGTCATCCAGGTTTTGAGCAATTTCACCGCCCGTTGGCTTATCAAGGCTGACACGTAAACCATCAATGATCGAAATCGCAACGCTAATATTTTCACCCTTTTTAGCAATCTCATTCTGTTCCATATTGAATTTTGCAGCCGCAATCTTATCTAATGCCCCTTCCATCAACATCTGTATCAATCGATGCGGTGTCGCACTTTCAACCCCCCCTTGAACACTCTGCCTGATATACTGATCCACGCCAGATTTCCTGCCTGAAAAGCTCATCGTCTGATCTCCATCACGTTAATCCCTGTTATGATTATCCTGTACATTTTCCTATGATCTCCTACCACCAATCGTTGGTAGCGACTCAAGCTGCTGACTCAAAAAACTACTTGTTCCTCGTAACTGGCTCACTAGCAGATCCATCGCCAGAAACTGCGACAAGAGTCGACTTTCAAGTGCCGCCATCCGTCCTCCTAAGACCACTCTGTCCTCATTAATACCTTCAATCCTGCTTTCAACCCCATCAATTCGAATATTAAGCGCCCCATCAGAATTAAGCATTCCATCAATCAATGAGCTTAACTTGTCAGCAAGTCCACGTGCAAACGCTATCGTACCGAGATCACCCTCGGCATCACCAAGGATCTCTACCGTCAAGCCTCCTGCATTTACAGTCCCCGTCAGCAGTCGTCCAGAACCTGAGGCGAGTTGCCCACCAATAGTACCAGCCACATCCAGCCCAACCACACCGGCACCCACACTCAAGCCAAGACCACTACCCTCGATTGCGTTAATATTAACCTTCGATTCACTGCCATAACGGGTAGATGATATTATAAAACGCTCGTTGCTCACCGTCGCATCAAAAGCCACATTTGCTGAAACACCTGCATCTTTTAACGCAGTGACGCCATTGATGCGCGCTTGCAGCTCAGAGGCAAAAGCTGCCCCACTATAAGTGCCAGGCGTCAGAGTAATAGTGCCTGTTTGCTGATCATCAATGGTAAATGAAAACGTATCATTACTACCATCAATCACAATCGAACCTGAATACCCGAAGGCAGTACCAGTCGCGCTACCCTGAGTGGCGGCCTGTGTGATATCAATCGCGTATTCACCCGGTTGAGTGTTATTTGTTGAAGTCACAAAGTTGACCTGGCTACTGCTTAATTGCCCCGCCACAGCAAAGAGGTAACCCACTGCTTCAGGACTACTAGACACTGCCGCTTCCAGTGTACTGTTATCAACCACCAACGTGCCATCACGCTCCGTTGTAATGCCAATCTCTGCCAGCGATTGAAAACGACTAGAAAGCCCTTCAATAGTATTGTTTACTTCACGTCTTAATCGTCCTTCAACACTGCGCAGCACACTATCTCCCAGCAAAATCCCCCCTTGTTGGGTATCGGCATTATAGCTATTGAGCTCATTCATAATCCCCAGCAAAGCGTTATATTCAGCCACAAAGTTCTGTACCGCATTAGAAACGGTATTATTATTGCGTGAAACATCAATATTAACCACACCGTCCTCGGCTAATTGTGCCTGTTTAAGGTTAAAGGTAACTCCACTAACCGCCTCTTTCACTACATTGGTAGCACTTGTCACGGCAAGGCCATTGATCGTCATGGCTGCATCCTGTCCTGCCAACGTCTGCTCAAGATTAGTCGTGGTGCTATTAAACTCCAGCGCTGATAGAGTTGGGTCATCAACCGTAACCTCCATACTGTTGGCGGCACCCGTATCTGTTGAGGCATAGGTTAAGCGGTAATTAGTACCATCATAAATGATACTCGCCGATACACCGACATTAGCATTATTCACGGCATCGCGAATCCCTTCCAGGGTGTTGTTAGTGGCATCAATGGTGACAGATGCCGTCGGTTTATCTGCATTCTGGCTAAATGAATTATAGGCCTCAGGGGATTCAACATAATCCGTGGTACCAAACTTAAAGGTCACGGTGCCAGTGCCCACCACCTCGGTTACATTACTAAACCCGGTGGTCACCAGCGTGTGGGGCTGCGCCAAAGCACTCACTTTGATGCGATAACTTGAATTTGCTGCCTGATCTGTCGCATCAGCTGAGACAACATCAGCATCCGAAGAGCTAGTAGAAACGGCACTGAATGCGTTAATTGAGGAGATGGAATTGAGCGCGCTGTTAAATGATGAAAGTGCCCCTTTGAGTGAGCCATACGCAGTCAACTGGGCCTGATATGTCACTTCTTTTAATGCAAGGCGATTAGTAGCCGGCGTACGTTCGGCTTCAATAACCGAAGCTATCAATCCATTGATGTCCAGGCCGGAGCCGATACCTGGTGATGAAATGGAAGCCATATAGCCCTCTTGTTACTACTTACTAGAATCACTCCTCCTCTCTATGCTTTCATGAGAAGGGCTTTTTACAAAAATATAAAGCAATTTTGAGGCCATCCATTGTTAACACCTCAATTCATGACCTTACGCTTTCTCATTGATCAGGGAACCGCCTGTTTCCATGTGGTCATCCATTCGACGCACCAGATTCAAAAATTCTTCAGAAGGAATTTGACGAATAACTTCTTCGGATTCAGCATCATAGACCGTAATAACAATACGGTCTGTACCTTCATCAACAGAAAATTCCAGACCACGACGAATACTTTGTACATGGTCGCTCATACGACTCACCGCGGCCTGAAGCTTACTGGTTTCAGACACCGCAGTGGCTTCTTCATTCGCCACACCTGGCAATGTTTGGTTGCTGCTGGCGGATTCCGCTTGCCGCCCACTACCGATTAATTTTATCGTTGGTCCTTCAGTACCAGGTGGTGCCACAACAGGTCTAGATTGATTAGAGGAATGCACCACATCCGTTGTGACCCTTGTAGCACTTAGGTCTATAGACATGACAGTTACCTCCTATGATTGATATAAAACTTTTCAGGAAAGGGTTCGGGGCTGCTGCCCCCCGAACCGGCTCCTTTTACTTTTACACTTACTGCAGTAGTGACAACACTAGCTGAGGCAGTGAGTTTGCCTGAGAGAGCATCGCAACACCCGCCTGTTGCAGAATTTGCGCACGGGTCAGCGCCGCTGTTTCTGAAGCATAATCGGTATCACGGATTCGTGAACGCGCAGCGCTTAGATTTTCAGAGGTTGCAGAGAGGTTAGCGATGGTTGATTCAAAGCGATTTTGAACCGCACCCAGATCACCTCGCAGCGTATTAATCTGATCCAGCGCACCATCCATCAAGGCGATTGCCGCATTGGCACCCTCTACCGTCGAGATATTCACTCCATCAATACTAGAGAGCGTAGCACTGGCAGATGCCAGACCCGCCTTGGTGGTATTGTTACCCGCGATACTGAACTGTGTCGATGAATCCAGCGCCAGTATACCCTGCACATCGAAGGCTACTGCCGCACCGGCCGTACCTGCAGTTGCAGCCGCAGTCGCAACACCTGCGACACCAGCACCACTTTCAGCCACTGCCAGGTTGGCCACACCTGTACCGAGGAGATCGGAGGTCAGGGTAATCGCAGCCGCAGCACCGCTGGCCTGAATATTAGTTCTGGCGGCAGCATACTCTGCATTCACCGCCGTCCGAAAATTCTGTGCAATCGCAGCATCAGTAGCAGCCAGGCTGACACCGACATTACCCGTTGCAGCGCCGGTGCCATCCACTGTGAACTCATACACTCGACCACCTACTGTCAACGTGTCACCAAAACCGATACCTGCGGCAGCTGTTGAAGCATTATCGATCGTGTAACCCGCAGTGCCATCAGTGATGTCGGTCTGATTGGTTGTTGTGCTGGTCATCACATCTGAGGTTAAAGACAAGACTCCAGCAACATTAGTTGCTGTAACATTGCTGGTATTGGCATTAATAGCAATTACCGCTGCATCCGCAATCACCGTTGCGGTAACACCCGTACTAGCATAGCTAATCGCGACATTACCCGCGGCCACAGCACCAGTACCAGCGGCATCCAGTTCAAAAGTAGTCCCTTGAATCGAAAAGGTAGCACCATCTTCAACAACACCAGCATCCGCAATAAAGGTGATATCAGCAACACCCAGAGCACCAGCCGAAAAGGTAGTAATACCAGTCGATGCAGTCGCTGCAGCACTTCGCACCTCTAATGCGGTTGCATTTTCAACCCGATCCAGACCATCAACACCATTACTTGAGGTAATCTCAATATTTTTACCTGTTGATGAGGTCAAGGTCAAAGCACCCGTTGCAAGATCTGCAACAGCGGCTACCCCGGTCTGGGCAGAGATATTATTGATTGCGGAGGCGATACTGGCACCCTGCGTCGCCACATTATTTGAACCTGTTACCGCACCGATGTTGACCCCATTAAGCAATAGATCACCAGACTGCAGGGTCTGATTACGCAACAAGGTGTTAGAAAGCGATGAGCTAATGGTCGTTGAGGCAGACGCTTTGACACCCGTCGTAGGCGTTACACTATTAATGGCAGCAGCGAGACTCTCGGCAGAACCAGAGACAGAAACACCAACATCGGTGCCATTGATCGTCAAATCGCCTCCCAGCAGTGCAGTGCCACTCACGGCGGCTGCAGTATTGCCTACCTGAAAAGAACCTAGCGCCGATGTCTGTGCATTCCCCACCGTCACTATAATCGTCTGGTTAGCATTTGCACCCACCTGGAATTGCGCGCCAGTGAAGGAGCCATCAATGATGTTCTGCCCATTAAACTGGGTAGTGGTTGCCACACGTTGTAACTCAGAAATCAGCTGACCGGCCTCACCCTGAAGTGCAGCACGATCAGATGCTGAATTTGTGGAGTTTGCAGACTGAAGCGCCAGCTCACGCACACGTTGCAGAATGTTACCGTATTCGCCCAATGCACCTTCAGCAGTCTGGGCTAGTGAGATAGCATCATTGGCGTTACGTGCAGCCTGATCCAGGCCTCGGATCTGAGTGGTGAATCGTTCTGAAATCGCTAGACCCGCCGCATCATCCTTTGCACTGTTAATGCGTAGCCCAGAAGAGAGACGTTGCAGTGCAACTCCTAATTCCCCTTGTGAGTTTGCGAGATTTCGTTGAGAGTTCAACGAAGCGATATTGGTGTTAATGACTTGACCCATTGTACTTCTCCTTAATTATCCCGACGCACTATCTGGTAGTACAACCTGGCCTGCTTCAGTCAGGATGTGCCGCTCATCAGCCAGGCACCGGAATTTAAGGTTTATCTTTAGCGGATATACTTATCAAAAAAAGTATTTACCGCTCCCAGTAGTATTATCGGAAAATGAGAGATAATCTTTAACATAAATCCCCTCTCAACAGGCTTAAGTCGCTTATTCTATATAAAGTATTAAATACTGGACAACATTAGGTGTAAGTTATTAATTTACATAAAGATACAGAACTAACTGAGTCTCTGGTAAAAATTCACAAACAAAAATTAGCCGCTCGTAACGCCAATCAAAGATGAATGTTCTGACATGTGATTTTCGATGATTTTAAGGAAAAAATTAATCGCCAATCGTACTGTACAACCACTTTTTGATAGTCAGGCGTTCTGTACGAATTCCGAAAAACCCTCACCAAAATATGGCGTCACTGGCGTGATACACTTAACAACTAAAAATAAATAGCCCTGATTAAGCACAAAATAACAAAATACGCCAGAGCCTGAAAATTCAAATGAATACTACTGACGAAAAAAAATTATTTGACTATGCAGTCGAACTACATAAAAACCAGCGTTTTGACAAAGCAAAAAAATCATACCAGAATATTATTGAGAATAATGAGCACCACCACCAGGCATTGCATTACTTAGGGGTTCTTTATGCTCAACAGGGCAACCAGCAAGCAGCCATTGACTACTATAGAAAATCTATCGCGATTGAGCCAGATATAGCCCCCCCTCATTGCCACCTTGGCATTGCGCTTAACAACCTACAGCAATATAACGAAGCGCTCTCTGAATTTCAGCATGCGATTAAGATAGCACCAGACAATCTAGATACACACCTGAGCCTGGCGAATACATTCAATTACCTGTCCCGCGAAGAAGAGGCTGAAAAGTGCTTGTCTCATATTATTGAAATCATGCCTGAACATAGTGAAGCACACTATCATTCAGGAATTATGTTCAGTAAAAGAAAAATATTTGATAAAGCTGAACAACACTATTTAACCACTATTAAATCAAACCCAAACCATACCGGTGCTTTAAATAACCTGGGCATTATCTGCATGCTTGAAAAGCGCATTCAAGAGTCATGCGACTATTTCAGACGCGTACTTGAAATCACACCCTATCATTCAAATGCAATAAGCCTGCTCTTTAATAATTTACGCCAATTATGTCACTGGAAAAATTTTGACGCCATGGAGCAGCAGATAACACAATGGCAAAAAAACAAGCTATTTATTCCCAATGCCTTTTCATTTTTACAATGGTCAGGTGACCCAGCCGCACAACAGGCATGTGCCCGCGCTAACATAAAAAAAACCATTAGCAATACCCTGATACCAATTAACAGCTCACCATCAGCTACTGATGAAAAGATAAAAGTCGTCTATCTTTCTGCCGATTTTCGTAATCACCCGGTCGCATACCTTACTGCTGAACTTTATGAGTTACATGATCGCAGTAAATTCGAGATCACCGCCGTATCATTTGGCCCACCAGACTCAAGCCCTATGCGACAACGTTTAATAAACGCCTTCGATCACTTTTATGACGTTGATGAGATGAGTGACCTTGCGATTGCCGAGTTAATAGCCAACAAAGGGACTCACATCGTTGTCGATTTAATGGGGCATACTCAGGGTGCCAGACCGGCTATCCTGGCATTTCGCCCCGCCCCCGTTCAAATTAATTATCTTGGGTATATTGGCACCAGTGGCGCAGATTTTATCGACTATATTATCGTCGATGAATTTAGTGTTCCAGCCGACCAGCAACCTTTCTTTGATGAACATCTAATCCACCTTCCATGCTATATGGTCACCGATACCAAACGCGAAATCAGCAACGAGGCAGTCACACGTTTCGCTTACGGTCTACCAGAAAAAGGCTTTGTTTTTTGCTCGTTCAACAATACTTATAAGATCACACCGAAAATTTTTGACATCTGGATGCAATGCCTGCATGAGGTTCCGGGTAGTGTTTTATGGCTAGTTGATGAAGGATCAGAACTGCGTAAAAACCTTTGCAGCGAAGCAGAGTCCCGCAGCATAGATCCAGCACGACTCATATTTGCACCTCGCATTGATGCTGCCCAGCATCTGGCACGGATACGACTGGCAGATCTATTTTTAGACACGCCAATCTATAATGCCGGTACTACCGCATGCGATGCCCTGTGGCTTGGCTTACCGGTAATCACCTGCCCAGGGGAAACATTTGTTTCACGCATGTGTGGCGGATTATTACATGCGGCAGGCATTCCAGAACTGATTGTCGACTCACTAGAAAGCTATAAATCGCTGGCTGTTCATTTAGCGTCCACCCCGGAAGCGTTAACGGCATTAAAACACAAGCTCATTGCTAACCAGTCTAATGCACCACTATTTAACCCAACATTATTCTGTAATCACTTTGAAGCTGCGCTAACCACCACATGGAATAATTGGCGCAGATCACTTGAAAATAATGCCACTAAGGTTGAAACGACAGCCAAAGTGACCTCGCTTGATAAAATAGCCGTATCACCACAACAAATAACTCATACAGCGTTTAATATACCCTCACAACCTAATAGTGCTTACATCGCTAATCGTCTGTCACAGGCAATGAAGCTACACCAACAGAATAAAATGGATGAAGCTGCCAATATCCATCGTGAAATACTCACTCTGCAACCCGATAATATTGATGCACTTCACCTGCTGGGGCTTTTTCATGCTCATCATCACGACTACCACAAAGCAATTGAACACTATGATCAGGCGCTGGCTTATGATCCAGCATTTGCAGGGGCCTGTCACAATAAGGGGGTTGCACTAAGCCAGGCAGGAGAACCAGCAAAGGCCGTTGAGTGCTTTAAACAGGCAATAAAAATCACACCCAACAACCCAGACACTCACACCAACCTCGCTAACCTTCTAAGCACCCAAGGCTTACATAAAGAGGCAATCAAACACTATAAAAAGGTCATTAAGCTTAACCCCAGGTCGATAGCCACATATGTCAAACTTGGCTATGAGTTCAACACCCTCAAACAACCTTTAGATGCCGAGTTCTACCTTAAAAAGGCGGTCACACTTGAACCAGACCACCCCAGAGCATTTGATAATCTGTGCATGACCGTTAGGTCAATGTGCAACTGGAGTCGCTATGATTATTATAAAAATGAAGTCTTAGCGCGCTTCACAAGTCCAGACACGTCACTACCGTTCTACCTGTTACCATGGATTGATGATGCGAAAATTCAGCTCCATTGCGCAAAAAATTATGCGGAAAACACCCTTATTCCCAATCTCACACCGATCAATGCCCAGCCTGCAATAACAACAGGTCGAATTAACATTGGTTACCTCTCTAAAGACTTCCGAAACCATGTTGTATCACAGCTCACCATCGAGCTATTTGAGTTACATAATCGTGACCAGTTTGAGGTATTCGGCTTTGCGCTAGGCAGCGATGATGACAGCGCCATAAGAGGACAGTTAAAAGATGCCTTTGATCACTTTATAGAAGTTGGCCACCTCAGTGAAAGTGAAGTTGCTCAGCAGATTGCCGCAAGAAACATACATATCCTGATCGACCTGGGCGGCTATGCAATAGCGGCACAGCCCCGTATTCTCGCCATGCGTCCGGCACCCATTCAGATCAATTACCTGGGTTATATCGCAACCATGGGAGCCAGTTTCATGGACTACATTGTGGTCGACGATTTTAGTGTTCCGGTTGAATTGCAACCTTTTTTTACTGAGCAATTAATGCACCTCCCCTCTTACATGACGCATGACAGACGACGTCCTGTTTCTGACTATACGCCCACACGAAAAGAGGCTGGTTTACCGGAACAGGGCTTTATCTTTTGCTGCTTTAATAACACCTATAAAATCACTCCCGATATTTTTGAGATCTGGATGCGCTGCCTGGATAAGACCCCAGGGAGTATATTATGGCTTGTTGATGAGAGTACTACCCTCAAAAAAAACTTGCGCCGGGAGGCAAAGACGCGTGGCATTAACCCTGAACGGCTCATATTTGCCGCCCGCTTAGAGGCTGAAGATCATATGGCCAGGCTACGATTGGCCGATCTATTTTTAGACACATTAATCTACAATGCCGGAGCAACCACCTGTGATGCACTATGGATGGGACTCCCAGTTCTCACCTGCCCGGGCAATACATTCGTATCACGCATGGCAGGTGGCCTGGCACACGCCGCAGGCATACCTGAACTAGTGGTTAATTCGCTTGAGGAATATGAGACTCTTGCCATCAAGCTCGCCAATGAACCAGCATTATTACAATCGTTTAGTGACAGACTCAACAACACACATGAAAGCAGTTTACTATTTGATAACCAGAAATTTTGTAACAATTTTGAGGCGGCACTGATAAAAGCCTGGGAAAAGTGGTGCCTTGAAAACAATGCCCCCTCGCAAACAGATGAAAACTTGCCTGATAACAGCCAAATTAAGTCCATGCTCGAAAAAAGCGTTGCACTGCATCAGAAAGGTGATCTTCAAGCTGCAGAATCTGGTTATCAGGAAATTTTAAAGCTAAAACCAGATGAAGCGGATGCACAGCACCTGCTGGGAGTCATTAATGCACAAAAAGGTAATATCAATAATGCCATTGAATACTACCGACAGGCGATTAAAGTCAAACCGTCTCTATTTGCAGCCTATAATAATTTAGGCATTGCACTAAGCAGCGTGCAAAAACCAGATGAAGCAGCTGAAAATTTCCGCAAGGCGATTGAACTCAGCCCCTCAAATGTCGATGCTTACTATAACCTTGGCAATTGCCTCTATGGCCTGCAGCAATATGAAGCCGCTGTATCAAACTATAAACAAGCGCTACAGCTCAACCCCAACCACCCCAATGCACAGCGTAATATGAATGCAAGCCTGAAAAAAATGGGGCGCTAATTCGCAACAGAATGCCCCAAAAGTAGCGCTTCAAGCGCTGCTTCATCGAGTATGGGCACACCGAATTTCTCTGCCTTATCTCGTTTCGAACCGGGATCTGCACCCACTACCAGATAACTGGTCTTTTTAGAGATACTCCCCGTCACTTTGGCCCCCAACGCCTGCAGTTTTGCCTTCGCCTCATCACGCGTCATACTCTCCATTGATCCGGTAAGCACAAAGGTCTGCCCCGCCAACGGCTGTGGCAGGTCTCTCTTTGCGACCACATCTGGCCACTGCACACCCAACCGCTGTAGTGATTCAATCACCTCTCGGTTATGAGACTCATGAAAAAAGGCACGTAGATTAGCTACCACAACAGGCCCTACATCAGCAACAGCTAATAACGCCTCTTCATCGGCATCCATAATCGCAGATAGTTTACCAAAATGATTTGCCAACGACTGTGCCGTGGCTTGCCCCACTTCCCTGATACCTAGTGAAAATAGAAAACGAGCCAGCGTGGTCTGCTTACTTTTATCGATCGCAGCAATCAAATTATCAGCTGATTTATCGCCCATGCGATCCATCCCTGCCAACTTGTTATGCGGCAGTGCGCTTCGATCATATAGGTCAGCAACACTATTGAGCCAGCCAATCTCAACCAATTGCTCGACTATTTTATCACCAAGCCCTTCAATATCCATCGCACGCCGTGAGGCAAAGTGTTTAATCGCCTCTTTACGCTGTGCTGAACAATACAGTCCACCGCTACAACGGCTCACCGCTTCACCTTCAACACGGCGCACCTCAGAGCCACAGACCGGGCAGTCGGTTGGCATCACAAAGGCACCTGCACCATCAGGCCGCTGAGCCAGCACCACACTCACCACTTCCGGAATCACATCCCCCGCACGACGCACAACCACCATATCACCACCACGAACATCCTTACGCCTCACTTCATCTTCATTGTGCAAGGTAGCATTAGTAACTGTAACACCACCGACAAAAACCGGTTCAAGGCGTGCTACGGGCGTTAGCGCCCCAGTACGCCCCACCTGAATATCGATAGCAATCAGGCGCGTCATCTCTTCCTGTGCCGGAAATTTATGTGCAATTGCCCAGCGTGGAGCACGCGAAACAAATCCTAGCGCCTGTTGCTGCCTGATCGAGTTAACCTTAAACACCACCCCATCTATTTCATATGGAAGTGCATCGCGCTTATCGTCTATTTTGCGATAATATTCAAGACAACCGGTAACACCGCGTACCTCCTCTGTCTCTGGAGAGATGCGTAATCCCCATTCTTTCAGGCGCGCTAAAATACCATAATGAGAGGCTGGCAGCAGCTGTTTTTCCACTTCACCAACACCATAGCAATACAGTGCTAACGGGCGGGTTGCGGTAATTTCAGGGTCAAGTTGACGCAGACTTCCTGCAGCCGCATTACGTGGATTAGCAAATGGCTTTTCATCATGATCACGCTGACGTTTATTTAACGCATCGAAACCGGCCCGGGGCATATAAACCTCACCACGCACCTCTAACACAGGCGGAAAGTCATCCCCCATCAAGCGCAATGGTACCGAGCTAATCGTGCGCACATTCTGCGTAATATCCTCACCCACTCGACCATCACCACGAGTAGCAGCATGTACAAGTCGTCCATCTTCATAGCGCAGACTCACTGCTAATCCATCCAGCTTTGGCTCTGCACAGTAAGTGACCTCCTCAATCTCCAGCCCTTTTGTAACACGTGCATCAAAGGCAAACATCTCGTCGTCGCTAAAGGCATTATCCAACGACAACATAGCGACTGCATGCGTAATCTCATCAAACCCGGCTAACGGCTTCGTGCCCACTCGTTGGGTGGGTGAGTCTAATGTAATTAATTCCGGTACTTGCAACTCAAGTACCTGCAATCGCTTCATTAAACGATCATATTCTGCGTCTGGAACCTGTGGGGCATCCAGCACATAATAGTGGTAGTTATGAAGATTAATCTCGATCCGTAGCTGTATGATCGATGTTTCTATCTCTTTGGGTGTTAGCATTAAACCTGAGCCTGCTAAGGGAACGCTAAAGCTGTTGTTGTTGTAACAGGTTGGCTTTGATTTCCATAATATCGAATAGCTCTACCTTTTCGAAATCTTTTTCACGCTTGATATTGTCCAGCGTCATCACCACGGTGGCATCATGCTGCCGGATCACCTTGCCTCGAATCACACGAGGTTCAGCGCCCTTAGGCAGATCAAATGAAAGTGTAACTGTAGAACCTTCACGAAAAGAGGATCGATCACTATCCTCATCATTATAAATAATCCTTACCGCATGATCTGAAAAATCGACCATCGTACAACGCTGCGGCACCTGCCCCAGTCTGGTCTGAATTTCACCCACGATATCGATCTTTAAGCGCACATGGCGGCGCTGCTCAATCAACTTAAATGCTTTGGGGTCAACATCCAGAATCGCAACCTTATGTCCCACAAAATGGCCTTCCTTCAAAATCAGCTGCTTTCTAACCGTCGCATCCAGTACCGGTAGACGACCGTCACTCTGCTTACCATTGAGGGTAATATTATTGCCTTTAATAAAACCGCCATCCTTGCCTAAGCGCTCTTTTCGCACATAATCCAGCTCCTCTTCACCACGCCCGACCGTCGGCATAATAAAACAGAAGCTGTTGATTTTTTTAAGTCGTTTACCCAGTAAATAGAGCTGAAGTGTGCCATTTTCTTCTTGCCAGCTGATATCATTATTCGAATAGACCAGTTCATTATTGATCGCATAAGCGATAATGGCGGTGTTAAGCATCAATTCCTGCTTAAATTCAGGGAAGTAATTCAGCTTATTTCCAATCGGAAAATAAGGCAGCAGACGGGCAAATCCATCACTATCCAGGCTAGCCTTTAATAAAGGCATTTCCTTTACCGCCGTTTTTTTTGCGCGCTTATTAAATATTCCCAACATGGCTTACTCTTCTGCTCAGGTAATATGAGCCGTTATTCTAACTCAACATGTCTAATAATCATATGACAAGCAACAGGGTAACCAGGCGCTACAGATAACAACGGCAAAACCACCTCCTAATACTGTTTCTGTAATAATAACTTAAGCTCACTCGCACAAACCCCTTCACTAAAATAAAAACCCTGAGCCACATCACAATGCTGACTTTTCAGAAATTCCAGTTGCGCCTCGGTTTCGACCCCTTCAGCAATCGTGCTTAATTTAAGGCTGCGCGCCATTGCAATGATCGCGGTTACAAGCGCGCGGTCATCCGGGTCATCACTGATATCACGTACAAAAGAGCGATCAATCTTCAAGGTATCAATTGGAAATCGCTTTAAGTAACTCAATGATGAATACCCCGTACCAAAGTCATCCAGCGAAAGCCTCAGTCCCATTTCACTAAGACGGTTCAACATATCATGTACCAGTTGGTGGTTGTCCATCAGTAGCGTCTCTGTAATTTCCAGCTCAAAATCAGTCGGAGCTAACCCTCGTCCAACAATCATCTGCTCAATTTTATATCCTAACTGTGCATCCCTGAACTGACGGGTCGATAGATTAACCGACATTCTTAAAGGCGATGCTGACAACTGCTGCATGGACTTAAGCTGATCACATGCGGTGTCTAACACCCAGTCACCTACATCTAAAATCAGTCCCGTCTCTTCAAGTACCGGCACAAATTGCTCAGGAGACATTTCGGTAACAGCATCACCCTCGGACTGAGGAAACCAGCGCAACAAGGCTTCAACACCCACTAGTTCACCACTCGCGATATCTAACTGCGGTTGGTAATAAAGCTCAAATGCCTCATGCTTAACTGCATTGCGAACTTTTGTTTCAAAGGTGAGACGCTTGTATGCACGCTCTCCCATTTCAGAAGAGTAGAATTCATAACGGTTACGCCCACGCTCTTTAGCTCGATACATGGCAATATCAGCATTTTTTAACAGCGTATTCACATCATCGCCATCATCAGGACATAACACCACCCCAATGCTGGCAGACATGAACAGCTCCTGCCCCTCTATGTGTATCGGTGCCGTCAGCGCGGCCTGCACCTTACTTACTATTTGAGTCACTTTATCGTGTGAATGAATTTCAGGTAGCAATACAACAAACTCATCACCACCAAAGCGCACAACGGTATCCGATGCGCGTAAGGTTGCCAGCAATATACGCGCAACCTCTTTTATCGCATGGTCACCAACATCATGCCCCAGAGTGTCATTGATCATCTTAAATCGATCAAGATCAATAAAAAGAATGGCAACTTGCGAGCCATCTCGCTTGGCACTAGCAATCGCCTGACTCAAACGATCCATCATCATCGAACGATTAGGTAACTGGGTTAATGTATCATGATGCGCCATATAACGCAGGCGCTCCTGCGCCTCAATACGGTCAGTAATGTCACGACCGGTTGAAATAAAATGAGTAATTTCGCCGCTCAAACTGGTTAACGGCGTGATTCTTTTTTCCTCATAAAATAGAACACCGTCCTTACGTCGATTGATCAACACATCATTAAATAGTTTGCCCGACTTAATCGTCGCCCATAGATCTTCATAAAAAGGGCTATCATGCTCTCCTGAATCAATAAAATCAGAACGACGGCCAATCACCTCTTCGCCCGTGTAACCAGTCAATGCCTCATACGCTGAATTAACGTATTCAACAATCCCGTTACTATCGGTGATCACTACTGAATCCGCTGTCTGCTGCAGTGCAGTCGAAAGCTTATGCATCCTGGATTCACTTAATTTTCGCTCATTAATATCGGAAATACTGGCACGTAATAACACACCCTCATCAGAGGGCAGGCGTACCAGGCGAACTTCGCAAACGATACTATTTCCGGCGGCGTCATCAAACAACCACTCAAAAAGGCAAATTTCTCCATCGACTGCACGCACTATCTGTTGCTCCATCATATCAGTCGCAGACAAACAGCCATCCAATACCGTGCTAAGTGCTGAGAAGTTCTTATCCATTAAATTGACGCGAGGAGAACCAAACAGCGATTCAGCATTCAAATTAGCATCAACAAACCGTCCTGACGCCACATCAAAAACCAGAATTGCCTCTGGTGCATGCTCAACCAGGATACGGTATCGTTCCTCACTTCGACGTGCTGTTTGCAATGCCAACATACCATTGAGTGATTCAGCTAAGCGATTTGCCAGTTCATTAAAGATCATCACCTCATCATCACTAAAATCATGATGATCTTCACAGTGGTGCAGACCAAGTAACCAGGGCTTACCCATACGGGTCTTTATCACGATAGACAACTGTGTTTTGGTCGAGTAAACCTCAAGCGCTTCACGTGCAAAAATATCTCGACGCGTATCAATGATAGTCGGCCCAGTCGTGACCAGGAATTGCTCAAAGAGCTGTTGATACACGGGCGTGATTGCTGTAGAGGTATTTTCGGCACAGGATCCGGGCCATTGCGGCCGAGTCTTTTCCATTTTAACATCAAAACAAACCGCGTTCGGATCACAGGGATGTAGCAACCAGGCACGATCACATTCAAAGATACTTAACAATTCATCCAGAGAATTGTTCATCACCTCTTCAATATTTGAAGAGCTATTGCTAGCCTCACTAAAGCGTTGCAATGAATCGATCAAATCGATATTGATCAGGTTATGATGTTTAAGGGTTTTGTTATTATTTCCGCTCACCTAATACCTATACCAGCAACGATGTACAGCTAACAAAGTTACCATAAAAAGGGATTCAAGCGCCAACAATAAGACGCATGAAAAATATTATTTTTTTCGTGCAAATACCCAATCACGCTCACTCGACAGTGCTGCATTAAAACGATAACCATCTTCACAAAACTGTTTAATGGCTTCAGGCTCAACAATACGATTTTTAATGATATAGCGGCTTAACATACCTCGCGCCTTCTTAGCATAAACCCCCAGCACTTTATAATCGCCATTTTTGTACTCTTTAAAGTGCGGTGTAATTATCTCTGCCTGCAGTAGCTTTGGCTTAATCACTTTAAAGTACTCATTCGATGCAAGGTTGATCAAGTATTGTTTTCCTTTTCCTTGAAACTGATCGTTTAAATTTTCGGTAACACGATTGCCCCAGAATTCATACAGATTTTTACCGCGTTCAGTATCAATCTTGCGCCCCATCTCAAGGCGATATGGCAACATCAAATCAAGCGGTCGCAACACACCATAAAGACCCGACAGTATTCTCAGGTGCTGCTGTGCAAATGCCAGATCATCCTCGCTCATGGTAAAAGCATCCAGCCCAACATAGACATCACCTTTAAACGCCAGCATCGCCTGGCGCGCATGCTTTGGTGTGAAGGGCCGACGCCATTTTTTAAAGCGCTCAACATTAAGCATGGCAATTTTTTCACTAACGGCCATCAATGTTTTCACATCATCAACCGAATACTTTCGTGCACGCTTCACCAGCTGTGCCGCATCATCCAGATAATCTGGCATGGTATGCACACGAGTAGGTAAGGAAGTCTCGTAATCGAGGGTCTTGGCGGGGGAAATCACTAACAACATAACAATTCACTCATGAGTAACCAATGGTATTATGAGGCCTTAAGGCTAAACTAAAAAAGCCAGCGATTAAGCTGGCTTTTCAGTGAGCCTGTAAACAATTCTATGTTACGCCATTTCAGGCGAAGGCTTTGTCGGTATTTCACGCAGTTTCTTCTCAAGATAAAAACAGACAAAAGGTGTTATTCCCGCCAGTAAAATTAAACCCGAGGTACTATCCGGCAATTTATGGCGCTGCATCAACATCGTTGCAGAGCCCACATAAAGCATAAAAAGCATACCGTGCGCCCAGCCCATTACCGTGACCGCCTCTGGCACACCCAAATAGTACTTGGCTGGCATTGCTACAAACAACAGCAACAGAAACGAAATCCCCTCGACCATACTGATAATTCTAAATGTTCTAAGCATAATAATTGTCGTCTTACTGATAATTCTCGATTAACGCATGACGCTGACTTCCCCGCTAAATCCAGTTCAACCACGCCGCCCCTCACCCTCCAGTGAAGTTCCATCCTAAAGGTTGCCAGCAGTAATATCAAATCAATACCTACAGCCATATTAATCGATTGATTTAACTGTGATTTAAGCTAATTTTACCGATGAAATAGTGATCCTTTGAGCATTTTTATACAACAAAAAACCCGCCGCAGCGGGTTCTTCAGGATAGAGTAAAACAACAACAGCGTTATGCAGCCGCCAACACTCGCTCTGCAGCCCCAACTGCCACACCACGCTCATAGTTAGCGCCCACACGCCCCAGCACATCTTCCAGCGCCGCCAGACAAAGTAGAACATTACGTGAATTACAGGCGTGCCCCATCAAACCAATCCGCCACACCTTACCGGCCATCACGCCAAGACCCGCACCAATTTCAAGACTATAGTCTCGTAGTAATGCAGCCCGTACTGCGGCATCATCCACTCCGTCTGGAATGGTAACCGCATTTAATTGAGGCAAACGGTGTGCCTCGTCAACCACAAAACTCAGCCCCATTGATTCCAGTCCTGCGCACAGCGCAAGGTGATGCTTTTGATGACGCGCCCACGAATTCTCAATCCCTTCATCCTGCAAAATCACTAACGCCTCATGCAGACCATAAAGTGCGTTAACAGGTGCAGTATGGTGATATGCACGCTTGCCACCGCTCCCCCAGTAACCCATTACCAGGTTAAGATCGAGGAACCAGCTCTGAACCCTGGTTTGACGATTTCGAATTTTCTCCAGCGCCGCCTCACTAAAGCTCACTGGCGACAGGCCCGGCGTGCATGAAAGACACTTCTGAGTACCAGAGTAGATCGCATCGATCTTCCACTCATCCACCTTCACCTCCGTACCACCGAGCGAAGTGACCGCATCCACGATCGTTAGACAACCGTATTGGTGGGCTATCTTAACCAGCGTCTTCGCATCGGACTGAGCGCCTGTAGAGGTCTCAGCATGTACAAAAGCAACTATCTTTGTATCGGAATTCGCTTTCAGCGCATCCTCCAGCTTTTGCGGGTCAACCGCATCACCCCACTTATCTTCGACCATCACAGCCACCCCACCGCAGCGCTCAACATTCTCTTTCATGCGACCACCGAAGACACCATTTTGACAGACAATCACTTTGTCACCAGGCTCTACCAGATTAGTAAAACAGGTCTCCATGCCAGCTGATCCCGGTGCCGATACTGGCATGGTCAATTCATTTTCGGTCTGAAAAGCGTATTTCAGCAGCCCCTTCACTTCATCCATCATGCCAATAAAAGCGGGATCCAGGTGACCGATGGTTGGACGAGACATCGCCTCAAGAATGCGCGGGTTGACGTCAGAAGGGCCAGGGCCCATCAATGTGCGTTGCGGTGGATGAAACGAGCCTACTGTCATAACGGTTCCTTACAGTGAATAATATCGAGATTAACCAAGCTTAACGGTCAGGCTTTATAGCGTAAAGCTAAGCTAAGTACAAATGGTAATTTGAAAACCAAACACTAAAATTCGATAATTAAAATTAAATAACCGTTATAAATTTTTGATTTTATTAATTTTCTTTAATCAACTCATGCAGATAAGTATAGAGCTGGCGAGCGGCCCTCGGTGGCTTCTGCCGCTCACTCTCTTTATTGGCATTGCGTGCCAACTGACGCAGACGCTGTCGATCCACCTCAGGAAAACGCGTCACAACGGCTTCCATAACCGCATTATCACTGGCGATCAAACCATCACGCCACTGCTCCACCTCATGGTGCCAGCGCACCTCATCGCGGTGCGGCTGGTAGAGGTTTTCCAGCCCCTTGCGGATTACCTCCTCGTCATCATATTCTGTAATCAACGCCGCAATACGGGTCAGTTGGCGCTGGAGTGCACGACGCGTAAAACGTTGCCCATCGCGCACCGCGTCGAGCGTCTCTTCACTCAAGGGCAGCCTGGCAAGCCGCGCCTCACTTAACGCAACCAATTCCTCACCAAGATCACGCCGCCCTTGCTGCTCACGCTTGAGCTGGGAACGACTTTTTTCCTCTCCCTCAAATTCATCATCAACAGCAAGCTGCTCTCCCTCTTCTTCATCGAGGAAAGCTTCAATATCAAAACCACGCTTTTTTTTAGCCATAAATAACCAGAATACAAATTAAGTTAAAACCATAAATAATTGATATGTCAATTATAAATCAAACACCAAGCAACATAAACCAGAAAGGCAGCGTCAACATACTTAACAACGTTGAAAGCGTTACCATAGCAGCAAACATCGCCGTGTCCAGGCCATAGCGATCACAAATCACCATTCCCAACACCATACAGGGCATCGCCCCCTCCAGTACCAACGCAGTCAGGTGGTCACCTGAAAACCCCAGCAAACTGCCCATCCCCCACACCACCAACGGCATTACCATTAACTGAATCAACAGCACCGGCACCATCACTGGAACCCGCTTCAGGCGCAGTGTATCCCAACGCAGACTCATCCCGAGTGATATCAGCATCAATGTCACTACCCCATTGCCAAGGGTGTCGAGGAAATTTTCGACAGGCGAGACCATCGGCACACCTGCAACATTCAACACCACTGCCGCCATCGCCGCCCAGATAGGCGGTACTTTAAGTAACGCCATCAGCGGGTTTTCATCGCCACCCTGCTCGTCACTACGGTAATAACGTGCAATCAAAATACCCGCCGTCAGCAACAATGGCGTACTCGCAAAAAGGTCATACTGGATCGCCGTACCGCGCGCCCACTCGCCAAATGTCGCCTCCAGCACCGGTAACCCCAGATAGGTAGCATTCGGAAAGCCCGCCGCAATAATCGCCGCACCAATAAATGCAGAATCGTTGAAACGTCGATAACAGAGCCACGCAAGTAACAGGCTAATCAGAATACCAACCATTGCCGCCACTGAAATTTTCAGCGATTCCACCCCCAACGGCGCCTGCCACAAAACCAACAGCACCAACGCTGGTAGCAGCAGATAATAGACCAGTGAAGTGAGCGCAAGTCGCAAGGCATCAACACTGACACCACCCGGGGTGATAGCACGCCATAGCACACCACAGGCGATTAACGCTGCCATTTGAATCAGAACATCGAACATAAGGTAGAAGTTTTCGAGTAAGCCAGCAGGTCTGCCTTACTCAACTAGCACGTTAATCCTGCACCATGAAGGGAAACAACACTAATTAGAAATGAGCAGCTTGCGCTCAGGCAACCTGTGGCGGAATACTGTTACGACAGTGAGTGACGTTATTCTCTTCATCACAATAAACCAGCGTTGGCTTAAAATTAACCAGTTCCTGCTGACTCAGCGAAACATAAGAACAGATAATCACACGGTGACCAGGGTCAGCTTTGTGTGCCGCGGCACCATTCACAGAGATGATTTTAGAACCGGCATCGGCACGAATCGCATAGGTGACAAAACGCTCACCGTTATCAATATTATAGATCTGAATCTGTTCGTATTCACGGATACCAGCACGATCTAACAGATCACTGTCTATTGCACATGAACCTTCATACTCAAGCTCTGCGTGCGTGACACAGGCGCGATGAAGTTTTGCATTTAACATCGTTTGCTGCATTGCTCTAACTTATCCTCACTAAAACAGACCTATCGTTGCTAAAGTCAGTCATCGAAAAAACAGACCGATAACGGAGTTGACGCACATTTTAACATATAAATCGGCGCTAACTACCCCAAATTCAAGCGAATATTGTCAATCAAACGTGCTTTTCCTAACCACGCAGCGGCAACAATAACCAGATCTTGAGTACTAGCCTCTGCCAGGACAAGGTCCTGAACACTGCGCACACTAAAATATTCCGGCCTGAAACCTGTCGCCTGTAACGTCTGCTGTGCCTGCGCCTCAATCTCAGCGATACTCTCGTCGCCATTTTCCAGTTGCAATTTCGCCTGTACCAACACCTTATATAGTAATGGAGCCTGCTGTCGCTCTTCAACACTCAAATAACCATTACGGGAACTCATCGCTAGCCCATCACTTTCTCGCTCCGTCGGCACACCAATTATTTCAACTGGAAAACAGAGCTCATTCACCATTCGGCGAATCACCATCAACTGCTGAAAGTCCTTCTCGCCAAACACCGCCACATCAGCCTGCACGATATTAAAAAACTTCGCAACTACGGTGGCAACACCCACAAAATGCCCTGGTCGACAGGCACCGCACAATATATCCGAAAGCCCCGGCACAATCACTTCGCTATTTTGTTGATGCCCCCCTGGATAAACCATCTCAACCGATGGTAAAAACAGCATATCAATACCCACCGCCTTCAACTTCGCTTCATCTTGCGCTAGCGTATTCGGGTAGGCAGCAAAATCATCCTTATCATTAAACTGCATTGGGTTAACAAAGATACTGACGACCACACGGTCTCCGTGTTGACGCGCATGCTCAACCAGTCGCAGATGGCCCTGATGCAGATTCCCCATCGTCGCTACAAAAACAATCCGTTCACCTGCTATGCGCCATGCATGCAACTGCTGACGGGTATCGTTGATTGTATTAAAACGTAGCATCAAACCAATCCAGTATTAAATTAGGCATTAAGCAATGATCTGCTCAGCAGCAGGAAATTCACCCGATTTCACCTGCCTTGAATACTCCGCAACCGCAGCCTCAACCGACTCAGCACCTGCTAAAAAATTTTTTGAAAAACTCGGGCGCTTACCCGGCGTGATCCCCAGCAAGTCATAAAGCACCAGCACCTGGCTATCACAATCAGCACCAGCACCAATGCCAATCACAGGAATCGTTAGCTGCTCACTGATCTCTTTTGCGAGGGCCGCAGGGACACATTCCAGCACTAAAAGCTCAGCGCCTGCAGATTCCAGTAACAACGCATCCTCAACCAGGCGTTTCGCAGAGGCCTCATCACGCCCTTGCACGCGATAGCTACCCAACTTGTTAATCGACTGAGGCAGTAGACCCAAATGGCTACAAACAGGGATGCCACGTTCACTCAGTAAACGCACAATATCCGCAATCACCGCGCCGCCTTCGAGCTTCACCACTTGCGCACCGCCCTCTTTCATCAGACGCGCCGCATTGACAAGCGCGAGTTCAGGTGTCGCATCAGACATAAACGGCATATCAGCGATCAGCAGTGTATTACGACTCCCCTGTCGCACACAGCGGGTGTGATAAATCGTCTCATCAATGGTCACCGGCACGGTAGTTGAGTTCCCCTGAACTACCATGCCGAGTGAATCACCGACCAGAATTGCTTCAACACCAGCGGACTCAAGAATCGATGAAAAACTTGCGTCGTAAGCCGTTAATGTCGCAAATTTTTCACCTCGTTTTTTCATCGCACGCAAAGTAGACAGGGTAATAGCTGACATAATGAGATTCCTCGCTTAACCTTTAAATCAAGGCCTTTTAGAACTTCAAGGGTAACGGATTAAAATAGTGACGGCCACTACTCATGGTACAGATCCGCTCTAACAGAGACTCATAGTCCTGTTCATTAGCCGCTGGATCAAACTCAGCTGCGTTCACAATCAATAGTGGTGACGCACTGTAATAGTGAAACAGGCGCGCATAAGATTCCACCACTTTTTTCAGGTAGTCAGGCTGGATCAAGCGCTCTTGCCGCAGACCGCGTTTAAGAATACGTTCCATCAACACCTCAATCGGCGCTTGCAGATAGATCACCAGATCCGGACTCGGCGCATCCAGCACCATTTGACTATAGATCTGGTCATAGAGGCGCAGCTCGTCATCATCAAGGGTAATCTGCGCAAAAAGGCGATCTTTTTCAATGAGAAAATCTGCCACGCGTACCTCACGAAAGATATCCCCCTGGCGTAGCGCTTCCATTTGCCGTACCCGCTGGAATAGAAAAAAGAGCTGGGTCTGTAGTGCGGCACTTTTCGGGTTTTGATAAAAGCGCTCAAGAAAAGGGTTTTGATCCGCACCTTCCAATAGCAACTCAGTATTAAAAGTAGAGGCTAGTTTTTTTGCCAGGCTGGTTTTACCGACGCCGATAGGCCCTTCAACAACAATATAATCAGGAGGCGTTCTCAACACTGCTCTCTCCACGATCATCATTCAGTAATCTCATGCCACGCATTGGGCAGCGCTTGACCAGATGCGCCAATTCACCAAGCCGCGGAATCATTAACGTCGGAGAAAGCTCATACATTGGATAAAGCACAAACTCACGCAAGCGAATACCGGGATGCGGCACTGTTAATGTGGGCGTATCAATCTGCTCATTCCCATAAAGCAAGATATCGAGATCAAGCGGGCGGGCTGACCAGCGCAGCGTCTTTTCATCACGCGCACGCCCCTGCAATGTCTCTATCGCCTGCAACTGCTGCAATAGATCATGCGGTGCAAGTATCGTGCGCATCCTCGCCACTGCATTCACATAGTCAGGCTGCTTGCCATTCTCTTCAGTAGCACTATCTATCAGCAGCGCCTTACTAAGATAAAAAGAGGAGCACTGCAACGAGTCATCCAGCACCAACTGCTGTAATACCGCTAACGCCAGTTCAAGCTGGTGCTCAGGAACACCCAGGTTACTCCCGAGGCCTATCCACACCTCAACACCTTGTTCTGCCATCAACTCAGCTCCGCCAATATGCCCGCTTTACGCAGACTCACCTGGACCACCAGCAGGTGGTTTTTTACGTGGACGACGGCGCGCACGTTTGGGGGGCATCGCGCGGCTTGCCGCCTGTGCGATTACATCCGGGTTTTCTACCTGAAATTCAGTCCACCAGTCACACAGCTCCTGATGCGGTTCACCCGCCTCAGCGCGCAGTAACAAAAAATCATACGACGCGCGAAAACGCGGATGCTCTAACAATCGCAACGGCCCTTTACCCGTGGTTCGCTTGAGGCGCGGCTGTAGTTGCCATATCTCTCGAGTCTGCAGACTAAAACGCTTTGGAAACACAACGTGACGACTCTGCTCTACCAGCACCTCACCACCTGCTTCACAGATCGATTGCACTTCCGTCATCCCTTCACGTCGCAGTTCTTTTGCTCGACGCTGCATCGGCATCCACATCAGCACTGCATATAAAAAGGCAGGGGTAACCGGTTTGCCCGCCGCGATACGAATATCGGTATTTTCCATCGCACGTAGAATCAGCGCATGAAAAAAACCATTTTGATCATTATCTAATGCTTCTGCCGTCTGCGGAAAAAGGTATTGCAGCAAATCATAGTGACAAAGCAACTCATAGGTTTGCACTGCACTCCCCCCCATAAAGAGCTTCAAGACCTCTTCAAAAAGGCGCGCAGCAGCGATATCTTCCAGTAGATGACCCAACTCAAAAATCGGCGCCTCAGCATCCGGGTGAATGCGAAAACCGAGCTTCGCCGCAAAGCGCACCGCACGTAACATCCGTACCGCATCTTCGCGGTAACGAACATCAGGATCACCAATCAAACGCAACATGCCCGCCTCAAGGTCTTCAACACCGCCCGCGTAGTCAACCACCGAAAAATCTTTAATGTTGTAATAAAGTGCATTAACCGTAAAGTCACGGCGAACGGCATCATCCTCGACCGTGCCATAGACGTTATCGCGAATGATCCGGCCCTCCTCCGTCATCTCACCATCCTCCGCCTCGGTGTGCTGTGCACGAAAAGTGGCAACTTCGATAATTTCACGGCCAAAGTGAACATGGGCCAGACGAAAACGTCGTCCAATCAGGCGACAGTTACGGAACACCTCTTTGATCTGTTCCGGATGCGCATCTGTCGCCACATCAAAATCTTTCGGTTCACGGCCAAGCAGTAAATCGCGCACACCGCCGCCCACCAGGTAAGCCTCATAACCGGCGTCCTTTAGACGATAAAGCACTTTTAGTGCATTTTCAGAGATGCCTGCACGCGATAACACATGCTCAGGGCGAGGGATAATTCTGGAGTTAATAACAGTCAGTCCTAGTCTTTAAATATTTTAGTGCCGTCCATGATTTCGGCTTGTAGATCGCTTAATGGTGCGTATAATACCGCAAAACCGAGCGGTATCTTATTAATTTTATTAGATTCATCTAAAATTGCCACCGTTTTTTTACAATGCTCCCTTCGTCTAGTGGTCCAGGACACCGCCCTCTCACGGCGGGAACAGGGGTTCGAGTCCCCTAGGGAGCACCATTATAACCTTATGATAAGCCAATGGTTTATCATAAGATTCGTATATCACCCCGCTTCACTACCTCACTTCAGAACACCGAAAACTCATAACCAGTTGATTAGAAAGTGATTATCGTCATTTTAATCCACCTTCACTTTTAGTTAAAGAGAAAACCAGGCCGATAAATAACATACTAAAAGGATATTAACGTGTACTGCCACGCGCTGACAACAGTCGTGTCACATCCTGCTATTACTGGCCACTAGTTGCCATCGACAGCGATGAAATTGGGAGCAAAATCGACCAGTCGATGTGCTATTAACCGAAATTTAAACATGATATGAATCAATTACTGCCGTTACGCAATACGAATGCCACGTAGCTCACCACCCAGCATTACAACGCCCGCTGGCGCACCGCCTCAAACAGACAGACACCCGTCGCTACCGACACATTAAGGCTCGATACAGAGCCCGCCATCGGCACTGAAATCAATACATCGCACTGTTCACGAGTAAGACGACGTAAACCTTGCCCTTCAGCACCTAACACCAATGCCAGGGGCCCTTTTAAACTGGCATCAAAGAGTGAGGTCTCGCCTCGCTCATCTGCACCTAACAACCACACACCTTCGTCCTGTAGCTGACGTAGAGCACGCGCAAGGTTAGTCACCTGAATTAACGGCACATGCTCCGCCGCACCGCACGCCACTTTACTCACCACTGGGGTAATCCCGACCGCCCGATCTTTCGGCACGATCACCGCATGCACACCTGCCGCATCGGCACTACGTAGACAGGCACCCAGATTATGCGGATCTTGCACCCCATCCAGCACCAACAGGAAGGGCACCTCATCAAGGCCAGACAACAACTCCGCAATATTCAATGCCAGTTGCGGCGATGCAGTAACATTACATTCAGCCACAACCCCTTGATGACGTTCACCACCCACCATCGCATCAAGCTTTGCATTCGTTGAAGCCTGCAATGAGACACCGGCCTTATCTGCCAGACTTTGCAGACGTTTGATACGCTGATTTTTCTGTGCCTCGCGCGCGATCCACAACGTGCGCACACGTGCGGCATCCTTCTCAAGCAGCGATGTCACCGCATGAATGCCAAACAGGTAATCGTAATCAGGGAATTTATTCATCACGCCACAAAACTGCTTAAATCAAAAAATCGGTATCAACGACGGCGACGAGATTTCTTTTTCGCCGGTGCATCACCCGGCGCACCAGACTGTTCACCAGCGACTCCCTCCGCTTTCTTGCCTTTATTACGCGAACCTCTTTTTTTGCCCGAACGTTTTTTAGATGGCTTTTTCTTTTCCTCTTTACCGTCATCGTCAGGCGAACCCAACAAAGCAAAATCGATCTTACTTTCATCCAGATCAACTCGCGCCACCCGGATATTAATCCAGTCGCCCAGACGGTAGGTCATGCCACTACGCTCACCCTTCATTTCATGGCGCTTGGCATCAAAATGGTAATAGTCATTATCAAGCGAGGTGATATGCACCAGCCCCTCAACAAAAATTTCATCCAGCTCAACAAACAACCCAAAACCAGTCACAGAAGTGATAATCCCGGAAAATTCCTGCCCAATCCGACTCATCATATATTCACATTTAAGCCAGTCGATCGCATCGCGCGTCGCATCATCCGCACGGCGCTCTGTCATTGAACAGTGATCACCCGCCTCTTCCATATTGGCGTGATCATAGCGGAAGTTTTCTGCCGTACCACCGCCAATCAGATGGCGAATACCGCGGTGCACCAGCAGATCAGGATAACGACGAATCGGAGAAGTAAAGTGGGTATAGGCCTCTAGCGCCAGACCGAAGTGACCGATATTTTCAGGGCTATAAACCGCCTGACTCATACTGCGTAGCAACACCGTTTCAATCAGATGGCGGTCATCTCGCTCCTGCACTTCATTCAGTAATTTAGCGTAATCTTTTGCCGAAGGCTCTGAACCACCACCTAATTTCAGCCCCATCTCAGCCAAAAAGAGCGTCAGATCCGCGAGCTTTTCTTCGGCTGGGTTTTGATGAATACGGTAAACCATCGGAAAATCATTTTCTTCAAAAAACTTTGCTGTCGCTACATTGGCACAGATCATAAACTCTTCAATCAAGCGATGCGCATCATTACGCACCGTTGGTACAATCTGCTCAATTTTACGCCCTTCGCCAAAGACAATACGTGTCTCAGCGCGATCAAACTCAATCGCACCACGCTTGCTGCGTGCCTGACGCATCGCGCGATAAAGATTGTAGAGTTCATTCAGCTGCGGTATCAACGGTTCATATTCGCCACACAGATCAGCGTCATTATCCACCAACATCGCCGCCACCTTAGAGTAGGTCAGGCGAGCATGAGAACGCATCACCCCTTCAAAAAATCGATAACTACGCAGCTTGCCGCCCGGCGTGATCGACATCTCACACACCATACAGAGACGATCGACATCGGGGTTAAGCGAGCAGAGATGGTTCGATAAAATCTCCGGCAACATCGGAATCACATTCTCAGGAAAATAGACCGAATTACCGCGCAGCCATGCTTCCTGATCGAGCACGGTATCCGGCTTTACATAAGCCGAAACATCGGCAATCGCCACCATCAGCTTCCAGCCATTACTGACCTTTTTACAGTAGACCGCATCATCAAAGTCACGTGAATCATCGCCATCGATAGTCACCAGCGGCAATTCGCGAATATCCTCACGCCCACCCCCCTTTGCTGACTCAGGCACATCACTGCCAAAAGCCGCCGCTTCAGCCGCGGCCTCGCGTGACCAGAGATTAGGCAGTTCATGTGTCCGCAGCGCAATCTCCATCTCCATCCCCGGCGCCATGTGATCACCCAATACTTCGGTAATTTGACCGACCGGTTGAGATCGGCGTGTTGGCTGCTCCAGAATCATTGCCACCACAATCTGCCCCACCTGCGCACCACCCTGTTTTTCAGCCGGTATCACAATTTCATGCGTGATACGTTTATTACTCGATTCGACAAAGCCGACACCGCCTTCTTTAAAAAAGCGACCAACGATCTCGTGATGGGCATGCTCCAGCACCTCCACCAACGCCCCTTCTCGGCGACCACGTCGATCCATTCCGATCACTCGTACCAATACGCGATCACCATGCATCACTGCATGCATTTGACGCGCAGAGAGAAAGGTATCATCACCGCCTTCATCAGAGACCACAAAACCAAAACCATCCGGATGACCAATCACACGCCCACGAATCAAATCCATACGACTAGCAGCAGCGTAGCCATCACGACGATTACGGACTAATTGCCCATCACGCTCCATCGCCCTCAGGCGACGACGTAGCGCCTCCAGGTCCTGATCTTCAACCAGCCCCAGCGCCTCGCTGATCGCCCGTATATTCTGCGGGCGATCGCACTCCTCAAGGAGTGCCAGGATTCCTTCTCGGCTCGTAATGGGATTCGCGTATTTCTGTGCCTCGCGCTCGGCAAACTTGTCTTTTTCAGGTGATTTATTACTCATGGCGCGTAGTATAGCGCACAACCACTGCTACCAAGTAATTTCAAAGGTTTAAGCAACAAAAGCCAAGCTGACAGCACTTTTTCCATAACAAGACACAACATAACCAGCCAGACACTCAGCCATAATTGACAACCCAGCTGTCAATTCGGTACAGTGCGCCCCTTAGTTTCAACGCCATGAAAACGCAATCGCGAATTCAGCACGCCGAGGTGGTGAAATTGGTAGACACGCTAGCTTCAGGTGCTAGTGGGGGCAACCCCGTGGAGGTTCAAGTCCTCTCCTCGGCACCATATTTTTTCAGTCCACACCAGACCATCAAAACCCACATAACCTCATGTTTATTAGTGGTTTTTATGCCGTCAATGACACACCCAATATTGACTGACGTTACCCTATTTGATTTGTGGCGCGTGAAAATACCCCGGGCTCTTTAACCGCTACTTGACTAACAAGACATAGAGTGTGACGCATTATGACGCCGATTACAGGGGGCGTTCATATCTCATCAGCCATAATATAAAAACATCCAGCACACAGGAAAACACGTAGAAGAGCCTGCCCCACGAAGTGTTTTGGGTACGTATCGCAAGACGCAATGATAATAAAGGGTACTCGCCAGCGAGTAGCGAAGCCTGGGCATTGGTCACTCCTTGATACAATACGCTGAAATCCCACAAGACAGCTTATATTTTAATTATTATGTCTCTAGTCTTTCATTAAAACGGGGCTGTTTATTCGAAACGTTGACAAATCTATAGTTGGGTTCAGATGCAGTATTGAGCGTAGCTTATAAAACTCAGTATCATTTTACACTTAAGTTATGAGTTATAGATGCCAGAGATGAAATCCATTGTTCTCATTTATTGAAAATTGATTTCCATTTATGTCTCCTGTATTGAATATAAGATCCAGGTATACTTAATGATTGAGGTGGCCATTTAATATGGTTGGCTAATATCATTTTCAATATTGTAAAAAATTATTGACGATTTTTTTACTGTATTTGATTATGAATAATAGAAAAAACTGAGGAAAAGCATCATTGTTGAACCAGACTCATCTATATCTATGCTACTAGTAGTCACTATAGAAAATAATAGAACCTTATAATTCGTGCCAATGAACACCTTAAGCGTTATAAAATTAAACATATGATTATCACCGATACTAAGAATAGCTATGGAATAATTACAATCCTCCTGCACTGGATCATGGCAGTCTTAATTATCGGGCTGTTTTTATTGGGCGAGTATATGGTTGATCTGAGTTACTACGACGCATGGTATAACTCAGCATTATGGTGGCATGACAGTGTAGGTATCACTATTTTTCTTCTATTACTTATTCGCATCGTCTGGAAGTTAAACAGTATAAAGCCTAAGCCACTTTTAACATATAAACCTTTTGAAATAAAAATTGCAAAAACTGCACATGTTATGTTTTATATTTTATTAATAATAATTTGTATTAGTGGATATTTTATCTCTACAGCAAAAGGTCAAGGGATTGATTTTTTTGGCTGGTTTGATGTTCCAGCCATAATGAAGCTTAATGAGGTTCAGGCGAATTTAATGAGTCAGGCTCACGAAATAACAACATATATTCTGGTTGCTCTTTTCATATTACATACTGTTGCCGCACTTAATCATCATTATTTTCACAAAGACATTACGCTTATTCGCATGTTAAAACCGTTAAAACCGTTAAAACCAAAGGATAATTTAAAATGAAAATGATTAATTCTATACTCTTATCTGTAAGCTTAAGTTTTGCCAGTGTTAGTGCTATAGCAGATAATTATATTATCGATATAAAAGGTATGCATGCTGCAATCCAGTTTAAAATTTCTCATCTTGGATATAGTTGGCTAACAGGCCGTTTTAATGATTTCGACGGCAGCTTTAATTATGATAAAAATAAACCAGAAGCCTCAAAAATAGAAATAGTTATCAAGACTAACAGTGTCGATACCAATCACGCGAAAAGAGATAAACACTTACGTGAAGAGGATTTTCTCGATGTTAATAAATACCCAGAAGCCAGGTTCACAAGCACATCATTTTCAGAAAAAAGTGATGGCACTGCAATATTAAAGGGTAACTTTACATTACATGGAATTACTAAACCCATTTCGATTAACGTAAAATATATTGGTCAAGGAGAAGATCCATGGGGTGGATACCGTATCGGTTTTGAGGGGGAGACCAGGATTACACTTGCAGATTATGGTATGACTTATGACCTTGGCCCTGCATCGACAGAAATGGATCTGTTCTTTCATATTGAAGGTATCAAGATCTGATTTTCATGGTGAGCGAAACGAGGAACAATTAGTCCTCGACAGGCCACGCAGTGCCCTTTCATAATTGTGAACGTTAGTCAGATGGAAAAATGCAAGAGTGGCTTTAGTGGTTATAGAGTCATCCTGGTAGGCATGCCGTAGTGTAACGAGTTCTATTTATGAACTCGGTATACTGAAACGTGACCGGCGACGAAACCTTGCTATCAGACATACAGACGAAAACAAAAAGTGCCTGCGTGGCCACCCATAATCAAGCTAAGAAAACACCCATCACTATGATTCATAAAAAAACGAAAATTACATATATCGCGTAGAGTTTCAACACATCGTGTCAAGGAGTGACCGATCCCCAAACTTCGCTGTACTCAGGCCTCGCTGGCGTGCATCCCGTACTAACACTGTATCTCGCGTTGCGTACCCAAATCGCTTCGTAAGACAGGATCTTCAACGTACCTTTTTCTTTACACTACCTGAACTCATCTCCGACTAGAGCAGACAGGACAGTGGGTTGAGAGTGACTTTGCCCATTTATTAAGGAAGGTAGTCCCTTTGTTCAAATTATCACTTGCTATTACAAATGATAATCATTATCATTTGTATTCAATGAGAAGTTGAGTCCAGTACAGCACGGGTTTACCCACATCAGGTTCTAACCCAGCCAGGTGGATAAATACTTTAAAAATCAAAAGGAGAGCTGCTGATGACGTATATGATCGATGCTCGGCTGGAGCACGGAATGCCTTCATTAATACTGGTTGATGCGGTAACAGGCGAAGAGCGCCTTCATTGGCATGGCTATAACATGGCCAATGGAAACAATGACTGGAAGGGACTATTTAAGCGGCTGATACTGCTTTCCTGTGTTGATCAACTCAGTTTGGTACAGCGAGCAAAGTCACCCGTTTTTGGTGATGAATGTATTAAATGCAGTACCTGTGTTGAACAGCAGGCATCAAAAATTCCTCCCTCAGGACAGTGGGAGCATCACAATCTGGTGATGCCGCCACTGTGTGACGAATAAGCAAGTGAAACGACAGAGATGAAAAATTCAGATAGACACAAGAGTCCCTCCCCCAGGGTTGCGGAGGTATCACAATTGGGTGATACCGCCTCCATGCGACGTATCACAAGCAATGAATTATTTGCGGGACGGAAAGAGCTTGCGATTGAACACAGCGGTGAAGAGTATCGTTTGCGAATCACCAGTAAAGGTAAGTTGATTCTTACAAAATAGAGACATGATGCACCACGTACATCATGAAAAAGCCAGCCACCCACGCCTCCCAGTACTTGTGCCTCAGAGGATTAAAGGTAGCCAGCCAAAAACAATGGTCTGGATATTTTTGAGGAGGCATTTTTATGTGTATCAATCTGGAATCATCAACAGGCCGTGTTGGCGTCGATACGCTTGTTGCTAGCCAATGCCCTGGTTTGCGGCGAAAAAAGGTCTGGGAACTTGAACATCGCCTTCATTGCAGTATTGCGGGCACCTGTTTTACACTGGGTGAAATGCGTCGATTCTGCCGTAAAGGCCAGCTCATCCCCAGGGGGCTTGTTAGCGATTATGATTTGCATATCAATTTTGTTGCTATGCTAGCTGATGCTGAGACCGCACGTCCGGCGGCTAAATATCTTGACCGAAAATATAAAGCAACCATTCAACATTTTGATCAAGCAGACAGCCCGAATGATCTGAAACTACGATGGAATGAGGCAGTATCTCAGGGAGAAATAGCAGCAGCATTCTGGTCAATCCTGACCCACCCTTATGTTTCAGAAACATTGCTTTTCGAGGTATACGGCGAAGTACATATGCTCTCTCACCTGTCAGGTGCCTCTGTTCGTATTGATATGCAGGCGTTAATTCAATTGCGACGACGCCTGCCTGAACTGGAAAAAGAGATTGATCAATCCCGTGTAGCGCTACTAAGCCGAACATGTCAAAAAAATAAAATGATTGAAACACTGAATAAGCGTTTAAATAAGGCACTACAGAACGAAAGAAAATTCCAGAAAGCTGAAAAGGAAATCAAGTCGCTTGAAAGCGAAGAAACGTTACGTCATCTACGTTCGCAAGTTGAGACATATGCTAGCAAACTCAAAAATTCAAATGTGCGTGCCAATCGAGCTGAGGCAGATGCGGCAAAGCAGAAAAAACTTGCTGAGGTTTCTAATGTCAGGAATACACAAGTTGAAAGCCAGTTGGTGGAGTTACGTGCAGAACAGAGCGCGCTGGAAATTGCGCTGGAGGGCGCTTTATCTGCTCAGCACAGCTCCAGTGAAAAGAGAGATGCGTGTAAAAAAGTAGATCTTGCTGGACGAAGCATCCTCTATGTTGGCGGACGCAATCGGCTCTGTGCTCATTTCCGCACGTTAGTAGAACAACAAAATGGGTATTTTATTCATCACGATGGGGGTCGAGAAGAGAGTACTCAGCGACTGGATGCCTTATTAAACCAGGTCGATGCTGTACTTTGTCCTCTCGACTGCGTAAGCCATGATGCCGTTCATCGTATCAAGCGTGGTTGCAAACGCTATGGTAAATATTTGATGCTGCTGTCTCAATCAAGTTTATCCGCCTTTACCAAAGGCATTCATGAATATTCCCGAGGCTCCTCGGTAGCACATTAGAAACACGGTTTTTTGACAACACCAGGGAAGAGATTCCCTGGTGAAATAGCCAGCCACCCTGCTCCTGATTTTCAGTAAAGGCACAAAGGTAGCCAGCCAACTTATTTTGGTCTGGATATTTTTGCGAGGGATTTTTATGGGCCATCTGGCTCTGATTACGCTGTTGATGTGGGTGCTGGCGCTGATGCTATTCAAACCGGCATCTGCGGAAGAGATCTTGAAGAAGACCTCTTCCAGTACTGCTGTTGAGCTGCGCGGTGTCGTTATTACCGGCACCCGCACAGAGAAACCGATACTTGAAGCGCCGGTACGCACTGAAGTCGTCAGCCGCCAGCAGATCGAAAAGACCCATGCCCGCGACGTAAAAGAGGCGCTGGAAGATGTGCCAGGATTGATGCTCAAACCTAATCAGAAGAGCGGATTTGTCGCCTGGCTGCAGGGTATGGATGCCAACCGGGTACTGGTCGTCATTGATGGTGAACCTGTCAGCCCCAGTACAGGCTCCTCGGTTGACCTGACTCAAATTGGCTCCATGGATATTGAGCGCATCGAGATTGTTAAGGGGGCAACTTCAGCACTCTATGGCAGCAATGCGATGGGCGGAGTGATCAACATCATTACCCGCAGGCCATCAAAGCCATTAAGCTATCAGTTAACGGTGGATGGGGGCAGTTACGGCGATAAAAACCTGAGTGGTGATGGCAGTGAGATTAACAATCGTCGTCTAGCAGCCAACCTGGCAATCAAACGTTCCATTGGCTATCTAAAACTCAATGCTGATCTACGTGATAAAAATGGCTACACCCTCGATAAAAATACTTTTCGCTCTGAAGGTGAAGGCGGCTCTAAAGGAAATATTAATCTGCGCGCGGCATGGACACCCGATGATAAAACCGAAATATATATCGCACCGCGTTATTACCAGGAATCAATAAGCAACAATATTCTTTCAGTTTTCACGCCCGGTGTCGGTTATATAAAAAAGCAAAAAAATGAAGAGGCTAGCCGTATCTCTGCAACACTGGGTGCAAAGCATCTGTTTGATAATGGTGGACAACTACGTGGTTGGTTATTTCGTGAAAACTGGCAGGACATTACCCAGCAGGATGTAATCAGTACGCCACAAGTAGACCAGCAACGCACCGCTGAAATTGATCTCTACCGCGCTGAGCTGCAATGGGACAGACCCTGGAAAGAGAATCATGTTTTTACCTCCGGATTGCTCTTCCGAAAAGAGACGCTTGACCAATACCTTGGCACACCGAGTCAGGTGCGCGATTACGAAGTCGAAGGTGAAAAAAAAGAGACCATTGAAGCTTACCTTCAAGATGATATTTTTCTGGGTGATCAGTGGGAGCTCGTACCCGGTATTCGCATAGAGGATGACAGCCAGTTTGGTTTTTACGCTGCCCCTAAAATCAATGCGATGTATACACCCGACTGGATTCCCGGTGTTGTCATCAATCTGCGGATGGGCATAGGACGAGGTTACCGTTCACCTGATCTCAAAGAACAATATTACGTCTTCGACCATAGCCAGCTAGGATACAAAGTACTGGGTGATCCAGGGCTGAAACCAGAGCGTTCCGATAGCTATCAATTAGGGTTGGAGTTTGCCCGTCCAGGTGCCTTCCGTGCAGACATCACACTGTATCGCAACAATATCAGAAATCTCATTGATACCCGTATCAATCTCAAACAGTCCGCTCAGACCGGTCTGGATATTTTTGTATATGAAAATTTTGCTCGCGCCCTAACGCAGGGGATTGAACTGAGTGGTAACCTCTATTTAGAGGCATTTGATCTGAAAGGCAGCTATACCCTGCTTGATAGCGAAGATCGTATTACCGGAAAAACGCTGAGAGAGCGCCCTCGTCACCAGGTTAAGTTAGGGGCTGATTATGAACACAGGCCGTGGAGAACCACCGTCACCTTGCATAGTGTTTATCAGAGCAAAGAGTATTACGACGTTGATAATTTGCTGGAATCACCCGCCTGGACCAGCTGGGATCTGAAACTGACTCAAGCCATCACGCAGAGGATCAAGGTATTTGGTGGCATTGACAATCTGACCGATGAGCATCGAATTCCTGATGTTCGTGAGGACAATCGTCCCGCAACCGGACGGTTTTTCTACCTGGGGTTCACAGTCGAAAAATGAAACCCATTTTAACTCACCCAGTATGGTGGCATGCGGCGCGGAAAACACACCAGTGTTATCTCCCACTCCGTCTGGTACCTCACACCACAACGCGAGATGGCCTGCTCTTGTTTACATCATATTTTCACGGTTTTTCACACCAACGTTGAAGGAATAATATTAATGAAAATAACGATACCAAAACTTGTTTATTCAATTCTTATTGTTAGCACTATCGTGTTTATTGCACTTTTAGTAACGATTATATTTCCCGAGTTTCCTGATGATTCACCCATCTCATCAAATGTTACCGCACCGACTGGTAATGGCGATGATCGTGTGATTCCAGCCATCCCAGCCCAGCCTTGATGAACTGTCTTAATAAAGGAATTTAGTAAAATGAAAATGACAAGAAATTGTATTTATCCGGTACTTGCCGTGCTGGCGACTGCTATCGTATCCGGGTGTGGCGGTAGTGATAGTGTCGTTAATAACGGCGATCCAGGTTCCGGCAATAAACCACCCCCTTCAAGTGGTATCACCACCTTGCAAATCGATGCCACGGCAGGCGGGTTTGGCACGTCTCCTACCGATCCGGCCAACAAATACAGCTATCTCAACCTTAAGAGCGGCATGGTGGTGAATTTAAGCGATGCGGAAGCCGCCGTCAGCAGTGCCTGGCATATCGCCTTTAAACGTACCAGCATCAAACTCAACGGTGGCGTCAGCGGGCCAGGGACAACGCAAGGTGCTGTTGCGGATGCTCAGAATGACTTCTACGATGCGGCGACCGGCGACGCCATCGCCTCAGTATTTTCCAATGCATCGCCGGCCAGCGAGTTGGCAGCGTTTGAGGCTGTTACCACTACCAACAGCCTCTCTTTTACCGAAGACCGCAATATCCCTTATATTACAGGTGATGGCAGCAGCGACGGCTGGTGGCTGAACACGGCTACTATTTCCGCCAATCCGGATCAGTGGTGGCTGATTAAATCGGCGACAGCGAATAGCTACGCCAAATTTCATGTCACCGATATTGTGCCAGCCAGCCGCGATATCACGCTGGAACTCTTTATTCAAGGAGCAGTAGACAGTGCGTTTTCAGCCACTGCAACGACATGGACCGCCGTCATCGGCGTAGCGGGTGGCAGCAAGTGTTTTGATATCGATACCGCAGCAGAGGTAGACTGTACCAGCAGCGCAGCCGACTGGGATCTCAAGGTTGAGGTCGCTGGCCAGGACTGGAGCATCTGGACCAACGGGGGTGTCTCCGGCAGTGGCAGTGGTGGCGCATTTGGTTCATTTGACCCAGCAGGTGCAGCCAGCTATGTGAGCGGAACGGCCGCGCCTGGCGGCACTGACATCAGCGGATTTTACAGGCAGGACAGTGCAGGCGGTACCTTCGAGGACAACACCTGGTACGCCTACAATGTACTCAATCAAAGCCCCCCGCTGCTGTGGTCTAACTACCGTGTTTACGCTATTGACACTGGCACAGCACAATACAAACTGCAAATACTCAGCTACTACAATCAGGCAACAGTCAGTGGCAACTATACAGTTCGTTTTGCACCACTCACGGCAGTAAGCAGCGCCGAAAATGTCGTCGTCTCATTAAGCGAATGGGCTGTGACACCAGATAAAACCATGGTCAATGCCGGCCCGGTGAATTTCAATATTACCAATGATGGTCCGGTTGATGTGCATGAGTTCGTCATCTTTAAAACCGATCTTGCATTTGACAACTTGCCGCTGGATGCCAACGGCAACGTGGACGAGAATGGTGCGGGCATCATGCTCATTGGTGAGATCGAGAATATTTCGGTGGGCGAAAGCGCCCAGATTACTTTTGATCTTGCGCCTGGCAATTACGTGTTGATTTGCAATATCTGGGATGCAGGTGAAGCGGCGGCACATTATACCGAAGGCATGCGCGTTGCCTTTACAGTGCAGTAATTTACGGTTTTGCCCTGGCTTCCCATCCCCCCAGTGGTTTCCATTCCCTCCCCTATAAATGGAGACCACAACCCCCAAAGCGTTACCTACGCGTGGGAAGCCGGGGCTTTTTATAAATGTTAAATGGAAATTAAAAAAATGAATACAGTACCGATTGAAACATTAATGTACCAGGTTTCAGGCTTATTGCTGCCACCGGTTTTACTAATCATTACCCTGTTGTTCTTCTACGCACTTTTTATCTTTGGCTGCTTTTCGGCCCAGTACCTGCAACGGAGTAACAATGTACATGAATACCAGCGCAGCGTGCACTCCCTGATGAGCGACAACATCAACTTGAATCCAGTAAATGGTTATCGTCTGTTCAACCACTATCAAAAAAACCCCAGTGCTACCGAGGCGGATCTCGAAATATTTGCACTCAAGTTGCTGGAGAAACAGCGTATCGTCACGCGTGTGGCACCCATGCTGGGATTAGTGGCAACGATGATTCCCATGGGCCCCGCGTTGAAAGCACTGGCCGATGGCAACATCCAGGGCATTAGTGAAAACCTCGTTATCGCCTTTGCAGCAGTGATACTAGGCCTTGTCACCGCCTCCATTACCTTCTGGACAGCCAGTGTTAAAAAACGCTGGCTGGTGAGTGAACTCATCGACCTGCAGCACTGCATAAAATAAGGGGGGAATTATGAAACTTCTGCTGGATGAAGATGAAGCACTCAACCCTATGCTCTCAGTTACCAATCTGGTCGATGTGTTTTTAGTGGTAATCGCGGCGTTGCTGATTGCCATTGCACAGAACCCACTCAACCCGTTTGTTGCCGAGAATGTCACGGTGATCAAAAATGCGGGGCAGGCAGACATGGAGATGATCATCAAAAAGGGCGAGAAGATTGAACACTACAAATCAAACGGTGAGATTGGTCAGGGTGAAGGGATGCGTGCCGGTGTCGCCTATCGCATGAAAGATGGAACGATGATCTATGTACCTGAAAATGAGAAGGAGTAATACGGTGATGACAAAAGGGAGAATAGGTGAACTGGATCGGCTGGTAGCAAGCGCCATTGTTGATTGCGAAAAATTTGATGGCCTGATAGACGGTCATATTCTGGAATTCTGGCGCGGTGCCAAAATGATTGTGGATGAATTAAAAATTGAGATTAGCGTACCAAATTCTGTAGTTAATAGTGCGTGATTATTGAGTGGAAATTGAGAGAAAAATAATGAGCCTGAAAAAAATATTATTGCTTGTATTACTGCCATTCCTGACAATGCTTTGTCTACCTGCCCAGAGTGAAACTAAAAACACCGAACGATCCATTCTCATCCTGGCGACCAATCACGTCACCGCCGGCAAGTTACAACTGTTCAGCCGCCTGGCTGAAGAACAACAGATTGTTAACGTCGATTACAAATACCTGCGTACTCTGGAAGAGGATGAATCACTAACAAACCTGGTAGAACCCTATGACCTGGTGATTTTCGATTCCGTTAGTAGCAGGGAGGCAGAAAAAGATTACGCACATTTTGAAACGCTGGTGCAGGCGCATAAAACAGGTCGTTTTCTGCCGATAAAAATCACCTCGGAAAGCAAATTGAGAAAAGGAATTTCCCTCGCTCAAAGCCAGACACTGTATAACTATTATTACAACGGTGGTGAAGAAAACCTGCGTCGTATGCTGGTTTTTATGAGCAGTGATTTGTTTGCACTAAACAACGAGAAAGCACTCTCGCCTATCGTATTCCCTAAGCTGGGCATCTACCACCCCGATTATGAAAAGACCGTATTTGATGATTTGTCAGCTTACATGGACTGGAAAAATGTCAGGGATGGAATGTCTATTATTGGCATCGCAATGTCGCGTGAAACCATCGCTGCGGGTGAAACAACCATCATCGATGCGTTAGTGGAATCGATTGAAGCGAAAGGTGGCATTGCCGTGCCATTTTATTATCCCGGTTATGGTGAGAGTGAATATATTGATCTATTAAGTCCTGGCGGCAAGGTGGCTATAGATAGCATCATCAATACCCGTATTATTCATTGGGCAGAAAAACGCCGCACTGAGTATGAAAAATTAGATGTGCCCGTATTGCAGGTATTGCCTTATACAAAAGGCGATCAATCGCAATGGGAGTCTGATCAGGCCGGTATCCCAGCGCAAGTGACCCCCTTTTATCTCACCATGCCAGAGATGGCAGGTGTCATCGACCCTGTCGTTATCTCAGCAAGGGTCACCTCTGCCCGTACAGAAGAAAAAAAACAGACACCTATCGATTATCAACTGAATGATGCTGTCAATAAAGCCTTCAAACTTTCCGCCCTGAAGCATAAAGCCAATGCCAATAAAAAAGTGGCCATTATATTTTATAACTATCCCGCTGGAGAGAAGAACGCCAGCGCTTCTTTTCTAAATGTGCCAACCAGTCTTGCATCAATATTCAATACGTTAGAAAAGTCAGGCTATACCGTAGCACTGCAACAGGAGCAATGGTTTATAGAACGTACGGGGCTGATGCTAAGACCGTTTCACCGTGAACTGCCCTATACTGAATTGCCGGGCCTGGGTTCTATCCAGGGTTCCGCTGGTTTGTTACCAATGTCTGTTTATAAAAAATGGTATAACACCTTGCCGCAATCCATACGCAATAAAATAGAAACGCAATGGGGCGCACCCGAAAAAAGTTTTACTGTGGCAAAGATCAATGGTGAGTTGAATTTCATTATTCCCCGTGTCATATCCGGTAACGTGATGGTCTTGCCACAGCCACCACGCGGCAATCGTCAAGAGCGGGAAAGCTCAATCTATCACGATAAAACGGTGTCTGTCAGCCACAACTATCTGGCGGTCTATCTTTATGTGCGTGAGCAGTTTGGTGCCGATGCCATTGTGCATCTAGGTACCCATGGCTCGCATGAGTACTTGCCGGGTAAGGAGCGCGGATTATCCCGCTATGATGCTGGAAACATGGCGGCTGGCGACACCCCAGTCATTTACCCTTTTATTATGGATGATGTCGGTGAAGCGTTGCAAACCAGACGCCGTGGTCGTGCGACGGTAATCAGCCACTTAACCCCTCCCCTTGCTAAAAGCGGCCTGTATGAAGAGTTGGTAAATTTGCATGAACTGATGCATCAATACAAAGAACTGGATGAAGGGGGTGTAAAATCACGCACTAAAAAAGCGATTATTATCGCTGTCAAAGAGCGTAATATTCATCAAGATCTTGCCTGGGATAACGCGATGTTAGACACTCGATTTGATCAGTTTTTGCCTGAATTACACGACTACCTCAGTGAGCTGAGTGCACAAAACCAGCCTTTGGGTTTGCATACCTTTGGTGATATACCCAAAGAAAAACACCTGATTTCAACACTGGTGCAAATGCTTGGTAAGCGTTTCGTCGCACCGGCAGCGCGTTATGCAGAAAAACAACTCGGTCAACAGCATGAAGGTGACAATAGCAATGATCACCATAGCATGGTGGATTATCGTACCTTAAATCAAACACCTGAATATCAATTGATTCAAACCTTCGTAATTGATGAAACGAGTCTGAATGAGATTAAGGATGACGAACTGCGTGATTTATTGGTTGAAGCTAAAGCCCACTACGCTAATTTTCAAAACATAGAAGAGAACAGCGCACTGCTGGAAGCACTGGCAGGCCTGTATGTCAGCAGTTCCACCGGTGGTGACCCAGTCCGCAGCCCTGAGGCCTTGCCCAGTGGAAAAAATCTCTACGGTTTTGACCCTTCGAAAATACCCACCCAGGCATCATGGGAAACAGGCAAAGCGCTGATGGACGATTTAATCGCCAACTACTACAGAGACCATGCAACCTACCCCGACAAAGTGGCTTTTTCCATGTGGTCTATCGAAACCATGCGTCATTTGGGTGTGGTAGAGTCCCAGGTACTTTACGCCATGGGTGTGCGGCCTGTGTGGAATGATAGTGGCCGTGTTACCGGTACCGAAATCATTCCCTACAGCGAACTGAAACGACCGCGTGTTGACGTGGTGCTTTCTGCCACTGGCCTCTATCGTGATGCGTTTCCCAATATCATGATGATGATTGCCATGGCCATTGAAGGCGTTGCAAAGATGAAAGAAGAAAATAATTTTGTTTATCGTCATACGAACCAGCTCAAAGCAGAACTGATGGCTGAGGGCATCGACGAAACAGAGGCTAACAAACTCTCTACCATTCGCATCTTCTCTAACGAAAGTGGTAACTACGGCACTAATATTGCGAGTGCCAGCATGGCCTCCGATATCTGGAATACAGAAGATAAACTAGCAACACTCTATTTGTCACGCATGGGATTTTTTTACGGCAGTGACGAAACAACCTGGGGTGAAAAACTGTCCGATGTTGATCTGTACGCTAAAAATATTTCCGGCACTGACGTAGCACTCTTTTCCCGCTCATCCAATGTCTACGGATTGTTGAGCAGTGATGATCCATTTCAATATATGGGCGGCATTTCATTGGCAGTACGTCACCTCGATGGCAAAAGCCCTGAGATGTTTATATCTAATCTGCGCGACCCGGATAACAGTCGTACTGAACCATTGAATCGGTTTTTAGCAACAGAATTGCGCACTCGCCAGTTTCATCCCCAGTGGATCAAAGAAATTCAGGACGAGGGTTATGCTGGCACACTCACCACGCTGGATGTACTCAATAATTTCTGGGGCTGGCAAGTGGTTGACCCTGACAATGTGCGTGACGACCAGTGGCAGGAATTTTTTGAAGTCTATGTACAGGATAAATATCAACTCAACATGCGCCAGTGGTACGAAGATAACAATGCCCATGCCCTGGCTCAGATGCTTGAACGTATGTTAGAAGCAACGCGAAAAGAATACTGGAAAACAGATGCCGAAACGCTTAAAGAGCTGCTTAAGACCTATATTGAACTTGCGAAACAATATGATGTATTCACACACAATCAAATTTTTGAAACATACGTTAACGAACAGGCATCTGGTTTTGGCCTGGCACCGTTAATGCCGCTTAGCCAGTCTGAAGCCGTGCAACCTCGAACTGAACAGCAACCTGCGCCACAAACAACACAGGTAGAAGGTCAGAAGATGGAAAAGGTACAGACAATCGAAACGACGACAGACAACAACATCTATTATTTATTATTGATGATGGTACTGGTTTCTGGTGCTGGTTTTCTCTATCAATTTGTTTCCTGGTCGAATTTATTTAAAGCAAAAACAACAGATGCCTGAATCTAAAATTAAAATTAAAACCGGTAAAGATATCGTGGCCAATGACCTGACGGCATTGAGACGTTCAGTGAATTTGACGCGTCACTCTACATGTGCCGAAATTGAACTGTCGATAGACGCCTATCCCTTCACTGCCCAGGCGAGAAATGCAACCGATGAACTCATCGGCTATGTGAGCGCTTTTAGTGATGGTGTCTTCATCACCATGATTGGTGACTTGCTGGTCCATGCTGACTACCAGCGTCGCGGCATTGGAACCGCATTATTAAAAAGCGTAGAGCGACGATACCCCGGCATACCGATTCAGGTGCATTCTCTTTCGGATTGTCTGTCGTTTTTTACCCGCCAGGGATACATGCCACCAGAACAACCCATACGAGTTGTTCTGAAAAACATAACACGAGCTAATGAGGCGGTAATTGCGTGGACCAAAAATTAGACTGAACCCAGGTTTTGATTTTATTCGAGAACGTTTGTCGCTGCTGTCCCGTTAATTTGAAAGGAATCACCCTGTTTCTTAAGACGATCAGCCAGTGACAGGCAATATTATTGTTTGAGACGTCAGGCTCAAAATGCAGCACTACCGATATCCCCTTTAAAAACAAGGGATTAACCAGGTTTGCAACATACTGAAATCATACTGATTTTCCTCCAACTTTCAAACCTTCCTCCACACCTATATGCGAATGATATTAATTATCATTTACATTCGATGAAAACCCATTCATAATCCCGCTCAGCCAGCCAGTCGACCCACCCGGGTTCAATCAGTAGCCAGCCAGTTATCAGCCCCTGCTCCAGTGCTCACTATGTAGAGCCAGGATCAGGGCGACATCATAACAACATACGAAATAATTATGAGGGAGTGAAACAGTGAAAAGAGAACATCGTTTACTACGCGATGCCATCGCTATAGCCGCGCTTGGCCTGGCGCTACCTGCTGGTGCAGTGGATAAAGAGCCAGACACAGCCGCTGTAAGGGCTAGTGTGCTTGATAAAGTCATGGTGATCGGCAATCCAGCTAATATCGAAAAAATGCCGGGGTCTGCACAGGTGGTGACTAAAGAAGATATTCGTCAGCAAAATTATGATGATATCAACCGTGTATTACGCAAGGTACCAGGGGTTTATGTACGAGAAGAAGACGGTTTTGGCCTCTTCCCCAGTATCAGTCTGCGCGGTGTGGATACCACTCGTAATTCCAAAATAACCGTCATGGAAGATGGGATGATGATGTCACCTGCGCCCTACACCGCACCTGCCGCTTATTACACACCCACCGCAGGCCGCATGAGTGGACTGGAAGTTTTAAAGGGTTCGAGCCAGATTAAGTATGGCCCACACACTACCGGCGGTGTGATCAACTATCTCTCAACACCCATTCCCACAAAAGAGAAAGCATATTTGAAATCAACCTTCGGCAGCTTTAATGAGCAACGCACCCATGCCTATTTTGGTAACACATTTGATGCAGGCGCCGCCGGGCAGTTCGGTGTTTTAGTGGAAGGTTATCGTCGGCAGAGTGATGGCTTTAAAAGGATTGATGAGACTGCCGATTTTCGCAATGGTGATGACACTGGCTTTGATAAAACAGACACCATGTTAAAACTATCGTGGGAGCCGAATAGTGCCATGTATCAACGTTTTGAATTCAAATATGGCACCAGTGATCTGGATGCCAACGAAACCTATCTTGGTTTGACCCAGGCTGATTTTAATGCAGACCCAACCCGCCGTTACGCCGCTTCGCGTTTCGATAATATCAAAAGTGAACAGGAACAGACTTCGTTACGCTGGAGCATCAGTCCAACAGACGATATCGATGTGATCACGACACTCTATCAGACCGATTTCAAACGTAACTGGTACAAAATCAATAGAATCAATGGTGACAGAATTGCCACCGTCTTAGAAACCCCTGGCGTGTCTCAGAATTGTATGAAAGGTACCGCAGCCTGTGACCTGAGAATCAAAGCCAATAATCGTGTATACAGTACCCAGGGTGTTGAGACCGTCGGTTATTTTCGTTTTGGTAACGATAATGTTCAACATGAAATAATGGCAGGCCTTCGTTTGCACCAGGATGACATCACCCGCTTTCAGTGGGAAGATACCTATGCTCAAGCCGCCAACGGAACCATCACCGGAAGGACTGTGCTTTTTGCACCAGGGGACCCGCAAGCAGGTAATCGTTTTCAGCAAACAAAGGCCCTGGCTCTGTTTGTGCAGGACACGATTGAAACCGGCGCCTGGACCATCACACCCGGTTTACGCTACGAATCACTGGATCAAACTTCCGAAGAGCCTAAAGGCAGCCTGCAAAGTGCCGGTGGTACAAAAGGTCGGAATGGTGAAAACAGTTTTAGCGTCAATGCCTATGGCGTGGGTGCAGCCTATCAGTTCAACGAACAATGGACTGGTTTTGGTGGCCTGCATACCGGCTATTCTACCCCTGGCCCGCGCGGCACACGCAGTGGCCTCGATCCGGAATCCAGCACTGCTTTTGAAATCGGCACACGTTACACCAACGCCCCGCGAGCGTTTGCGGCTGAAAGTACTTTTTTCTATACCGCCTTTGATGACTTGATCGTGACCGATAATGTCGGTGGTACCGGTACCGGTACTGATGAAAATTTTGGTGAGGTAGATACTTACGGCCTTGAACTCGCATTACAATATGATGCCGGGCTCGCCAATAACTGGGGAATAAGCAACCCTTCTTATTTGAGCGCCACCTATACCAATGCGGAACAAAAAAATGACTCTACATCAACCGATGCAGAATCAATTTTCAGCTACGGTAAAGCTGGCAATGCTATACCTTATATCCCGGAATGGACATTAAGCCTGGGCACAGGTATCGAGACAAAAAAATGGGGTGCGTTCATCACAGGGAACTACGTGAGCGACACCTATACCAGTGCCAACAACGTTGACAATCAAATCAATGGAGCGGGTGTCCCGGATGCGCGATATGGTAAAACAGACAGCTATTTTACCGCCGATGTTTCCGCCTTTTACCGCATCAACCAAACAGTAAAGCTCTTCGCTGGCGTACAAAACCTTCTCGATGAAGAGTACGTCGTCTCACGCCAGCCCTACGGTGCACGCGGTGGGCTGCCACAGTTTGTCTATACTGGTATAGAAGTGGATCTGTAACCCTCTCCTCTTCGAAAGTAGAGTATTATGATGGGTGGCAAGCCGTACTGGTTGCCATCCATTTTCTGTTTTAATAAAGTGTGCCTCTAAAAATAGTGATTTATAGCTTATGAATATAGTGAATTTATTTCAGCAAGGCGGGCCCGTGATGTGGGTATTGCTAGCAATGTCGGTATTGGCCGTCACCATTATCCTGCTTAAACTGTTTCAGTTTTTTCGCAGTGGTTTGCACCGCCTGGATTTTGTTGACCCTGCGCTAGCCGCATTACGGCAAGGTGATCACAACAGTGCCTTGAATGCATTAAAACAACAGCACAGCCCTGTCGCCTGTGTGATGGAGAGCGCCATACGTTGCGGTGCAGACCCCGCAATGTCTGCCAAAGATGTCGAGGCGGAAGTGAGCCGCATTGGATCTGCACAGATTCGCAATCTTGAGTCGTGGCTACGAAGCCTCTCATCCATCGCGCACCTGAGTCCACTACTCGGATTGCTCGGCACCGTCACCGGCATGATCGTCGCTTTTATGAATCTTGAAGCAGCGGGTAGTCGCGTCGACCCATCGATTCTTTCAGGTGGCATCTGGGAAGCACTACTAACCACCGCTTTCGGTTTAACGGTCGCCATTCCCGCCATGGCAGCTTTCTACTATTTAGAAGGTGAAGTAGACCATGTGCGTGCTTCTATGAAGGATGTCAGCATTCGGGTGTTGCGTCACTTTGGTAAAACACCCGCTAATATATCAACCCGAGATGATGAAAAAATCGAGGATGAAACCCATGGAATTTGAGGGTCGTGCGCGCATCCATTCCCACCTCGATATCGCGCCATTGATCGACATCGTCTTTCTTCTGCTAGTTTTTTTCATGTTAACAAGTACCTTCCTGGTACCAGAAGCGATTGAGCTAGAACTGCCCGAATCCACCAGTGCAACGGCCACTGAAATCACACCCATTACGGTCGCCCTCAATGCATCAGATGAACTGACCCTCAATCACAAAGTGATTCAACTCGATAAACTACGTGAAGCGATCGAGCCTTTAATTGCAGACAATATCGATGCTGCCATCACCCTGAAAAGCGATGCGCGAACTAAAGTACAACAGCTATTAAAGGTAATGGATGAAATTCGAGCTGCAGGTGGTAGTAACATCACATTGGCCACGACTCAGCGGTAGCGCATTTTCATGACGATCACCTGGCAACATATGAGCATCGCGTTCTTAACCGCATTCGCACTGCATAGCGGTATCGCGTTCTGGTTGACGCTGCCTGAACCTCAGCCAACGCCACCCGAACAAACCTTGCGTGTGAGTCTATTGGCAACCATTGCAGAAACCACCACAGCGGCTGAACCTGTTACACCACCGCCCCAGAAAAAAACCGCGCCATCCACGCCGCCAAAACCCAGGCCGAAACCAGAGCCCGAGCCGGTGTTTCAAAAGCCAGCACCACCACTTGAACCTGAACCTGTTATAGAACCCACACCGCTACCAGAACCATTGCCGCTTGAAGCTGCGCCTGAAATGGAAGAAGCGCCTGTGCCTGTAGCCGAGCCTAGCCCAGTCGAACCCATGCCAGTCCCACTTAGCGCGTCTGCAATGGCAGAGTATGAACAACTACTCGTCGCCTGGCTGGAAAAACAGAAAAAATATCCCAAAAGAGCCAAACGTATGCGTATTGAAGGTGAGGGACTACTGCGCATATTGATCAATCGAAGCGGACAGGCTCAAAAAATTACCCTGGAACAACGCACGGGTAACCGATTGCTTGATAAAGCCGTGCTTGAAATGGCCGCTCGAGCCAACCCCTTTCCGCCCATGCCAGAAAACGACCTGCGCCAGACACTAGAATTTATTGTACCGGTTGTATTTGCATTACGATAAGGAATTTTCTTTATCGTTAATTTATTTCTATACCATCGTACGTAGTTTTTCAGGAAGCAATTAATCACATCACCTCTTTGTTCCCTGTCCAGACCCCATTCACCACAGTGATGGCTCAACAGCCAGATTTTATTGATGCGCATCACAGAAAATACCTTAATTTATACGCATAATAATCGAATGAATAATCTACTCATTAAGCATCTGTTTATCACCCTTTTGCTCATGACCTCATTGTCAGGTTGCGTAGATGGTGACGATGAATCGCCTGGCAACGGATTTTCCAGTAACAGTCCACCCGTCGCCGTCGCCGGAAACGACCGGATCGTAGCAACCGACCAACTAGTGCAGCTGGATGGCGCAGCCAGTAGTGATGCCAATAATGATCCGCTGACTTACCGCTGGTTATTAACCAGTTCACCATCGGGTAGTAACAGTAGCCTGAATAACACCACAATCATTAATCCCACGTTTACACCGGATACAGACGGCACCTATGTGCTACAACTTGTCGTTAATGATGGACAGATAGACAGTCGTATCGACACGCTCACCATAATAAGCAGCACCGCAAACATTGCGCCCGTTGCTATTGCTGGCCCTGACCAGGCTATCGAAACCAGCCAGATAGTACAACTGGACGGTGCCGCCAGTAACGATGCCAATAATGACCCTCTGACATACCGCTGGCGATTAACCAGCTTGCCGCCAGGCAGTGACAGTAGCCTGAGCAGCACTACAGTCATCAATCCCACTTTTACGCCGGATACAGATGGCACCTACACACTGCAACTTATCGTTAATGACGGGCAAGAGGATAGCAGTGCAGACACGGTCATCATTACCAGCAGTACCACTAACATTGCACCCATTGCCAATGCGGGTTCTGATCAGACTGTCGAAACCAGTCAGACAGTACTGCTGGATGGCTCTGCCAGTAGCGATGCCAACAATGACCCGCTGACTTACCGTTGGTCATTAACCGGCAGGCCGCCGGGCAGTGGCAGCAGTCTGAATAGCACCACGGTGAGTAATCCCACATTCACACCAGATCTTAATGGCAGCTACGTGTTACAACTCATTGTTAATGATGGGCAAGTGGATAGCAGTGCCGACACCGTCACCATTACCAGCAGTACCGCAAATATTGCGCCCATTGCCAGTGCAGGCCCAGACCAGACTGTCGCAACCGGCCAGGCGGTGATGCTTGATGGCATTGCCAGTAGTGATGCCAACAATGATCAGCTGACTTACCTGTGGTCATTAATTAACGCACCAGATGATAGTGGCAGCAGCCTGAACAACACCACCGTTAGTAATCCCACGTTTACGCCAGACCTGGATGGTAACTATGTACTGCAACTCATTGTTAATGATGGGCAGCTGGACAGCAGCATGGACATCGTCACCATCATCAGCAGTACCGCGAACATTATACCCATTGCCAATGCAGGCCCTGACCAGACCATCGAAACCAACCAGACAGTACAACTAGATGGCTCTGCCAGTAGTGATGCCAACAATGATCCACTGACTTACCTGTGGTCATTAACCGCTAGTCCGCCGGGCAGTAGCAGTAGTCTGAGTAGTGCCACGATCATTAACCCCATGTTCACACCAGATGTGGATGGTATCTATCTGTTGCAACTCATTGTTAATGACGGCCAGGAGGATAGCAGTGCAGACATGGTCACCATTACCAGCAGCACCGTGAACATTGCGCCTGTTGCCAATGCGGGCCCCAGTCAAACGGCAGTAACCAGCCAGTTGGTACAACTTGATGGCTCTGCCAGTAGCGATGCTAATAATGATCCGCTAACCTACAGCTGGTCGTTTACGGTATTACCAGATGGTAGTAATGCAAGTCTGGACAGTATGTCTATTGCCAATCCTGTTTTTGTACCAGATATGGATGGTACTTATACACTTTCTTTATTAGTGAATGATGGCGCACTCGATAGTGTGGTTGCTGATACAGTTACAGTTGTGAGTTCTGTTGTTGCTAATGCAGTAGCCGACGATTTTGCGAGTGCTGCTGAGCCTCTCCCTCTTGTCGGCTATACCACAAACAATGGAGAAGAAGCCACAGGCCATGGCAAAGTGATTGCAAGCACGATACTTGACGTAAAGAAAGTAAACGGGCGATATCGTGCTTTTTTGCAGACAAACCCGGGAAACATCACTCTGCATTACCACCAGGAGCAGGGACGCCTGGATGCCAGGCTTGCTACTTTTCCCTTTGACTATATTGCACGAAATATTGGCATTGGAACCTCAGGTAACTCTCAGACACCGCCACCGGGCACTGGTAATCCGTTTATTTTTACCGGTATTCAGGTTCATGTTCCAGACCTTCAATCACGCAACTCTTCTCATATCGTGGTGGGTCACCGCGGCGGTAGTAAATATTTTACCGTTGAGGGAAAAAATACTGTCAACGGGGTTTCACAGGTAAATGATGCGGGACTCGGTGTCGCGCCAAGTGGTCGCGCTGATCTTCGGATTGTCGGCAATATGAATCGTACGTTGACTATTTATTGGCAATTACCCAATGAGACGGGTAACAGCAGTAATGATGAGTGGATCTTATATCGAGGTGATGGTCAATTACCGGTAGCACAGAATACAGATCAGCCCGTTTATGGTAGTTCGGTTTACATTGGCCTGATCACTTATGCTCAGGGCAGTCAGGGGCTACCATTTGTTGGCACTGCTGATGCTATCGAGTTTACACCCTGACAGTTTCGGAAGTAGAACGTTACGGGTAAGCGCTTGTCAGGTTCAAAAGGAAGGAACTTGAATCATGACAACCTGTAGAATTTGGCCTCAATAGAATTATTTACAGCTTCTTATATGCGGCTCATCGTACGCAATCACAAACCTGATATTGTTAAACATAGTGGTTCTTCGTAGATCTGTGTGAAAGCTATGGAGCCATGTCCAGCTTGCCGCAGTAAAAAAACATACTATTTCTGAAGCCGTCGAATGAACGATAACCTCATGCATTCGCCTTAATAATTTGAATCTTTGAATTCAATTCCGGGGTGATGCTACGCTCAACAGCTGCCCATAATGTTCTTCCAGTTCCATCTATATCGACCTTGCTTAGATTACCTGAGAACCTCTCGGTGTAACTGGTTTTTCACAGGGTTCTCCGAAGAGCCTTTAAAATAAGTGTAGCCCGGGCTGAGCTTCCAGCGAAACCCGGGAGGGCAGTGCCACATTCCCCGGGTTTCGCTGGAAGCTCAGCCCGGGCTACTTGCTTGTTATATTTAGTTTGTTTAAATCAATTTGAATGCCAGCTTGTTTTAGTTTCGGTGCCAGGCTGAATCGCCATGTGCTGCGGTCATCCATCTCTATATAGATCATCCCAGGGTGGTCACTGGGTATTTCTATGTTTCTTTTGAATTAAACACAAACATTTGAGCGGCCCTCTGCCCCGCAAAAATACCCAGGTTCCAGGATGATATTTTGTCGGGTATTTCACACAGATCTACGAAGAACCAACATAGTCTACCTTCCTTCCCCGCTCATGCAATCGCACAATCAAGTGCATTAAGCAACGAACTATCTTTTTTTATGATTATGTCAGGCGCGCACACGGCCCATTTACTCTTTTGTTCTGTCGTAAGATAAACTGTTTTCACATTAGCAAAGCGAGGGGTGATTTTTATAAAACCAATCAACTCTGAGCCATTGATAAATCTATTTTGCTCAGAGGTAATAAACAGATCATAGGGCCTGAGCAGCAGTGATTGCATAGCCTCCATACCATCACTCACTAATGTCGCTTCATATCCATTATCCTCTAGCACTGCGACAATCTGGTTTGATACACTTCTGAGCGGCTCCAGTACCAACGCAGATTCGTTAGAATGCATCGAGGCCTTGCCCTCGTGAAATAGCTTTCTAAGGTCTCGCTCACCATCCAGCCATGCACGCGCCATTTTTTCAACCAGATCTAATTCTCCATGCATTTTTACAAATAACTGCTGATGATTACCATTGTCAGGCGACCTGATCAGCGTTAAAAGATTCTCTAATTGATGGAAAACTGTTGTAATACAGTACATACCATAAATCCCACCCGTTCCTTTTGCACCATGGAAACGACGAAAAATCTCTTCATAAAGCTCCATATCAATATTACAACCATTACTTTCTAGCTCTAGTAGATAGTTATGAAATAGTGTTATACGGCTATCTACAAGATCTTGTGCAAAATCATTTCCAAGGCTCTCAATAAGCGCAGCTTCATCCATGGCAAAACCTCCTGTAATAATTTTATTGATAACTCATCATTCTAATAAATTAAGAGTCATCAGGTTAGTTCGTAATAATTCAGGATATTATCTATTGAATGTGGCTAATGGGTATTTCAAATGAAAAGATAGCACCGCTATCTGGAATATTTTCAGCCCAAATTTTTCCATTATGGCGGGCTATTATTTCTTTACAGATAGCCAGGCCTAAACCTGCACCACCGGGGCTATCTATACTCTTATCATTGGTAAACTTATCAAAAACACTCGCCATCAACAGATCTGGAATTCCGTCTCCACTATCTAAAATCGAAACACGAACCACTTTAGGCGCTTCATCGCCACCACTACAATCAGATATTGATACTTGAATTTGTCCATTCACAGGTGATTTCTTAATAGCATTAGAGAGGAAATTAAGCACTACCTGACCAATTCTTGCAACATCGAAGTCAACTACAATTTTTTCCTGAGTCGAATTAATTTCAACGTCTATACTTTTTTCATACATTAGTGGTTTCAGTGATTTCACAACATCACTGACAACTGAAACCATCTCATTAGACGACAGATCAAACGCCATAAGACCCGCTTCTAGCTTTGAAAGATCAACAATATCATTGAGCAATAACAACAATGAGCGGCTAGTATTATTAATCTCTCTCAGGTTATCTACTTGTCTCGACTTATCCCATTTATCGATATTAATGATACCCATATCTGTTATTCCTATAATTGAATGCATAGGAGTTTTTAGCGCGGATGATAGACTAGCTAGCAGTTCACTTTTTAAATTACTGGCATCTTCTGCAGTATGACGTGCCGTATTGAGTTGATTGTTCAATTCGGCTAAAGCCAACCGGTTATTGTACAGGTCTATAAACACATTAACCTTGCTTCTCAGTATAAAGGGGTTTAATGGCTTAGTGATATAATCAACAGCCCCCACATCATAGCCTCGAATAACATTACTTTCATCAAGCGAATTTGCCGTCACAAAAACGATCGGTATTTGTCGACTATGCTCTGCTGATTGCATCATTTCTGCCGCTTGATAACCATCTAGTTTTGGCATTTGCACATCAACCAGCGCCAATGCAAAATCATATTTAAATGTGTATGTTAGTGCTTCATAAGGGTCTGTTGTCATGATTAGCTCAACATCAACATCTGACAGAACATGGGCTATGGCGATTAAATTAGCTCTTACATCATCAATAACGAGAATTCTGGGGCGATCTCTTTTTTCAATAACTAACACATTATCATGATGATTTTCTTCTCCAGACTGCTTCATACCCCACTCCTAAATACTTATTTTTTCTTCTTCAAGATTAAGGCAGGAGGCCATCATTGAAAATAATCTACGTGCCTCTATCGGTTTGGGTAAATAATCAGTGGCTCCAATTTTCAAACATTTATCACGATCCTCTTTCATAGCTTTAGCAGTCACAGCCAGTACTGGAAGCGATTTAAACCGAGGCTGCTGACGAATACGCTCTATCGCCTCATAACCATCCATCACAGGCATCATGATATCCATTAATACAATATCAACATCGGGATTTTTATCTAACGCATCCAGTGCCTGCTTGCCATCTTCAGCTAAAATCGTCTCAAACCCAGCCTGGTTCAATATAAATGACAGTGCGAAGGTATTACGTTTATCATCATCTACTAGTAATGCAGTCATCCCTTTAAATAAATTATTCATAACCTGATCCATCTCCATATGTGAAACATCACTTTTTTCAAACTCGCTGAAATCACTAACTGCATCCATCTCTGGAATAAAATTCTCACCAGAAAACGAATCTAATACATCATTTAATAATTGATCCGGGCCATCCTGTTTTTTGATGAACGTATCTGTGTATTTTTGAAGTCTTTTACGCTCGTCATCAGTTACGTCCTTTCCCGAATAAATCATAACGGGTGGTTGAATTATACTGGCATCATCAGAAACAACATCTAATAGATCGAGACCTGACATACCTGGCAGCATAAGATCCAGCATCATTCCACAAAACCGCCTGGTTTTTAATTTTTCCAACGCATCTTCCGCATTATCAACAGCTACCACATTTATCCCTTTATGAAAAAATAAAAGCGTAAGGTACTGTTGCATCGGAATGTCATCTTCTACAACTAAAATATCTTTTATTTTGGCGTTTGACATCGTCCTTATATTTTCTATCACACCATCAAGCTGCTCCTGCGTAATCGGCTTCGTCAAGTAGCCAACAGCCCCTTTCTCCAGAAGATCTTTTTGTTCATCATGAACAGAGATAAAATAGACAGGAATATCACGCGTCTCTTTTTTATAATGAAGCTTTTCGAAAACTTCCAGACCACTAATATCAGGAAGCCCGATATCCAGTATAATCGCATCAGGTCTGTAGTCCGATGCCAGTGAAAGTCCATCTAGCCCATTGTTAGATATAAGGCATTTAAACCCCTTCAGGTGAGTTGATGCGTAAAGTATTCTGGCAAAATGCGGGTCATCTTCAATGATCAGCATCACATCATCACCATCAACAATGCTTGCACGGTCATCTTTGAATAGCGCTTCATTTTTAATTGAAATAACATCGTTACTGATGTTTTTTGTAACCACATGCGACAGCGCAGCTTGCTCAACAACTATCGGTGAGACTGGCACATTGACATCACAGGAGATTACAAGGCTAAACACGCTACCAGAAGCGTCACTTTCAAGCGTTATTTCACCACCGATAAGCTTCGCCATTTCTTTCGAAATAGAGAGGCCGAGCCCAGTTCCACCGTATTCTCGACTGGTTGTCCCATCTACCTGAACAAAGGACATAAACACTGACTGGAGCTTATCACTCGGAATCCCAATACCACTGTCTTTAACACTGAATAAAACCGCTGATGAGGTTAGTGATTTTCTAACTGAAAGCTCAACCCCACCTTGATGGGTAAACTTAAATGCATTACTAGTAAAATTCTTAAGAATCTGGCTAATTCTCTGTCGATCTGAAACTAGCTCTTCAGGCACATTATCATCAATTATTATTTTGAAATATAGCCCTTTTCCACTAGCGACATGAGTAAACTGGGATTTAATGTCCTCAACAAGACCCGCTACAGAAAAACTTCCATTGTTAACCAGGTATTTCCCTGACTCTATCTTGGCCAGGTCCAGAATATCATTAATCAGCACCAACAGATCTTTTCCAGAGTTATAAATTATTGTTGCCGCCTCAAGCTGACTCGACGTTAAATTCCCATCCTTATTATCAACCAGGTTTTCAGCTAGAATCAAAAGACTATTAAGTGGTGTACGAAGCTCATGGGACATATTCGCCAGGAATTCTGACTTAGCAATATTTGCATGCTCAGCGAGATCCTTAGCAACATTCAGATCAACCACCTGCTCTTCAATCAACTCTTCGAGATGATCTCGATACTTCAATAACTCTTCCTTCGCCTTATTTTCCTCAGTAACATCCCTCATCATAACGACAAAATTGCGATCACTATCCAGGCCCATCTCACTTACTGAAATATTTAATGGGAACTTATCCCGGTTTTTTCGCTCACCATTAACATTAAATTTCTGACCAGGTATTTTTTTACTAGCATCAGAAAAATATTTCTCCAGGTACAGTTGATTACCCGTGTCGTCGTCACTCATGAGAATCGAAATATTTGATCCGATTATTTCTTCTCTACGGTAGCCAAATATCTTTTCACATGCGGTATTAAACGTTAATACCACACCATTCTGATCAATCGTGACAATTCCATCAACTGCATTACTGACAATGGATTTCATTGTCTTTTCACTATTAACAATCTCTTTATTACGTTTATCCACCTCTTCACCCATGGCTTTTATGACAGATGAAAGCGTCCCTATTTCACCGCCACATTCCGTTGGCAGAGGAGCTGAATAGTCGCCGCTACCATATCGTTTTGCAGCGCTAATAATTTGCGTCAACGGACGTGTGATCATTCTGGAAAAAAGTATCGCTAATACCACACCAATAACAATCAGTGACACACCCAGTAAAATACTTTTATTTCGAACAATCTCTATATTTCCAATTGCGTGTTGAAGGGATGTCGATACACCAAGGTAGATGATTGAAGATGGCTCATTGAAATCATATCTCACCGGGATAAATCTTAAGATACTATTAGCATCTCTGATTGAAATACCATTTTTTTCGATTCCCCATGAAATATCACTCGCGCCGTAGTTATCTGCAATACCAGGAAATTCAGTTTGCACACGGTATTCAGAGCCAAATTCAAATGCAAAGACCTTATCTGTATCCGGATGCGCTAGATAATCACCACGATCATTCGTCACATAGTGACGACTAAACTCAGGTGCATTATTCATAAATTCTTTTAAAACGTTCGACATATCCATGTCAATAACAACAAGTCCGAACATAATATGACTTTTATCAAAAACCGGAACCACCACACTAATAACTGGAGAATATGGCTTTGTAATAACACCGGCCTCTCTGTTTAGTGCAATATTTGAAAAATATGTTTCACCAGGGTGTTTCCCTGTTCTCTGGGCGTAGTAACCCTCGTTTCCTCTATTTTTTAGTGCGCTTTTTCTAAGTGAAATAACGCCACTGCCCCTCTTTTCAACACTAACTAACGCTAACCCATCATCCTTGACACTGATAAACTCTATCTGCGTATAGTTTGGTCGTTCCAGTAAAAAATTAGAAAATATGACGGATAGCCGGTTTAACCACTCTTCATTTGATGAGCCATCTAACGGATCAGCGCCATCAAATGTACGTCGGATACCTTGCACCGGTGGTGTCTTAGATAGAAATGAAATATCTTTTTTTAACATTTCGAATTTAGATTGAACATATATTGCCTCACGTTCAACCCCGCTCACAATGTCTTTCAACTCTTTTTTGACTAATAGCTCATTACTTTCCCTGTAAACCATTACGCCAACTGAGCTTGCTGTTAACAACACTAGCATGACGGCTAAAAGTGTTATTTTTGTTGATATTCCAAATTTCATCATCACTTTCCTGTGATTTTAAATGTCCCAATTCTTTAAAGCGTTATCCCTGGGAACTGTCAAATTTCAACTTCCACTATTTCAGTGTCAACCATAAGACTTTGACAAAGACTCTTTGCCATCGTATGAATTAATTCAGTTGCTTCAATTTTTAATCTTTGTTTTCCAGGCTATTTCACGCTCATCAAGAAAAATCTCATCACCAGCAGTCATCCAGTCTCCAGGTGAAGCCAGAAGCTGGTTAATTCCAGCCAGCCTGTGATGTTGGCACATGATTTTCTCGTAAATCATTTAGCGTATCGGCGATCAAAATATGAGCTTTAACCCAAAAAAAATCATATCAACGTACTGCTTATTAAATGCCTGCTTTTTCCATTGATATCCCTTGTCATGACAACAACAAGCACGGCACACAGCGATTACTATCATCCGGCAGTAACAGTATGAAGAGATTGCTAAATCGTATGAAAAACAGACTATATTATCTCAATCAATTCATACAAAGATGTGATTTAAGAGAAATATGTGCCTGGCCATTCCCAGTCGCTCTGGCAACGGAACTAAAGCAAACTGGCATTTAAGTGGACTAAAAAAAACTGATATAACAAGCAAGTAGCCCGATGAGCTTCCAGCGAAACCCGGGGAATGTGGCACTGCCCTCCCGGGTTTCGCTGGAAGCTCAGCCCGTATATGGTCTCCCCCCGTTTTGCAATCTTTGTGATATAAATAACAGGAACAGGATTGCGGTCGTATATCCGGCCTGTTAATGAAGCTTATTTACTGCTTC
>JAKISP010000046.1 GCA_021648525.1 Gammaproteobacteria bacterium
TCTCAGGATCAGCCAATATATTGATATCTGAGAACTCAGCTTCACAGGCCTTCAATGCCTGCACCACATGGCCTGAAAAGCCACACTGCGGAAATTGTGGGGTTCCTTTCATGTAAAGCACAATCGGTGTGCCTTCAATTTGCTGCTTGATTCGATCCATTACATCCATTATTTATTCAACCTCATTCCTGCTACTTGTCTCAAAGATGCCCCATTCTAACGCCAGTCCCCGTATATAAAAACAGGACATTCAATATTGATATAGTTTTTCACGGCAATTTCAAACCAGTCGATTGCTTTAATACCAACCTGTTGGGTTTATCCGCAACCTCCCCGCAAAAAAAAGAATCGCAATAGATGAAATACAGCGGCTACCGGAGCTGTTTGTATCGATCAAACAAGCCGTTGATGAAGACTGCATCCCTGGGCGATTTCTTTTGACCGGATCAGCTAATGCCCTGCTTTTACCAGGGCTATCTAATTCGCTGGCGGAGCGTATGGAATCTGTGTGCCTAAGCCTCCTTTCAGAATGTGAAATTCAAGGTAATCAACCCACATTTCTAAGCAAATTACTTTCGCAAGAGGTTCCCACAAGCAATGATAAGCGTATTCGTGACCATCTGATTCAACGCATTATTGTGGGTTGTTTTCCTGAGCCTTTACAACGTGCAACTGAACAACGCAGCAGAGCCTGGTACCAACAATATATCAACAGCTTGATTCAAAGTGACATTCTGGATTTAACGCATATAGACCACCCGGAGTTGATGACTAAACTGTTTAGGTTGACCGCCTTTTATGCAGGAAAATTATCTAACCTCTCAGAGATGGAGAGTAAGCTGGGATTAAGCCATGTCACGATAAAAAAATATATGGCCCTGCTGGAACAGTTATTTCTCGTTGAACGATTACCGGCATGGCACTCTAATGAGTATAAACGCCTCATCAAAACACCTAAAATACACCCCACAGATACGGGGATTATTTGCGCTGTTCGTGAATTGAACAGCAAGCATTTAATTCAGCAACCGGCGATTTTTGGACTTCTATTAGGGTCCTTTGTTGAAGACGCCATGGGTGACTGTTTTGCTATAGAGGTGAAAGCGTCGGCTACTTTAACAGCCAAAGATTTTGCCGGTTTAGAGCGCTTCAAAAATATTGCTGGTGAGCAATTCAAACTGGGTATCTTGCTTTATGATGGTGATCACACCACCGCATTTGGTGATAGGCTCTTTGCTGTGCCGATTGGTGCGTTGTGGGCGTGAGGTGGACACTCCGCACGCTAACCCCCAGCTTTAATACACCATAAATAACAGATTACGTTAGCTTCATCATCAACTGATTATGATTATGAAGTGAATACAAATTGCTAATGCGCAGACAGAAAAAATTGCTACAAACAGCCTGTAACCCCAATCAAGAAATGGATTTACCGAATTTGACACATCATATCGAATAATCATTTCGGTGGGCAATGCTTTCTCGATGACGATATTTTAAAATCTTCTGGAACTGGCTTGAATGGATCTTCTTTTTCGGGCCAGCGTTTTTCTCTGCTTTGAAATGCTCTTAGCTTCTCAATATCGAGTTCAACAGTGACACAAAAATCATTCATCCCCCCCCTCAGCCTAGCCAAATCACGTTTAAAAGAGTCTTTTGCTGGTGCCCTCACGCGACTATCACCATAGGTAAGATTATTTACCAGAACAGTATAAGCATGTACATCAAGTGCACATGCCTCAACCATAGTGGAGAAGGTATCGAGGTCTTGATTCCAAGATAAGATCATCAAGGCATCTACTTCACCTTGGAATTTATTTCTCGCCTTGCTGTTCAATACCTCCGAACAAATCATTACACCAAAGTGAAAGCCATCGTGATTATATACCGGCTTTACTTCCTCCCAATTTTTAAAATTATCCTTCCAGGATTTACCAAACTTGTGTATTAACTCTTTATCTTCACTGACGGCAGGTTTGAGTTTTGGTTGCCAGATACAAACTTGGGCGGGATAACCTAATCTATCATCCGTTAGACACAGGTATGCCTCACTAAGTAGTATTTTATTGTTCTCGTGGCGATATTCCGTTCCAGCGATCATGCTAATCCCTGCTGAAAGCAGCCTGTTTGAAATACTTTCAATCCACTCTAGAGGTATCGAAAGCTCTGGAAAGATAAGGTAGTCAGGCCGCGGGGTCAGCTTCAACACTTGATTTACCAAGTCTGATATTCGTTTGTAACGATTGAGCGTAAGTCTAGGTTTGTTGCATGCGGAGTGCTCCCACGAATCGTGTGTCGTCTCAATATTAGTAATCCCTATCAATACAGATTTTCTTTTCTGGGTACCAATAGAGACCATATGTTTTCCAGGCCGTTCAGGGCGTGCGCTAAGGTCAGCTTTTTGAAGCAACTCAGGTTTGACCCATACTCCTCGTAAAGCCTGAGAATATTTCGCCCATAATGTCTCAGGAGCTTGAGAGTCCTTTGATATATTCCCTAATCCAACACAGGCAGGAACTAATTCCGCTATTTCAGAGGGTGTGTAAGGTCTTGTTGGAAACAAGAAAGGAGTCACGATCTCAAGTGTGGTTTTGATATTAGTTTGGGTATTCCAACGTTTTTGTTGTGACTCTTTGAGAAATCCAACGATACTATCCAGTTCGACTAAATCCGCCTCCTCAAACGCTTTGGCAACGGAGAGCTGTTTTCTTTTGGATGCAAAGTCCCTTATGGATCTATTTTGTGGTTTCTTTATAGCTTTCCTATAAGGGATAGCCGCTAAATCAGAAATCACGAGAAGAGGAGCTTTATTATAAAACTCATCAGATCCAACGCAGTGGTCCAAAATCATATTCGGATTTGCTTGATATTGTTTATTACGTATTTCATCCAATAGTTTAACGACCCTGGTAGGGGCTTTCAAATTAAAAACATCAGCCGCAGGGTAATACCTAGCTAGACTGTCGATGAATAAGTGATATAAAGAGTTTTTTGCTTTAGGAAAAAGAAACTTATTTGGTACGCACTCGACGCTATTTATCATCATCTTTGAGTTGCAATGCTTTTCCAGATTTTCGTATGCCTTAAAGGCCTTATGAATGATTTTTTCTACTTGACTCCATTCACCTAACCTAGTTGAAAACCCAAGCAGGCGGGATAAATAGGGATAATGATCAAATAATCTATCGGCTCTCAATATATGGTTGTGGGAGAAGACATAAAACTCCTCCCGCTCATTTTTCCACTCGCTATTAGGAAGGTCATTCGCTAATGTTTCTACGTGGCGGAGTTGCAATGACCAGCCCAAACGGCGAATCGTCAACCCATCGGCGCGTCGTAATGTATCCGCCTCTTCTCCAGCTTTACCTGCTGCTGAAAGAACCCTAGCTGCTGGAGAATTCTCTAGTTGGTCAGGGGTAGGCATTAACCGTCGTTCACTTGAAAGCTCGGTGATATCTTTTTCAATACTATCCAGCAGATCCAAGCCTGCTTGGCCTTCAAGAATAAAGAGTTTTTGTTTATCTGCTTGGAACTTTATCTCCGATGCGCTTTGATAGTTTTCTCCAAGGTTTACTTGCCAAATACCCTTTTCTTTTCCTTTACCCTGACTAAGGACATTTCCTCCTAAGCGACTTTTTAGATATGCCATAAGTGATGGCGTATCATCAACAGTTCCAGGACCACCTAAAACTAAAACTAAAAACATATCATCAACATAGCGGCCGTAATGAATAGGTGTTAGCTTTTCCTTAATAAGTTGATCCAGTTTAAGTAGCAAAACGTTAGAAATAATTCTGGATGCAGTCAATCCAATAACCAGCCCACCCTTTATTTGTTTGCCACCTTCATCTTCTTGTATGTCGCTAGCAAACTCGCCAGCTTTTTTAGCCCAAGAAACAAGTAAGTCCACCAGTTGTTTTGTGAAGTCAATATCGGCGTCAGTTAGTTGTATCTCTTTTCGCTTGTTAATGTCGATTGTTTTAAGGAACCCAGGTAACGTGATAAAACTCGGGTCAATCAGGTGATAATAGCTTTTTAGATCCAACGAAACGGCTATTACTGACTGTTTATTGGTGAGTTCAGTACGAATAGCCTCCAGGCCATCCTTTCGCCATTTTTTGTAAGGATGAAAATAGGGCTCAAAGGAACCTGTCGCTTTAAGATGAAAGGGCTTGATTGCATCAATATCCAGCTCTTCTTCATCTCTAACACGTCGTAGTCGCGAGCCGTATGAAGATTCATCTAAACAGGCATCAAACTTATGACCCACCATATTGATCCATAGTGCGGATATGATGTGAGTATTTACAGGAAAATCGCCAATTACTCGAAACTCTGGGGTTAGACTGTTGTTTTTCATGATGTGATCAAACGCCTTCTCGGCATCTGAAAAATGAATGTGCCCATCTTGGGCTTTAGGTTTTGGGATAATGTTAAGTTTCTTGGGGGTTAGTCGGCACTGACCGAGGTATGGCGAATTAATGGTAAAACCTTTGTCATCTTTTAGCTTAGCTAAAAGAGCGTTTAGATTCTTCATCAGATCCTGTTCATATTCTGCAAAGTTGGCAGCAGTAGGAAAGCTGTTCTCAAAAAAACAGTCCGCTTTCGCTTTACGATAGGCTACTAACAGATCCGATAATGTTAGATTCCCCCATCCAGAAAAGATCGCTTTGTAGCCCATGGTATTCCCTACCTCTCACACGTCATATAAATCGACGCTACGTTGTTATTGTTATTCTAATACCCACATTCCTCCGTGGATAGGCATATTAGACTCTTCAGCACCTTACAGAACCAACACGTACTGCGTGCTATTTCTGATTAAAATACCCCATAAGCACTCAAACCAGCCCCCTGATAATTACTATAAATATGCTGAAAATACTAATATGCTATTTTCATCCAACCCAGCATCAAGGCATGCCTCCTGTGGTAAGCACTGCAAGCTATCGCCAATCATTGTTTTAACTTGGGACTTTACCTGTGTACTTTTGCGCCAGCGTTCTATTTTTAGCTTTTCTTCTTTCAATTCCCCCTGTGCTTAACCACTTCATCGGGATAAAATTCTTATACCTCAGCCATTTTTTCGCAAAACCGCCTGTTCCAACAGTGCCTCCATGCGCACCATGCGCTGCTCCATTGACTCAGTCTGACGCTTGATTGTAGCAACATCACCCGCCGTTCCCTGCCCCTCTTCTCTATTATGGTTTTCGTGCTCTTCCTGCATCACATCCAGCACCACACCAATCATCATATTAAGAAATACAAACGCCGTGAGAAAAATAAACGACAGATAAAAGACCCAGCTAAACGGGAAAACCACCATCGTCTCATACATCACATCCGTCCAGTCTTCAAAGGTTGCCACGCGGAATAGCGTTAACATCGAGATGCTGATATCGCCCCATAAAACCGGGTTAATTTTCTCAAACAGGAAACTGCCAATCGCGCCGTAGATATAGAAGATAATAAACATCAACATCACCACATAGCCGATACGTGGAATTGCCTTAACCAGCGCATCCATCAAGATACGCATCTCTGGCACCATCGACACCAGACGCAACATACGGAAGATACGCAACAGGCGCGCCAACAGCACTAGCTCACTCTCATCGATCGGTATCAGGCTTGCCGTAACAATTACAAAATCGAAGATATTCCAGCCCTTCCTGAAAAAATCACGCAGGCGTTTCTCCGCCACCATGCGAATCATCAGTTCAATCAAAAAGAAAACCGTGACTGCAATATCAAACCCCTTCAGCACGCTCATCCAGTGCGGGGCAATGTCGTAAGTGGTTGCACCAATCATCATCGCCGACAGGATAATAATGGTCACCACGGCCATCTCAAAAGCTTTATTACTGCGTATCGCAACAAAGTGCTCTCGCCAGCCGGACACATCAGAATTCATTGTTATGACTCCATAAAACTATCTACAAAATTATTCACAGGAAGATGCTATTTAAAGTGCAACTCAAGCGATTAGTCGGCCATCAACGCCGCCATTTTCTCCATATTGGGCTGCAGCACCACTCCGCGTTCAGTCACAATCGCATCGACCAGCCCCGCAGGTGTCACATCAAAGACCGGGTTCCACGCCTTTGCACCGCTTGCCGCGACCTGCTGGCCGTTAAACGCCAGCAGTTCTTCCTCGCGACGCACCTCAATCGGAATCTGCTCACCCGTTGCAAGCGACATATCAATGGTTGAGGTCGGCGCCACCACCATCACCTTAACACCATGATAGCGAGCGCTGATCGCCGCGTGATAGGTACCAATTTTATTCGCCACATCACCGTTGGCCGCAATTCGGTCAGAGCCGACAATCAACCACTGCACTTCGCCCTGCTTCATTAGATGCGCAGCCGCACCATCAGCCAGCAGCGTGACCGGAATACCATCCTGCAGTAGCTCCCACGCAGTGAGGCGCGAACCCTGCATCCACGGGCGCGTTTCATCGGCGTAGACCTGGCTCACCTTATCGGCAGCATGTGCCGCACGAATCACCCCGAGTGCCGTGCCGTAACCCGCGGTCGCCAGCGCCCCCGCATTACAGTGAGTCATCACCGCGCAGCGCTGCTCGATCAATGCCGCACCCAGCTTGCCCATTCTGTGATTGGCCGCCAGGTCTTCAGCATCGATGCGGCACGCCTCATCGATCACTGCCTGACGCGGGTCACCCTCAAGCGTGGTCATCAATGCGCGCATCCGCTTGATCGCCCAGAAGAGATTCACCGCGGTGGGGCGCGATTCCGCCAGCAGCGTCAAATCAGCCTCAAGCGCCTGCTGCCAGCCATCCGGGTTCGCCTTATAACGTGCCGCAACCGCAATCGCTACGCCATAACCAGCCGCCACACCGATCGCTGGCGCGCCACGCACCACCATATCTCGAATGCCATCGGCGACCGCCACAACATCTTCACATGCGACATAAAGCTGCTGCAGTGGCAGCAGGCGCTGATCCAGCAATTTTAATCCACCCTCTTTCCAGATAACGGCCCGAACCTGATCAATTTGTTGCGACATCCAAATACTCCAACACCCAAAATTATCGATAAATTTTGCCACTAAAACAAGCAGCGCCATCTTACCTTAGATAGTCCAAATGATGTTAAGGCCACCCCACAGGTGGCCGATATTTCAATTATGAACCGCAATAAACCACTAAAATGGCTTAAAAATAGCGCGCTGATCGCCACTATTTTACTGCCACTGAGCGCCGTTGGTGATAGCAAACTGGTCGTAATCGTTGCTGAACCACCACTTGAAAGTACCCCGTTTGAAACGGACAACACGGCTAACACCACATCAGCGGCAGAAAACAGCATGGCCACCTTAATCGACGCCAACCTGCCCGGCACCATATTGCGTACCGGCAAACCGACCATCCGCCCCAACATCGACATCTTCACCCCACGGGAAAAGCCAATTGAGTTCATCACGCTGAATAGCGTGCTGTTTTCCCATAACGGTACTGCACTCGATAACAAAGCAAAGCGGATACTCAATGATATTGCCGCTTATCTGCAACATAACGAGGCCGTCGAACGCCTGCTAATCAATGGTTTTGCCGATAAAATTGCCAGCAATAATTACAACGCAAAGCTCTCTGCCAAACGCGCCTTTGTGGTACGTGAATACCTTCGCCACATCGGCGTACCCACACCACTAATGCATACCGTTAGCTGGGGTGAAGCTCGCCCGACAGATGAGCACTGGACTATCAACGGTCGCAAACGCAATCGCCGCGTTGAGTTATACCTAATCCAGGAACAGAATCCTTTATAGAGGCCTTTGCATTATTGTCCTATGGCAAAAAAAACAATAATTGCCAGGATCTCAAGAGGACAGAAGACTCGCCCTCTAAAAGATCAATCCTGATTTGCCAGCTTCTTCCAGTCAGAATGAAAAAATTCACCGCGAGGCTTATCCGTTCGCTCGTAAGTATGTGCACCAAAATAATCTCGCTGTGCCTGGAGCAGGTTAGCAGGCAATTTTTCAGTGCGAAAGCCATCGTAGAAAGACAGTGCAGATGACATCGCCGGTACCGGCACACCCGCCTGCACCGCTATCACCAACGCCTTCCGCCAGCCATCCTGCGCCTTAACGATTGCATTTTGAAAGTAACCATCTAACAGCAGGTTTTCCAGTTCTGGATTATTATCATATGCGGCTTTAATGTCACTCAGAAATTGACTGCGGATAATACAACCACCACGCCACATCAGCGCAATATCACCATAGGCCAGATTCCACTCATACTGGCTTGCAGCCTCTTTCATCAACATAAAACCCTGCGTATAAGAGATAATCTTCGACGCAAAAAGTGCATCGCGCACGGCCTCAATCAAGCCTGCCTTATCGATATCAAGGTCACATGCGGGTGCTGCAAAGATCCTTGATGCCTCAACACGAGTCTCTTTAAGTGACGAGAGGTAACGGGCAAATACCGCTTCACCAATCAGCGTCAGAGGAACACCCATCTCCAGTGCATTAATGCCGGTCCACTTACCAGTGCCTTTCTGGCCCGCAGTATCTAGCACCTTGTCACCCAGCCACTCGCCATTTTCCTGAGCCTTTAAGATATCCGCGGTAATCTCAATCAGATACGAATTGAGATCCCCCTGGTTCCACTCATTAAAAATGTCGGCCAGTTCCGCTGGTTCCAGCTTCAATACATCACGTAGAATATGAAACGCCTCGCAAATTAACTGCATGTCGCCATACTCAATACCATTGTGAACCATCTTGACATAATGACCCGCACCACCTTCACCGACCCACTGGCAACAGACATCTTGCTCAACCCTGGCTGCAATCGCCTGAAAGAGATCCTTAACCAGCCCCCACGCCTTTTTATTGCCGCCCGGCATAATAGATGGCCCTAGACGCGCGCCCTCTTCACCACCTGACACACCCATACCTAAAAATAAAATATCTTTCGCTTCACAGCTAACCGTTCTACGCTGGGTATCTGAAAAAAGTGAATTGCCGCCATCAATAATCACATCCCCTTTATCAAGGTGCGGCATCAGCAGTTCAATAAAGTGATCCACCACTTCACCCGCCTTCACCATCAACATCACTTTGCGCGGTGAAGAGAGACTATCGCAAAACTCTTTTATCCCTTTTGTACCGACAATCGATTTATCCTTTGCTTCACCCGCCATAAAATCATCTGTTTTTTGAGCAGAACGATTATAGACAGCCACTTTAAAACCGTTATCCGCCATATTTAAAACAAGATTCTGACCCATGACAGCCAATCCGATGAGGCCGATATCTGCTTTTTCCATTAAAATCCCCTTACCTGACATGAATGAACTCACAATTAAATGCACTGAAGATCTAATCTTGGTAGTTTACACCATGAACATCAGGTGCTGAAATTAAGTCGCAACAGGGAACAGAGATGACCGAGTCAATCAACAACGATGAATTTCCACACATTGCACAACTCACCTATCTCAACCACGCAGCTGTCGCCCCGTGGCCACGCTGCGTCGCTACCGCAGTCAGTGAGTTTGCTGAACAAAACACACAGGTTGGTGCACAGCATTACCCACGCTGGATGGGCACTGAGATAAAACTACGCCAGCGCCTTGCACGCCTGATCAATGCACCATCGCCCGATGATATCGCACTATTAAAAAACACCTCCGAGGCGCTTTCTGTACTCGCCTACGGCATCGACTGGCAAGCAGGCGACAACATCGTTACCAGCGATCAGGAGTTCCCCTCCAACCGCATTGTGTGGGAGTCACTCAGACAACTGGGGGTTGAGCTACGCGAAGTTGATCTCAACTCAGCGGTTACTCCAGAGCAGGCATTGATCAATGCAATGAATAGCAACACCCGCCTGCTAACCATTAGTTCCATTCAGTACGCGAGTGGCCTCAAGATGGATCTGGCCCCACTCGGCCATCACTGCCGTGCCAATGAGGTCTTATTTTGTGTTGATGCGATCCAGAGCCTCGGCGCGATACCGTTTGATGCACAGGCGATCGAGGCGGATTTTGTGATGGCCGATGGCCACAAATGGATGCTCGGCCCTGAAGGGCTCGCACTATTTTACTGCCGCGCCGAATTACGTGAGCAGCTCAAACTGCATCAGTATGGCTGGCATATGGTTGAGGCCATTGGTGACTACGATACAAAAACATGGGCACCCGCAAATAGCGCCCGCCGCTTTGAATGCGGCAGCCCCAACATGCTCGCAATTCATGCACTCAATGCTGCAATGGGGTTAATACTGGCAACAGGTGTTGAGGCAATCGAGAGGCTATTATTAGAACGTAGTGAACATATGATGCAGATTATTAATGACACCCCGAAGTTGACACTACTCACTTCAGCAGAGCCTGGGCGTTATGGCGGCATTGTCACCTTCCGTGCCGAAGGCGTGAATCAACAGACGCTCTATCAAGCACTGATGAAAGAAAAGGTGATCTGTGCACAGCGTGGTGGTGGCATCCGCTTTTCACCACATTTTTACACGCCACTAGCACAACTGGATCTGGCTTTTAATAAAGTAGATGAAATTATAATTTCACCTAGGAGCCTTTAATCAAACAGTCTTACTTTAAACCAAGCTTACCCATAATCGAATACAGTGTAGGCCGACTCACACCCAAAATTTCAGCTGTCTGGGAGACATTATCACCACAGATACTCAACGCCCTGACCACCGCTGCATACTCAGCACGGTCACGCACTTCACGTAAATTTAATGGCATCGGCTTCGATTCAAAAACCAGTTCGAGATCCTCAGCTGTAATTTGATTACCCTCCGCCATAATCACTGCCCGCTTAAGCTTATTTTCCATCTCTCTCACATTACCTGGCCACGGATAGGACTCTATTGCAGATAATGCTTCATCAGAAATGGAACTAATATTTCGGCTAAATTCCTTGGTAAATCGAGCTAAAATAAATTTTGCTAATAATACAGTATCACCTTCTCGTTCTCGTAACGGTGGAATATTAATTGTTAGCTCATTGATACGGTAAAATAAATCTTCCCTGAAAACGCCTTGTTCTACCAGTTGATCAATGTTCTGATTAGTCGCACAAATAACGCGCACATCCACCGCAATTTCATTACGCCCACCAATTCGCTCTATCACTCGCTCCTGCAGGAAACGCAATAATTTCACCTGCAGCGAAGCAGGTAGATCCCCCATTTCATCCAGAAACAGAGTACCGCCATCTGCGTATTCCACCCTGCCTTTGGTCTGTTTATTAGCCCCGGTAAAGGCCCCTTTTTCATAGCCAAAAAGCTCACTTTCTAATAATGCTTCAGGAATTGCACCACAGTTAATCGCAACAAATGCTTTTGATTTACGAGTGCTTAACTCATGAAGCGCTCTTGCAATCACCTCTTTACCAGTACCACTCTCTCCCAGCAGCAGCGTTGTCACATTTGTTGGCGCCACTCTTTCAACCATGCGGCAGACCTTCATCATTTGCGGGCTAGATCCAATAATCCCTTTAATGATAGATGTTTTTCGACATTTCATCAAAAGCTGATTTTCTTCTTCCAGCTCATAAAGGCAAAATGCCCGACTAACAATTAACTCCAGCACTTCAGCGTCGACAGGCTTCTGATAATAATCATACGCCCCTTTTGCAACGGCTTTAATGGCATTCTCACGCTCATCATTTCCGGTCACAATGATCACTTTGGTATGTGGAATCAAATTCAATATTTCATCAAGGGCCGCTAACCCTTCGGTCGCATTCTCAGCATCAGGCGGTAACCCCAGATCCAGCAAAACCACAGGGGGTTCATAACGCCTCAAAAGAACCAGCCCTTCCTCTCTATTGCTAGCAATCAATACTCTGTAACCATCGAAACACCATTTTAGCTGACTCTGCAGACCAACGTCATCTTCAATAACTAATAATGTTTTCTGGTCCTGTTTAGATCGACTCACACTATAACCCTCTTCATAAAACACGCGCGCTTAAGCTATTCGACCAACACTCTGGTAAGTGGAATATTCAAGCAAAATTGCGTTCCCTCGCCTGTCTTACTTTTAACTTCCACTTCCCCCCCCAAAGAACAAATAAACTCCTGGCATTCATAAACACCAATTCCCATTCCAGCATTTCCTTTCGTTGTATCAAATGGACGAAATAATCGCTCACGAATAAATTTTTCGCTCATACCACAGCCATCGTCGTCAACCTTAATAACGGCACAATCACCGGAAACCATAAGCTTAACAGTAACCATTCCATCATCAGGCGTCGCCTCCTGTGCATTATCGATGACATGCTCTATGACTGATGATAGCCTGTCTCGATCAACCAGCACCTCCAGCTCGTCACATTCCATAAAAACAGGCCTGGGCAATGCCACCTGGCGGCGGGCAACAACCTCACTAATCACCTCACCAATCCGCACTAACGTGCCACGCGTCTCTACATGTTTATCTATTCGCAATTGAGCCAACATTCGCTGCATTTTATTCGTCGCATTATCCACAGTCGCAAATGCATCACTAATAAACTCAGGATTATCTTTATGCTTTCGGGAGTTTTCAACGACCAGTGACAGTTGTCCAATCACGTTTTTAAGGTCATGTACTACATAGGCAGAAAGCCGGTTAAAAGTCTCAAATTGACGCGCCTCTACTAATTCCCGATTTGCCTCTAACAATGCGAGATAGCTAGCTAACTCTCGCCCCGCAATTCTAAGCAGGTCAATGTCTTCCCAGTTAAAATGATCACCAGCACGCGAATGAGTCAACACAATAAAACCGAGTAATTTCGTCTGCCTCATTAAAGGAACAACAAGCCAGGCATCAGGCAGCTCAAGCAACCACCTGGGCAGGACCAAATCACGATATAGACCTGGATCCCGCTCATACTCGCTCAGGTTCACAACCCACTGCCACTTTTCAAGAAACGCCACTAAAGAGCTATTGTCCGGCTCACGGCAGTGAGAGCCTATCGTCATTTTACTTCCTGTAACAGGTAAAAAGCCACGCACCGTATCATTTTGCAGCCACAGCCCACCTCCAGGGCTTTCGACTATGTTCGCAATAGCCTGTATTGCTCGCTCCCTTAACTGCTCATCCGTCCCGCCCATTGAAAGCGCTCGAATAAAGCTAGCCCACTGTTCTCGATAGTCATACTTATAAGAGAAAAAATGTTTGCCCACAAAAACCTTTAACTGAGCACGCAGCTGTCCAGAAAAAACCAGCGATAACAGCAATAGCAGTGAGGCAAAGAAAAATAGTACCTGTAAGATTTTCCCCCACCCACCACCATATAGGCGAATGTAGTAGCCACCCAATGCAACAGCAAAAAGGTAAAGCCCTCCCCCCACCAACACAGCACTGTGAAATGCCATCCGATGAGAAACATAGTCGCCAAGCAACCACTGACGACTACGAGATATTGATATGCCAATCAATGGCACCGCCATCACATAGATAATCCCTCTGACACTCCAGAAGTCGAGATCAATCCCACCGAACAGCAGTGCATCAGAGTATAAAAAGAAATCGAATACAAATATGCTCGCAATACCCAGGCACAGAAATTTGCTACTCCATCGAAGCTCCGCTCCAATGTTACGATACCACTGCTCAAGCAAAAACAGTCCAGTCAAGGACAAAACAATGTGGGCCACCAGGCGTAAATTAACATCAGGCACTGCCAGTGACACCGCGCCATTGCCAGCAAGAAAAACGGGGTACATAAATAAAATGAAGCTACCAAGCACCCCTGCCAGAGTAAAGAATAACGTTTTCTTTACAAACCTCAACCAGCGATGATTTCCGGCAATAAAAACCAGGCGGATCAACAGTGCAAACCATGTAATATTACGAAATAACTCAATAATAGAGAACCACGAAGGACTCAGGTAATCGTAAAAGTGCCCGGCAGAAACCAGTAACGCCCAAACGAATGTCGTCACTAATGCGAGCAATAAGAGGCCATCTTCAATGCAGGCACGCCACTTAACAACCGCAAACAAGGAGAGCAACAAAAAAGCAACCGCTGCCGCCCCATAACTAATAACAGCCAGGCTAAGCATAGTAGGCCATTAAATACCCACTATACGACAAAATAATATCGTTCGGGTCAGCGACCGCCCTTACCCCACAAAACGGCACCAGCCGTCTGAAACAATATGATTAAATCAAGAAAAAGACTGTAGTTTTTCACATAATAAAGATCAAACTGAAGTTTTTCATAAGAATCTTTCTCAGAATCGCCATAGGGGTAACAGATCTGAGCCCAGCCAGTTATGCCTGGTTTTACTCGATGACGTTCCGAATAGTAATCAATGTTTTCCGACAACTGCTCAACAAAAACAGGGCGCTCGGGACGCGGCCCAACAAAGCTCATATCACCTCGTAACACATTGACGATCTGAGGTAATTCATCCACCCTGAGCTTACGAATCACATCGCCGACACGCGTGATACGACTATCGTTTTTTGACGCAAATTTCGCTTGCCCATCACTCTCCGCATCCACTCGCATACTGCGGAATTTCAGCACCTGAAATAACTTCCAGTTTTCGCCAACCCTTACCTGACGATATAAAATAGGGCCGCGGTCTTCCAGATAAATCGCGATTACCGTCACAATGATGACCGGCAAAGAGATCAGTAACAGCAGCAAACTGGCCACAATATCAAAAATTCGTTTTGAATAGACTCTTAACACCCCGTATTTAAAACCATCAGAGAAAATCAGCCAGCTCGGATTGAGAATATCGATCATAATTTTCCCTGTTTGACGCTCAAAAAAAGTCAATAAATCCACCACATCAACGCCACTCATACGACAATCAACTATTTCGTGCATTGGAAAACTTTGCCGCCGATCCTCAATCGCAACCACTATCTCGTCAATTTGATGCTTTTTGGACAACTCTAACAACGTGACATCATGCTGAATGATATTATCCTCAACAAGGACACGCTCTCCTGGAAACTTCACATAACCCACAATAGAAAAACCACGCTGATCTGTCTTTCGTCGCAATAAGTTGTTAATCGCCATCGCACGATTACCAACTCCCAACACCAGAATGCGTCGATTCCCCGTATCATCATCAACAAAACGGACAAAGACAAAGCGAACTAAAACCACCGCAATCAGAGCAACCAATGATGACAACGCAAACTCTCCCCTACCGAGTGCAATGCCAGGAAAAACATAGAAAAGAATGCTTAACGCAATAAACCCGATGACCAGGCCCGCGACAACTCGCAGCAAGGCAGCCACCACGCCCTCCCGCAGGTGGCGTTGATACAACCCCATAAATGTCATCGCGCTTAATATCAAGGCAGCAAACAGTAGTGTCTTGCCCAGCAATAGCGCATCGAATGCCAGCGTCACTTCACTCCCCCAGAACCGCAATGACGACCCAAGGAAGACAGACAATAGTAAGACCAAAGTCTCAATCACCCCCAGCAAAACAAATGCCGTTGGTATATAGTGCCGAAATACTCTTACCATTAGAAATGACTTACCATACTAGTTTCTGTGAACAACTATAAATCCCGCCCCGCTAGACCAACATTTAATCAGCAGCTTAAAAACCCCCGAAAACCTTAATATCATCTCTGATAACGGCCGATGGAGAAGCAACTATATAGAAAATTACAGCGCTTATATCATGAGATGCGTTATTAAAGCTAGTAGTGCTATAACACAGTTTTCTCGCGTACCACTCCCCCTAAACTCGTACCACTCACACTATTGATGTAATATTAATGATAATACCCGTTTGCAAACTAATTTAACATATGGAATTTAAACTATGAAAGTAACCGTTTTTGGATCTGGATATGTTGGCCTCGTGACAGGCGCCTGCCTTGCAGAAGTAGGTATTGACGTCGTCTGCGTTGATATCGATCAAAACAAGATCGAGATGCTGAACCGGGGAGAGATCCCAATCTATGAGCCTGGACTTGAAAAACTAGTGCTCGATAACGCCAAAAATGGAAGGCTTTCATTTACAACAGACATCGCTGCTGGCGTCGCTCACGGCCTGTTTCAGTTTATTGCCGTCGGCACCCCACCAGATGAAGATGGCTCTGCTGACCTCCAGTACGTCAGAGCTGTTGCGAAAAGCATCGGTGAGCACATGGATGATTACCGTGTCATTATCGATAAATCAACTGTTCCAGTTGGCACCGCAGACAAAGTTCGCGAAACCGTTATAAGCGCCCTTAAAGCCCGCGGAAAAGATATCGACTTTGACGTTGTATCCAATCCAGAATTCCTCAAAGAAGGTGCTGCAATCGATGATTTCATGAAACCAGATCGCATCGTAATCGGTACTGATAACCCACGCACCACCGAGCTGTTACGTGCACTTTATACCCCATTCAACCGTAACCATGACCGCCTGGTCGTGATGGATATCCGCTCTGCAGAACTGACAAAATATGCAGCTAACGCCATGCTTGCCACTAAGATCAGCTTCATGAACGAGCTATCTAACATGGCAGAACGCCTTGGTGCAGACATTGAACAGGTACGTATCGGCATCGGTTCCGATCCACGCATTGGCTATCACTTTATCTACCCTGGCTGCGGCTATGGCGGTTCATGCTTTCCTAAAGACGTACAGGCCCTTGAGCGTACCGCCAATGAAATTGGCTATGATGCACCGCTCCTGCAAGCAGTTGAAACGGTTAACAATCGCCAGAAAACGGTATTATTCCAGAAGGTTAATGCACATTTCGACGCTGATCTTAAAGGCAGAACCTTTGCTGTATGGGGACTCTCCTTTAAACCAAAAACCGACGACATGCGCGCTGCACCTAGCCGCACATTAATGGAGGCCCTATGGCAAGCGGGCGCAAAAGTGCAGGCATATGACCCAGAAGCGATGGATGAAGCGCAGCGGATTTATGGTGACCGCTCAGACCTGATGCTTTGCGACGATGCTAACAGCACCCTATCAGGAGCCGACGCCTTAATTATCATCACTGAGTGGCAGGCCTTCCGCAGCCCTGATTTTGAGTTCATCAAGAGTCAGCTAAAGTCACCCACCATCTTTGATGGGCGCAACATATATGACCCAAAAACCTTGCACAACCTTGGTATCACCTACTACACCATCGGGCGTAAATAAAACACCCAAATGCAAGACACAGTAAATGCTAATACAAGTATAATGTAAAAACTGGAATGACTGGCCTCGGGTATGTCGGTCTACCACTTGCTACCGAGTTCGAAAAATCATGCCTGTTTTCAGGCGAGGCATCAACGCTGCCCGCATTGCCGAGCTGAAAACAGGTAGAGATAGCGCTCTTAAAGTAGCGCCTGAAGTTCTGGTAACTAGCCACTCAACTAAGTTATACCGACAATCCCAATGAATTAATGAATTAAGGTAAAAATATAATCATGAAAGTTCTGATCACAGGCACAGCCGGCTTTATTGGCTCCAGTGTTGCCCACTATCTACTCAATAGAGGTGACGAGGTTGTCGGGCTGGACAATCTCAACGACTACTATGACGTAAATCTTAAAAAGGCACGCCTGGAGCGCCTAACTTCGCGCGAGGGCTTCACAGATGTCCGTCTGAACCTTGAGGACCGCGATGGTATCGCTAAGCTATTCAAGGAAGAGCAACCAGACAAGGTGATACATCTTGCCGCTCAAGCAGGCGTACGCTATTCACTAATCAACCCCCATGCCTATATTGACAGCAACATAATGGGAACGACTAATATACTCGAAGGATGTCGCCATACGGAAGTAGACCACCTTGTCTACGCCTCAAGTAGCTCTGTCTATGGGGCAAACACAAACATGCCTTTCTCGGTTCATGACAATGTAGATCACCCCGTAAGCCTGTATGCCGCCACAAAAAAATCTAATGAGCTAATGGCCCACACCTATAGCCACCTTTACCAGATTCCAACAACTGGCCTGCGCTTTTTTACTGTATATGGCCCATGGGGTCGGCCGGATATGGCTCTATTTTTATTTACCAAAGCGATTCTGGAAGGAAAACCAATTGATGTATTCAATTATGGTAAATGCCGACGTGATTTCACCTACATCGATGATATTGTTGAAGGCGTTATCAGGACATTAGATCATACGGCCACGCCAAACCCGGACTGGTCCAGTGATCATCCAGATACCGGCACCAGCTACGCTCCTTTTCGGATATATAACATTGGAAATAATAGTCCAGTTGAACTATCACACTTTATCGAGGTAATCGAAGACTGTATCGGTAAAAAAGCGGAGAAAAATATGTTACCACTACAGCCTGGTGATGTGCCTGAAACCTATGCAAATATTGATGACCTGATAAACGACGTTGGCTTCAAACCAGCCACATCAATCGAAGATGGAATTGCGAATTTTGTTTCGTGGTACCGTGATTATTACAAGGTGTAAATTAAAATATGAACTCAAATACCATTACAAAAGCCGTTATCCCCGTCGCGGGTCTTGGCACCCGCATGCTACCGGCAACCAAAGCGATCCCCAAAGAGATGCTTCCCCTGGTTGATAAACCATTAATTCAATATATCGTCAACGAATGTATTGATGCTGGCATTAAAGAGATAGTGTTAGTCACACACTCATCCAAAAATGCCATTGAAAACCACTTTGATAAATCTTTTGAACTGGAAACAACACTAGAAAAAAAGGTCAAAAGAGAGTTATTAAAAGAAATTCAGACCATCTGCCCTAAAGATATCACTATCATGCACGTCCGGCAGGGCCAGGCAAAAGGACTCGGCCATGCGGTAGCCACGGCACGCCCGCTCATCGGTGATAACTCATTCATTGTTGTTTTGCCCGACGTCTTGATCGACGAGGCCTCCTGCGATCTTAAAAGTGAAAACCTCACGGCAATGATTAAACGCTTTGAAGAGACTCAAACCAGCCAGATAATGGTTGAACCCGTCCCATCAGAGCAGGTATCTAGCTACGGTGTCGTCGATTGTGGGGGTAAAACAGTATTGCCAGGTGAATCAGCCGCAATGAGTAAAGTCGTTGAAAAACCTAAAACAGAAGACGCACCTTCTAATCTTGCGGTTGTCGGTCGCTATGTGCTGTCGTCAAGAATCTGGGATTTACTGGAAAATACAGCGCCAGGTGCCGGTGACGAAATTCAGTTAACAGATGCAATCGCCAGTTTGATCGATCTGGAGACGGTGGAGGCCTTTCATATGACGGGGAAATCTCATGATTGTGGCTCAAAAATTGGTTACATGAAGGCCTTTGTTGAGTATGGCATGAGGCACCCTGAAAATGGCAGGGAATTCAGCGAATACCTCGCCTCACTCAACAGCTAGAAAACATGCCTAGGAGCCTGTCGGACTTAGGTGATCGTCGCGAGAGAAAGCCATTTTGAGATCATTTTTTCGATCATTTGAGGCGAATATTGAGCATATTTAACGAAATTGATCGGAAAAATGGGCCGAAATGGCTTTTTCGCAGTAGATTCATCCTAAGTCCGACAGACTCCTGGCTGAATAAAAAAAGCCCCGAGCTGCGGAACAGCTCGGGGCTTTTTTATCACATCAAATCAGTTTTATTTGTAAAAGTTGATCATCTGTTCAAGTGACTTAGCTTCGATTTTTGACGCCTGTCCTTCACAACCAAATGCTTCAAAGCGCGCCTTACAGATACCAGACATCGCCGCAGTCGATTCTTTGAGGAATTTACGTGGGTCAAAGTTAGCGGTATTTTCAGCCAGAAACTTACGAACCGCGCCAGTAGATGCCATACGTAGATCGGTATCGATATTAACCTTACGTACCCCATGCTTGATACCTTCAATGATTTCACTAACAGGTACACCATAGGTCTGCCCCATGTCACCGCCGTAGTTGTTGATGGTTTCTAACCATTCCTGCGGCACTGAAGAAGAACCGTGCATAACCAGATGAGTATCAGGGATTACCTGATGGATCTCTTTGATACGGTCAATACGCAATACGTCACCGGTAGGTTTCTTAGTGAACTTATATGCACCATGAGAGGTACCAATCGCGATTGCCAGTGCATCGACACCGGTCTTCTCAACGAAATCTTTCGCTTCCTGTGGATCGGTCAGCAGCAGGTCAAGATCTAGTTTTCCTTCTGCGCCATGGCCATCTTCTTCGCCCATTTCGCCAGTCTCAAGAGAACCCAGACAACCCAGCTCGCCCTCAACAGAAACACCACCCGCGTGCGCCATATCGACAACAGTCCTGGTGACGTCAACGTTGTATTCGAAAGAAGAAGGCGTTTTCATATCCGCTTCTAAAGAACCGTCCATCATCACTGATGAAAAACCAGACTGGATAGAACGCAGACATACGGCTGGCTCAGAACCGTGATCCTGATGCATCACAACCGGAATGTGTGGGTACTGCTCAACAGCAGCTAAAATCAAATGACGTAGAAAAGGTTCGCCTGCATAAGCGCGTGCGCCGGCAGAACCCTGCATGATCACGGGTGAATTAACCGCATCAGCAGCCCGCATGATCGCGTGAACCTGCTCCATGTTGTTGACATTAAATGCTGGCATGCCATAAGCATTTTCCGCAGCATGATCCAGTAACTGGCGTAGTGAAATCAAAGCCATTTCTGTTTCTCCTATTATTTAAGGTTATTTAAGTTCTAAAAAATTGATAACACGTTGTATACCAGGGAAAAGCTCAGCAATCAAGCCCCGATACGAACAATTTTCATTGAGTTGGTGCCGCCATCAACGCCAACCTTGTCACCTTTAGTGATGATGATCAGGTCGTCATTTTTAACAACGCCGCGCTCTAATAATACTTTTTGCGCATGTGCGCTAAGTTGGTACTGTTTAACATCATCAATGTTAATACTCATCGGGTACACACCGCGATACAGTGTCATACGACGTTTGGTTTTCTCGCTCTGAGTCAACGCATAGATTGGCAGGCCTGAACTAATGCGAGACATCCACAGCGCGGTAGAACCAGACTCGGTCAGGGCAGCAATACCATCGACATCCAGATGGTTAGCGGTATACATCGTTGCCATCGCAATCGCCTCGTCGCTACGCCCAAAGGTCAGGTCAACACGATGATCAGAGACCCGAGTGGTACGCTGCTTCTCTGCTTCTTCACAGATACGCCCCATTGATTCAACAACTCTGGCAGGATATTTCCCTGCAGCGGTCTCACCCGACAGCATCACCGCATCAGTACCATCCAGCACTGCATTGGCCACATCGAATACTTCAGCACGTGTTGGAATCGGATTTTCAATCATCGATTCCATCATCTGTGTAGCAGTGATCACCACGCGATCCATCGCACGCGCACGCTTAATCAGATCTTTTTGAATGGCAGGCAGTTCAGCATCGCCCACTTCCACACCAAGATCACCACGAGCAACCATAATCACTTCAGAAGCCTCAATGATTTCATCGATCACATCCAGCGCTTCAGCGCGCTCAATCTTGGAAACAATCGCAGCATCGCTACCCGCTTCTTCCAGCAAACGACGACATTCATGAACATCCGCCGCCGTACGAGGAAAAGAGACCGCAACAAAATCAGCATCGATCTTTGCCGCAGAGACAATATCAATTTTATCTTTTTCCGTTAAAGCAGGAGCAGAAAGGCCGCCACCTTGCAAGTTAATGCCTTTATTATTCGACAAAAGGCCGGTGTGCATCACTTTAGTGTGTACTTCCTGGCCTTTAACCCCGGTCACTTCCAGAATCATACGACCATCATCAAGCAATAATGTATCACCCGCCTTCACATCATTCGGCAGCTGCTTATAAGTAAGGCCGACTCGCTCATTAGTCCCTTCAAGATCACCTAACGCGGCATCAAGAATAAAGCGATCACCTTCAATTAAATTAACTTTCCCTTCCTTAAATTTACAGGTACGAATCTTCGGCCCCTGCAGATCAACCAGCACACCTATTGCTTTACCGTGTTTTTCTGCCAATATTCTAATATTGTCCGCACGGAATTTTTGCTCTTCAAAAGAACCGTGAGAAAAATTCAAACGCACAACATCCACACCGGCTACTACCAGTGACTCCAACACTTTAAGGTCGTCTGTTGCCGGCCCTAGCGTCGCGACAATCTTTGTTCTGCGCAACTTATCTTCTCCTAGATATTGATATTTAAAAACGGGGGCCACCTGGCCCCCATATGTAGCGGCTATTACTTAGCGCGTTCTTCCAGAATCTCAACGGCTGGCAATTTTTTGCCTTCCAGGAATTCAAGGAATGCACCACCACCCGTAGAAATATATGAAACCTTATCAGCAATGCCATATTTCGAAACAGCGGCTAATGTATCACCACCACCTGCGATTGAAAATGCAGGACTCTCTGCAATCGCATTCGCAATTGCTTTAGTACCTTCGCCAAACTGATCAAACTCAAATACGCCTACTGGGCCATTCCAGACGATAGTGCCAGCATTCTTGATAATTTCAGCCAGCTCTTTCGCGCTATCGGGACCGATATCGAAAATCATATCGTCGTCTGCAACATCAGATGCCGCTTTTAATTCTGCCGCAGCACTTTCAGCAAACTCTTTTGCACAGATAACATCGCCAGGCACGGGGATGTCACCACCGCGTGATTTCGCATCTGCTGTCAACTTCTTAGCGGTATCAATCAGATCGGCCTCGTAAAGCGACTTACCCACATTGTGTCCGGCCGCTGCGATAAAAGTATTCGCGATGCCACCACCGACAATCAACTGATCAACAATTTTAGAAAGTGATTCCAGCACCGTTAGCTTGGTTGAAACTTTAGAGCCACCCACAATCGCCACCATCGGGCGCGCAGGATTATCCAGCGCTTTACCCAGGGCTTCCAGTTCACCTGCCAGCAGTGGGCCTGCGCATGCAGTTGGGGCAAATTTAGCAACACCATGTGTCGATGCCTGCGCGCGATGTGCAGTACCGAAGGCATCCATCACGAACACATCACAAAGTGCCGCATACTGTTTTGCCAACGCATCTTCATTTTTCTTTTCACCAGCATTGAAACGTACGTTTTCAAGAAGAGCAATTTCACCGTCAGCCAGTTCAACGCCATTCAGATACTCTTTAACCAACTTAACCTTCTTGCCCAATAGATCGGCCATGTGAGCCGCAACAGCTGCTAGCGAATATTCATCAGCATATTCACCTTCGGTTGGACGCCCTAAATGAGACATGATCATCACCTTAGCACCCTCTTCAAGTGCCTTCTGAATAGTCGGTAGTGACGCGCGAATACGCGTGTCATCTGATACTGCGCCATCTTTAAGCGGTACATTCAGATCCTGACGAATCAGGACGCGCTTACCGGCCAGATCCAGGTCGATCATTTTAATTACAGACATTAACAGCTCCTGTTATATTTTCAAAAAATTTGATGAGAGTCTTTCTCTCAGCAAATCTCTCGGAAAGAGAGAAGGCACGGGAGCGAACTCCCATGCCTTTCAAAGTCCCGCTAACAGAATGCCTTAGTTTGCCGCAACGTGGCGAACTAAACGCATCATGTTACAGGTGTAACCGTATTCGTTGTCGTACCAGGCAACTACTTTAACAAATGTACCATCGAGTGCGATACCGGCACCTGAGTCAAAGATAGAAGAAAAACCGACACCACGAAAATCAGTAGAAACAACTTTTTCATCGGTGTAACCCAAGGTCTGACCCATTTCGTCAGACTCAGAAGCGGCTTTCATTGCTGCGCAGATGTCATCGTAAGAGGCCTCTTTATTCAGTTCAACAGTCAGATCAACCACAGAGACATCTGAAGTTGGAACGCGGAAAGCCATACCAGTCAGTTTGCCATTCAGCTCAGGCAATACAACACCCACCGCTTTCGCCGCACCGGTAGAAGAAGGGATGATGTTTTCCAGGATACCACGGCCACCGCGCCAGTCTTTCATAGAAGGACCATCAACCGTTTTCTGAGTAGCGGTTGCTGCATGAACGGTGGTCATCAGACCACGTTTGATACCAAACTCATCATTCAGCACTTTAGCAACAGGTGCCAGGCAGTTAGTGGTGCAGGATGCAGCAGAACTGATTGCCTGTCCAGCATACTCATTATGGTTAACACCAAAGACGAACATTGGAGTGCCATCTTTAGAAGGTGCAGATTGAACAACCTTCTTTGCGCCCGCATCGATGTGCGCCTGGCATGTCTCTTCAGTCAGGAAAAAGCCGGTACATTCCAGTACTACGTCAACATCAACATCGCCCCATTTTAGATCAGCTGGGTTACGCTCTGCAGTCAGACGAATTTTCTTGCCGTTAACGATCAGTGCACCGTTATCAACCGAAACTTCACCGTCGAAACGGCCATGCACTGAATCATGTTTCAGCATATATGCAAGGTAGTCAGCATCTAGCAGATCATTGATTGCAACGATCTCCATATCCTTAAATTCCTGTGAGACGGCGCGAAAAGCCATACGACCGATACGGCCAAAACCGTTAATACCAATTTTAATCGTCATACTTTAACTCCTAAATTTAAAACAAAATCTATTTGGCTCGCAGCCCTCGATAATACGGGGCAGCGGAGCCTGATTAAATTATTTACCCAGTACCCTGTTAGCTGTCGCAACAACGTTCTCTACGGTAAAACCGAATTCTTTGAACAGGTCTACCGCTGGTGCTGATTCACCAAAAGACTTCATGCAAACAGTTGCACCGTCCAGGCCAACATATTTGTACCAGGACTGGTCAACACCGGCCTCAATCGCAACACGCTTAACACCAGGAATCAAAACAGAGTCTTTGTAGGTCTGGTCCTGGGTATCGAATGCACAGGTAGAAGGCATAGAGACAACACGTACGTTGGCATCCATCGCTGCCGCTGCTTCAACGGTTAACCCCACTTCGGAGCCAGTAGAAATGAAGATGATGTCAGGTGCGCCTTCACAATCTTTCAGTACATAACCACCCTTCTCAATGTTCGCAACCTGATCGGCAGTACGCGCCATGGGTGTCAGGGTTTGACGAGAGAAAACCAGTGCGGTCGGCGCATCACCACGTAGCATGGCCACTTTCCATGAAACCGCAGATTCAACCGCATCACAACCGCGCCATGTCTGGAAGCCAGGAATCACACGCATCGTCGCCAACTGCTCAACCGGCTGATGGGTCGGGCCATCTTCGCCCAGCCCCACTGAATCATGAGTGTAAACATAGATGGTACCAATCTTCATCAACGAAGACATGCGCAGTGCATTGCGCATGAATTCCATAAACATAAAAAAGGTTGCACCGTAAACTTTAAAGCCACCGTGCAAAACCATCCCGTTCATCATGTGTGCCATACCAAATTCACGCACACCCCATGATAGATAGTTACCATCAGCATTTTCAGGGGTTACTTTAACGGTACCAGACCAGTTGGTCAGGTTAGAACCGGTTAGATCAGCAGAGCCACCAAACATTTCGGGTAATAGAGGCCCCATCGCTTCGATTGCGTTTTGTGATGCTTTACGTGATGCTATGTTTGGCATCTCGTCCTGAGTTTTAGCAATGAATTTATCCATCTCAACAGCAAAGTTAGCGGGTAACTCACCCGACATACGACGAATGAATTCAGCGGCTTCAGCAGGAAAAGCCGTTTTGTAAGCTTCAAACCTGGCATCCCATGAAGATTCATCAGCAGCACCTTGCTCTTTATGATCCCAGCCAGCATAAACATCCGAAGGAATTTCAAAAGGAGCGGCAGTCCAGCCCAGCTCTTTACGCGTCGCTGCAATCTCATCATCACCCAGTGGAGCACCGTGGCAATCATGCGTACCAGAAAGGTTTGGCGAACCAAAACCGATGGTGGTACGGGTACAGATCAGGGTAGGTTTGTCAGTAACAGATTTCGCTTCTGCGATCGCTGCGCTGATGGCATCTGCATCATGGCCATCAACATCTGGAATTACGTGCCAGTCGTAAGATTTAAAGCGACCGGGTACGCCCTTCTCCATCCAGTCACCGATATGGCCATCAATCGAGATGTCGTTGTCATCCCAGAATGCGATCAATTTACCCAGCCCCAATGTTCCTGCCATCGCACAGGACTCATGCGACAGGCCTTCCATCAAACAACCATCGCCCATAAAGACATAGGTGTGGTGATCAACAATGTCGTGACCAGGCTTGTTAAACTGCGCCGCCAATGTACGCTCAGCGATCGCCATGCCAACCGCATTGGTGATGCCCTGACCTAACGGGCCAGTCGTGGTCTCAATACCATCCGCATAACCATACTCAGGGTGCCCCGCTGTCTTAGCGTGCAGCTGACGGAAGCTCTTAATATCATCCATGCTCAGATCAAAACCTGACAGATGCAGCAACGAATACATCAACATTGAACCATGGCCATTAGAGAGCACAAAACGGTCACGATCTGCCCATTTGGCATTCGTTGGATTGTATTTCATGTGGCTATTCCACAGCACTTCCGCGATGTCCGCCATGCCCATTGGGGCACCTGGATGACCAGATTTGGCCTTTTGTACTGCGTCCATGCTCAGTGCACGTATGGCATTTGCTAAATCTCTACGAGATGGCATTGCTTTCTCCTGTCTATTTCAAAAATAAAACTGTTACAGCAGCGACATTCAAACCACTACCCGCTATCGCTGCCCTCTGAATTCTGGTTAACCACTCGCCACTTTCAACAGGTACAGTGTTATCAATACCTGGGCTAATGCCAGCGACTCAGTACAATCCTGAGTCTCGCTCTCCGCCCCCGGCACCGACCGAAGTTCACCCTGCATTTCTGCCAGCAAGCGTTTTTTAAAGTACCCTGCAGCCTCGCTACTAATAGCGCTATCAATCACCACTCGGTCTACCGGCAACCCCATGTCACGCGCCAACTCCAGTCGCATGCCATGTGGCTCACCAGCAGCCTGTATCATTTCTTGCCACGCAAGATGCGGTAAAGTCGGGCGAAGTGTTAACACTAACGCCCTTCCTTTACCTGCACCCTCTGATGGTAAATGCTCCACCACCAGATCAGCCCACTTCCGTTGCGATTCCACATAAGCCGTGGCATCGTCAGCCAGGCCACCCGGCCACTCATCGACAACATCATCAGAGCCATAAAAAACTCTTAAATCCAGATTGTTACGCACGCCCTGCGTAAAAAACCCAAGCTCGCCGTCAATCACAACAAACGATTGCGGTTCTATATATACCGCAGGCTCAAAGGCATCCTTCTGCCTGTTATAGGTGGGGCGCAATATCGCATCACCACGCTTCAACAGGCTCAAATGCTGCTCCACCATATCCAGCCTGACCCCAACCGGATGTGCCGCCGTCACGTCCTGTTTCAGCCCGTCCTCTCGGCTCTGTTTTCTGTAATCATCCACTGAAAGCCTGGAGACACGCTGCGCGCCACCCAGCAAACGCGAAATCCCAGCAGCGAGCGCCCTTCGCTCAGCCACTGGTTTTCCCACAATACCTAGCACTACCGGAGGGTGACGCATCCCAGTCCTTATTATAATCTAGTTTCTTAACTCTCCGCGGGCCGTTCCAGACTTAAATCAATCAGGCTTGAATCAATCAAGCCTGAATCAATGAAGGAACCGCTCTCCCCCGAGAGAAGCAAAGTCAAATATCAAGCGGCTCAATCACTTAGTATCAACGGATATAGCCATCAACAAGAACCGGCTATTTTCGCCTACCAGCGCCGGTTCGGCAATAGCCAATCACAGAAGAAAGGAAAACGCTATAAATAACAACAAGATAAAAACAGGCAACCACAGCTTTGTAGCCACTTTGAGGCACAAACCACCCCACCAGCGACTATTTTCACACAAAAGCGCCAGTTAAGATGAGGAAACCCACTTGATCGAACACCCCATACTCGGGATCTGCTCATGCGGCCCCTCGCCACTCTCCGCCACCAACGTCATCGCCTCAAACAGTTCACGCCTCGCATCCTGCGGCGCACACTCTTTGCGACTTGCATCCAGTCGACCGCGATACTGCAACTCAAGATCACCATTGTATCCAAAGAAATCCGGCGTACAGATCGCCCCATATGCCCTGGCCACTGCCTGAGTCTCATCTAATAGATAAGGAAAAGGAAAATCGAACTCAGCCGCCACCTTTTGCATATTCTCAAATGAATCTTCTGGGTAATCAGACGGATCATTAGACATTATTGCCACAAAATTCACCCCTTTCGATTTCAACTCACGTGCATCACGCACAATCCGCTCACGAATCGCGATGACATAAGGACAGTGATTACAGATAAACATCACCAACAACCCTTTTTCACCCTGACAGTCCGCAAGCGACCAACGCTGACCATCAACACCCGGCAAATCAAAATCGATTGCGGACTTTCCAAATTCACACAGCGGTGTCTCAAGACTCACCATAATAAACGTTTCTCCTCTGAAAAAAATGCCATTGGAATTGACCAGAATCACCTGACCATCGATATCGATGCATCCGGCAATGGCAGAACCATTTTGACTTACTATATACGGTTTAAGGAAATGGAAGAAGAGTCAGGCTGGATGTACTACACACGCTCATTGGCGCTGGCATTAACACGCTGCCAGTCAATGGCCATATTTTGGCTGGTCTGGCTGATGGTGGTATTACAGGACGAAATGAGAAATACGACCCGAAATGGAAAACAATATTCCCCAATAAGACAGGAAATTGAACAGCACACAACGACAAATTCCAGGAGGCCCTACGCCCAGACCCTATGGCATTTGACCCCTTTTTTTGGCCCTTTTATTATGTTTAATCATTGTTGGTATTCTGGCTTTTTTTCCAGTCATCCGTAAGCATACCAGCATAACCCCAATCTTCTTCTTCGATTTCCTGAATCACTATATGGATGTGTTCTGGTTTTTTACCCAACACTCGCACCAATGAATCTGTAATGTTTTTAACTATCTCAGACTTTTGTTGCCGAGTCGCGCCTTTTGTAATTTGTATGTTTGCATATGGCATATAGCTATTCCCTCAATTTCTGCTCTATAAATGGAAACTAAACTCGTGTAAAAACATAAAACAGTGCCAATCACCGGCAGTCAAAAGCAGAGCGTGGAACGAGCGGCGCTTTTTACTGCCCTAATACATTTGCCTTGCGATACGTTTTATACCAGACAGTTTTTCTCCTCTAATCAGCTCGATACTCAAGGATATCACCTGGCTGGCAATCGAGGTGCTTGCAGATAGCATCTAGTGTAGAGAAGCGGATAGCCCGAGCCTTTCCTGTTTTCAGGACAGATAGATTCTGGACCGTAATTCCAATTGCCTCTGCCAGATCTTTTTGTTTCATCTTTCGCTTTGCAAGGACCACGTCGACATTAATAATAATAGCCATTTTCGTTCCGCTCAAATCACAAGGTTGTCTTGTTCTTTCAATTCACGACCCATATCCATCACATAGGCTATGAGAACAACAAACAACCCGATGATTAAAAAACCGACTTCAAGCCGAACAGCAAGGTAACCCGAACTAATCTCGTAAAATGTTAAGACAGGGCCTGTTATCAACGTTTGAAGCATACCCGCAATATTAATTGAAGCAATGGCCCAGCCAATCCTGCGGATGGCAGCAACATTCTCTACTGTAAATATAATACCTTCGCGGTACAGTCCAAGTAGTTTATAGAGAAACCAGAACGCAATCATGTAAACGACTGGCTTTATTAATCCAAGCGCCAGCACCACCAACAGGCCCACACCGGATATTCGGCTCGTATCGAGGGCGATGCCTTGCGGCATGTTCAACAACTCTGCCCACGCACCGGTAACTGCATTTAGCGCAACAGCGCAAGGCGTCAGAATAATCAATACGAAAACGACGATCTGGAGCCTTGTACTCGTTTTTTTAAGTTCTTCCACACTGTTTTCTCCTGATCTTCAATATCTTAAATAATTCACACCTGACTCATCCCGAGCGCGCCACTCCATACAGGCATTTCCACTAAAGCAACAAATCTTCAGTTCAATTCTAGAGCCTTTAAGCACATTCGGCAATTTATATCGGCAAATAGTTATTGATTAACGATAACTTATAACCCATAATCGGCAATGTTAAATATCAACTCATTCAGGAGGTCGATGAAATGAAGATCCCTCGCAGCACTGTAATCTCTACCATCATCACGATTATTAGCGTCTCTTCACCCGCATTTTCTCAGGAAAATACCGATAATGATGAACTCACTCACAAGCGATCGCTCAGTGTAGGCATTGGCTTTCCTGACTATTCGCAGTCCTTTCAAGCAAAAACTGGTGTTGGTATCGGCCCCGTTCCAGAGTATGAAGGCTCTGATGATTATGCCGCGACAGGATTACCGCTGATAGAAATTAGAAAACCTGGCGTCTTTTTCGTGAAAGGGGCCAGCATCAATACAAACGATGGCTTAGCCAGCGCAGGGCTAACACTCCTCCATTTCTCTTACTCAGAGGAATCCCGGCATCGTGTACAGCTCGTGATGGGGCCGCTTGTCCGCGCTTACCGTGGTCGGGACGAAAGTGATAATGACATCTTGAACGGACTGGGCGATATAGACCAGAGTGTCGGTGTCGGTGGTTTTATAGCGCTCAGTACAGGCGCATGGTTAGTTAATCTCTCGGTATCACCTCAGGACGTAGGCAATGACACTGACGGTACCCTGGCTACCTTTGATATCGGGTATACCGTGTCCATTAAAAATCGCTTGCAACTTACCACGGGGTTGTCGACAAGTTGGGCCGATGACGATTACATACAGGGCTACTTTGGTGTAAGCGATGCACAGGCCATTCGATCAGGGCTTTCACGTTTTGACATTACATCAGGGTTTAAAGATACAGGAATCCAGATGAAAGCTTCTTATGCAATATCACCACGCTGGTCACTCGAAGGGCAAATAGGGTATTGGCGACTTCTAAATGACGCTGCCGATAGCCCAATAGTAAAAGATGCAGGTTCGGCTGATCAAGTTCGTGGGCTTATTGGACTTTCGTATCAGTTTTGAAGGCAGAAAAAATGAGCACCTTGACCTGCTTGTTATCTGTTCGCAAGACAACATATTTTGGCCTCTGTGTAGATGTCGACGATTTTCCCTCGCCTCTAATCTGAATCAGACGTATTGAGTGCTAGTGTTTATGCAACTGCTAGCTCCATTTTTTCTGCTGCTCTATAAATAGAGCCAACAATCTACTTAATTCCATAGCGGGGTACTCATGATCATCTACCCTTAAGTCTGGATACATGTACCATTGGGCAATATTATTGGGTGCAATGATTTTTAATGCCGCCGATTGTTTACCCCTTTTATCTGCATTCGATTTTTCAGCTTCTGCTATAACCCTGACTAACCGTTGCGACAGAGGTTCAGATGCTGATTTTTCGAATATTGCCACCATATGATCTATAATTCCAGTGTTTACGAGCGAATTACCGGAAGCAACACAATGCTTTCCTATAATATGCTTACTTTCAGGTTCACACTCACTTCCGGTATGTGTTGTAAATTGATTATCTAATGAGCCTCTTGCAAAACTCATCAGTGGTGAACAAGACGAGTTTGCAGTTCGCTTCTAGAGGCGTTGAAATGATGCTTATTTACATTTCATTGCTTAAGGTGGATCCATTTTTCCTCAAATATCATCCG
>JAKISP010000047.1 GCA_021648525.1 Gammaproteobacteria bacterium
GAATTTTCACCTGATCGACTTGTTGATTGGAATTGGAGTGATGGAAACAAAAGTTTTAAGTTTCGGTATCCAAAGAGATTTGAGTTAGCACTTTGGCATAAAAATGAACTTGTAAGTTTATCACTTGGGCGTCCAACATATTCTGGCATGGGTTTGCGTTTAGATGTTATCGAAGGAAGCCCTGAAGATAGAGAAATAAAAGTATTTCCTGCTGTAATTGCAGCTATGACTGTTTATGCCTCTGCTTTAGGAGCTGAAGAAATAAGGGTAATGAATCCAATAAATCAAGCAGTTAAGGACTATTATTCTAAGGAAGGGTTTACATTTGTTACCAAGGGTAATTATTTATATAAAAAATTATCAGGACTTACATTATGAGCGATAAAAAAATAACTTCCATGCAAAAGCATAGAAAAAAGAAAAAACCACCATCATTAGATGATGTGGCTAGGGCTGTTGTAAAAACACAAATGGAGCCGATGATGTCTAATTCAGAAGAAGAACCTAAAGGGTTGGCGTCTGGTGGGTTTAGCCTTGAGGATGAAGAGGAAAAAAATGATGAAAAATGATGAAAAATATTTTTATATGCCTAATGTAGAAAAACAAAAAATACCGCTACCTAATGAAGTTTCACCAGATGATGCATTCACTAAGCTTTCGATTTATGCCGCACTCGCTGCTAGTCAGTACAAACTGAATACACTGAACATTCATGAAAAAAGTGTCAAAAAGTAGTAACTTTAATTAAGTTTATTGAAATAAAAATATGATATATTTTTAAAAAGGTAAAAAGGGGTCAAGTACAATATTGCACTATATATTATGATTTGACAATCTTAACCGACCGGTGACCGCTGTTCTCCATACTTGGGAAAAAAACCTGAGTCAGCATTGCCTGGTACCCGGTCGCGCACTCTCCGGCGATGAATGGCGCCCCGCCAAAGGGCATTACCTCTTTCCCGTAAGAGCCCTGTCTCATCATTTTAGAGGGGCAATGGTCAGTGCCATTCGCAAGACCTATCAGCAGAACAAGCTTCACCGTATCACTGATTCTCAGCAGGTCGATGAAAAACTCGATGGTTTAATGAAAAAAGCGTGGGTGGTTTATACCCGACCTTATCTCACCGAGGCCGACACTGTCGTCAAGTACCTGTCACAGTACAGCCACAAGATTGCGATTAGTAATCACCGCTTGCAACGTGTCACCGATGAGCAAGTGACGTTTGGCTGGAAGGACTACCGAGCGGCAGGTCAGCGTAAAATAATGAGCCTCAACGGAGCAGAATTCATTCGACGTTTTCTATTGCATATACTGCCGAAAGGCCTGATGCGAATCAGGCACTACGGTTTTCTGTCAAACCGATGCCGAAAAGAAAAGCTGGCGAAGATACGTCGCTACATCGCGCAATCCAAAGAAGCGGCATTAAACCATGGCACAGAACAAACAACGGCTAAGCCTATTACCATCCCAAACTGCCCCTGCCCAAAGTGCAAAGCGGGCATACTTCAGGTAATCGCCGAGATACCCGCGATAAGAGCGCTAAGAGGTGAACGACGACAATATGTAAACTAATCGCCAACAAAAACCACGTTGATGAGGCAGGCACAGAGCGGCCTGAGGCTTCGTTAGAAAGGAAAGGGGTCAAGTACAGAAAGGAAAGGGGTCAAGTACAATATTGCACTATATATTATGATTTGATAATCTTTGATCAAAGGGGCAGAGTAATTGAATTTCAAACTCAGAACCCTTTACCCCGTGTAATAACATATTCATGCGTGCCAAGTTATAGGTGGTGATGTTTTTTTCTTGCCCGTGAACTTTACCAATACCATGATCGCCTAACTGATTACGTACGTTTAGAGACCTTTGCACGAGCAGTAATTTTGTTCTCTGGCAAGGCAAAAGCACACGGAATGAGGGAGTTTATCACTATAAATAACCGATTGAGTACGCTTTAACGCCGCCAGAAAAGAGCACGCGTGCATTATTGCCTGAGGCTGTCACTATTCAGCATAGTGAAAAATGAAATAGTCACTGTTCAGATTACCCCTGATTCGTTCAAGTGCAAGAAAAAAATTCGCAGTTTACAGGTGTAAATGAGCATTTTGACACCGTAATCGGGCCAATCAAGGGTGAGCTGAATAGTGACCTGAGGCTTTAAACAATCTGCCCATGGATGAGGCGCACAAAGAAAAACTCAAAGCCCACTGGCTTAAGCTTCAGACTGAATTTCGGATAGAGGGGTAAATAAAGAGATAATGACAAACGAAAAAACCGAAAATTGTCGTACCTGGATAATATTGGTAGCGGGGGTAGGATTTGAACCTACGACCTTCGGGTTATGAGCCCGACGAGCTACCAAACTGCTCCACCCCGCACCTGCATTTACGACGAGGTGAATACTACCAGACCGCCTCCCCCTCAGCAAGAGAAAATCCAAATAAACTAATAATTTACGTCGGTGGCGATGCTGGCAAAAAAGGGTCCGCGTGAATATTTTTCAACGCAACTCCTTGTAGAAAAGCCTTGCGTTTGGTGTTAGCCACCATTTCAGGATGGCCACAAAGGAATAGCTGCCATTTCACCAGTTCAGGCTGCAAGGCAAACGCAACATCATTTGGAAAGCCCCAGGAGATACCAGCAGGAAGCGCATTTTCATCAACACCGGATACACAGGGATAATAACTAAAATTATCATGCCTTTTCTCTAGCTGATGTAACTCATCAACATAATAAAGTCGTTCAGGTGTCATCCCGCCATGACAAAGAATAATCGGCTTATCAAAACCATGCGCAAGCGCATCACGAACAATCCCCCATAAAGGCGCAAGCCCGGAGCCTGTGCCCACCGCTAACAACCCCTCTTCATTGCCAGTTTCATGATAGAAGCATTCACCCATCGGCCCTGCTACTGATAATTGATCACCGACCTGAACATCATCACACAACCAGTTACTCACCACCCCCATCGGCACACGCCTGATATGAAGCTCAAGCGTACTATCACGATCAGGTAATGAAGCCAGTGAATAACTGCGAATTAAATCATCTTTAAAAAGATTAATAAATTGCCCGGCATGGTATTTAAAAGGCTCATCAGAAGAAAGTCTTAGTCGTAATATCTCATCATTTAAGAACGACTTCTCAACAACCGTTAGGTGCTGCTTTTGTTTATGCGCATCATCAAGCGCCACCACCTCCAGGTCACCCGCAGGCTTACAGACACAGGGCTTAAAATAACCGAGCACTTTTTGTGTCTCTTTGAGATCTTCCTGAGCGTTCGACGGGATAACACCGCTTGTTGCCTGCATCGTACAAGACTGACAAGCACCACTTTCACATGAATACGGCGCACGCACATCGTTTCTCAACAGACAGCGCAATACTGTTTCATCGTCTAGCCGCTCATACGAGCGGCCCTGGTAGACGATTTTTGTCATAAAGTTAGTCCTTTAATCTAATTCGACTACTTGCCCAGCACATCATTGCGAGTGCTTTCCGCAATCGCCGCAGCCTCACCAATCAAATCATCCGGCACGCCTAATTCCTTCAGTGTCGCGCCCAAATTTTCCATTACGGCATCAAAATGTGAATCGTTAAGACCACGTTCAACCAGATGAGCATGCCCTTTCCGCATATCTTCACCCGTGTAATTATTGGGCCCACCCAGCGCCATGGTCAAGAAAGCTTTCTGCTTAGCCGCCTGCTTTTCCATGTCGGTGCCATCAAAAAAACCATTAATTCGATCATCCGCCAGCACTTTACGGTAAAAAAGATCAACCGCCGCATTGACTGCTGCATCACCACCAATTTTTTCATAAACACTTTGACTCATCTCACTAACCCTCCAGGGTAACTTAAAATAGATAAAATCATCTCAGAACCATAAGAAGCATCCTGAACTCCACTACTGAAATGTAGTTGTATCACGGATGCAACTTATGATTCAACATGAAATAGCAACAAATCCACCCGCGATGCATAAAATGCATCAAATTATACCAGGCTCTGTATCAGTAGCTCGGCGGCATCTTCCCTGTATTCGTAAATGTCATCACTATTAAGACCTAATTCAATTAAAATATGACGATTATATTGCACCCAACGCTCAATTTTATCCCCTTCTGAGCTAAGTGAAACAGAGGTATCAGCAAGCATTGAGATAAAATCAGAAAATACCAGTGTTGATGTCAAAGTACGCGCAACATCATCACTTATGTGCTCAAGAGTGGCCTCATGATGGTGGCGAATCGCAAGTGCCACTACATCAGGTAACTTCCAGTTTTTTGCAACCATATAGCCCACCACAGCGTGATTAGTGCTGTAACGCGACTCTTCCATCGCAATCGCATTCTTCCCACCGCCTAAACAGGGGAAGGCAATATCCTCATAATCAGGAAACCGGTTCAACATTAAAGGCACGGCGCAATCATGAAAAAGCCCGACCATATAAGCCAGGTCAGCTGAAATCATTCCATTTCTTAGTGCAACCATTTCACACAGGCGCGCCATCAGTAACGTATGCTCCCAAAATCGCTCATTTAACGCGTCATCTAGCTCGATCACTTCACGCATTGCGGATGAAAGTACAATATTATTAAAATTATTCAAACCAAGTAGTGATAGCGCCTGAGAGATTGACACCACAGGACGAGACAGACCATAAAACGGTGAATTAATCAGCTTAATAATCTTTGCTGACAGCGCGATATCTTTAGCAACGACCGCTGATATCTGGGAAAAGTCTGGCTCACGACTTGCCATTGCTAACTGCAAATCGATCACTACCTGTGGCTGCGCAGGAATTGAAATGGTCGCAATCAATTTCTCAGCTTCTAATACAGCGGTGTTCATTACAACTCCTCATACAGCCATCACTTCATAAGCTTACATATATCGTATTATTGAGCGCATCATTTACATCTATTTCAAATAATAGTTTCTTAAAAGAGATAAAAAAAGAGCGCCGATTGGGCGCTCAAAGATCGAGGGTAGGGAAAAGTAAAAAAGCGAGGGGGCTTTTTCACATTTTCAATTATTATAAAGCATAAAACATACCATCATAATAATACCAATAAAAAACATTAACTTATAAAATCACACCTATTAGGTGCGCCAAAAAATAGATACCAATGCATTCAAATTCAGCATTTTTTAAGCATCTGCGTCAAATCGTCCTCTCCAATCACCAATAAATGACGATAAAACCTGTGCATCAATTGAGCTGGGAGCTTCGATGAAAATATTCCTGAAATTATTAATGGCACTGGTTGTGTTAGCGGTAATTGCGCCGTTCTACCTGAAAAACCAGCAAGGCGTACCACTGATGTCGCTCAATGATATTAAGATGCCTAACCTGAGCGCACCGGCTATTCCAGACAGCATGAAATCTACCATCTCAGGAATATCAAGCAAGTTTCCATCATCTGAAATCATTGGTGATACGTCTGAAAAACCTCAAATTAAAGTTCACAAATGGCGGGACAGAGATGGCGTGTGGCATTTCTCTAATATTGATGAATCACGCACGGGAAGCAACAGCACGGTGATCTTACTCGACTCAGGAAAAAACACCTTCACACCCCCCCCAGTCAAACAACCTCAACAAGAAACCAGCCGTATCAAAAATATCACACCCAACATACTGCTCCCGTTAACTCACGGTAAAGCAGCCATGGATCAGGCAAAACAGGTCCAGAAATTACTCGAACAGCGCAGCCAACTGCAGCAACAGATGATGCCGTAACAGCAAGCAATGCTTGCTTAACACTAGAATAATTTGCTTTAATCAGGGATTAAAATACAGCCCAGCCTAAAAAATACAAGTTCCCTTGCGTTATGTTTTTATTTAAAAAAATCACTGCGGCGCTACTAGCACCACTGCCACTATGCCTGCTAGCGATACTACTTGGGCTATTATTACTCTGGTTCACGCAAAAAAAGAAAACAGGCAATACACTTATTTTCCTTGGCATCACACTGTTAACACTTTTAAGCCTGACCCCGGTCAGCAATTCATTACTCGCCTCTCTCGAAAACCGATATCCAGGCCATCTACAGCAGTCAACCACTAACAACAATCCTGTGAAATTTATTGTTGTTCTCGGTGGTGGGCATATTACCGACCCCGCTATTTCAATCACTAGTCAGGCCAGCACCTCAACACTCGTTCGGGTAACAGAAGGCGTCAGGCTGCTTAAAGCATACCCCGGCAGTCAGTTAGTGCTCTCTGGCGGCAGTGTCTTCAGCAGCTACCCAGAAGCAGAGACGATGCACACCATCGCAAAAGTGATGGGGGTAACAGAAAATAATCTTATTCTCGAGCGTCAGTCAAAAGATACGAAAGATCAGGCGGTTAATATTAAAAAAATCGTAGAAGACAACCACTTTATTCTGATTACATCGGCATCCCATATGCATCGTGCGATGGCATTGTTTGAAAATCAGGGGCTATCACCCACTCCTGCGCCCACCAACCATCGTGCGAGGAAAATTAACACGCCGAGCCCTGGCTATTACTTTCCCAATGCGGCTGCACTACGCAGTTCAGAAATATTTATTCATGAGCATCTCGGTATGCTATGGGCCAGGTTACGGGGGCAAATTTAATCAAACCAGCGCTCACATCCCGCAACCCCCTCTATCTCGTTATCGATCAGGGCGGACATGCAAGTCGCGCCTTTATTTTTAACCAGCAAGGTGAAGCCCTTGCGCAAGGTGCCACCCCAATAGCGGCTCAGATAAGCGAAAATGCAAATGACCATATTGAATACAATGCAGTATCGCTGCTGAAATCAATCCAGAAAGCGATTCACCAGGCAATCGCATCATCCAACGTAGTGCTAACCGACATTGTTGCTGCCGGGATTGCGACTCAACGTTCAAATATCGTCTGCTGGGATCGAATAACAGGTCAAGCACTCTCCCCCATCATTAGCTGGCAAGATAGACGCGCCGCTAGCTGGATTGAAGCATTCAAGCCTCACGAAGAACAGGTTCATCAAACAACCGGGCTTTTTTTATCACCCCATTACGGTGTCGGAAAACTTCAGTGGTGCTATGAAAATATACCGGCCATTTCAAAGGCGCACCACAAAAAAAGCCTTTACTGGGGACCCATGACTAGCTTCCTCTTAAACCAGCTACTCGATGAAAGCCCATACCTGGTCGATCACGTTAATGCCTCCCGAACCCTGCTCTGGAACATCAAAACACTCGACTGGGATCCAGCATTAGCACAGCTATTTGGATTCCCCAATAATCCACTACCAACCTGTGTGCCTAATCGGTACTCATTTGGCACGTTAACGATTGATGGCCACCCTATTCCAATGACCACGGTGATTGGCGATCAATCCGCATCACTGTTTGCATGGCAACAACTGCAACATGATGCGCTCTATATTAATATCGGTACCGGCGGCTTTATTCAACGAATAGTGAATGACAAAGAGATAGTGAAACCTGATCTCCTCACCAGCCTGCTAATAAGTGAAAAAGGGGGGCCGCGCTATGCTCTCGAGGGCACTGTCAACGGCGCAGGCAGTGCGCTTAGCTGGATTGAGAAACAACTCACCCCCGATAAACTCTACCAACAACTCCCCCGCTGGCTGGAAAATAGCGCGTGCCCATTACTCTTTCTGAACGGCGTTTCAGGCATCGGTTCACCTTACTGGCAGGCAGACTTCGAATCCCGCTTTATTGGTATGGGTAATGATCAACAGAAAATCGTTGCCGTTACCGAGAGCATCGTATTTCTACTCCAGGTCAACATCGAGCGGTTACAGCAACTACAGCCTGCTGCGAGGAAAATACTGATCAGTGGTGGTCTCGCACAATTAGATGGTCTATGCCAACGCATCGCCGATCTAAGTGGGCTAGTGGTTGAGCGCATACCTGAGAGTGAGGCAACGGCCAGTGGGGTCGCATGGCTACTCGCCAATACAGATATAAACATTTCTGATCATACCACCTCATGGCATAAACAGACGTTGACACCAATCAAGCCTGGTAGCAATCCCTCTCTGGCAGAGCGCTACCAACGCTGGTCAATCGCACTGCAAAAAGCCCTTAGCATCCCATAAAATAGAAAGCGCACCAGCATCACTCATGATAGATTATAGCCAGATACCCAATGATCAATTGAGCCATGAAGATACCTGAACTCATTGCACATCGTGGCCACGCGTCACAATACCCTGAGAATACGCTGCCCGCTATCGAGTCGGCCTTAAAGGCTGGTGCCTGCTATGTAGAAGTCGACATTCAGCTCACGACTGATGGCATCCCGGTACTTTTTCATGATGATGACATGCAACGCATCACGGGTATCACACAAAACATTACTGAACTCACAGCCAGTCAATTAGCTCAATACTCAGCCTCTGAAAAAACACGTTTTGGCGAACGGTTTTCAGACACCCCAATCCCGACACTGACTGAACTGCTCTCACTATTACGTGCATGGCCTGAGCGTAAAGCCTTTATCGAAATAAAAGATGAAAGCACAAAACGTTTCGGTACTGAATGGGTCGTTAAAAAAATAATGGAACAGATTGCGCCACTCGGCCCACAATGCATCCCCATCTCATACGAAGTAGAGGCCCTGCAGGTCGCACGAACTCTGGGCGCTAAAAAAACAGGCTGGGTTGCGGCAAAGTGGGATGAAGCATCACATCAGATAGCCAACCAGCTCACACCGAACTACCTGTTTACCAACCATACCCGCCTGCCTGAAAACCCGACTGATATCTGGCGCGGCCCATGGCAATGGGCACTCTATGAGGTAACCGATCCAGCACTCGCCCTCACACTTGCGGCAAAAGGGATTGAGATGATTGAAACAATGGCGATTGAAGAGATGTTATCTCACCCTGCACTCAAACAGAATGCGTGTAGCAATGGGTAATAAATATTACGACGTCATCGTCATCGGCGGCGGCATTCACGGCGTAGGCGTAGCACAGGCAGCCGCTGCCGCAGGACATTCAGCACTACTGCTTGAGAAGGAAACACTTGCCTGCGGCACTTCTAGTCGCTCCAGCAAGCTTATCCACGGCGGCCTGCGTTATCTTGAAGGGATGCAGTTTTCACTGGTACGTGAATGCTTACGCGAACGTGCCCTGCTATTAAAAAACGCTCCTTCACTTGTAAAACTGCAGCCATTTCATATTCCGGTTTACAAAGATACCCGTCGCCGTCCGTGGTTTATTCGCAGCGGCCTTATGCTTTATTCACTACTGGGCGGTTTTAATCGCGCAAGCCTTTTTTGCACGTTAAGCAGAGATAAATGGAACGATCTGGATGGTCTCGACACCATCGGGCTTGAAGCTGTTTTTCGTTACTACGATGCACAGACCGATGATGCCGCGCTCACTCGTGCAGTGATGCACTCAGCACAATCACTCGGTGCTGAACTTGAAACGAATGCCCAGTTCATCGCCGCTCAACTCCACAATGATGGCGCTGTGGTTCAATATCAGAAGAATGGCGAGACCTTCACCTGCGAAGCACGTTGCGTTATAAACGCGGCAGGCCCATGGGTCAACCACGTACTGGTAAAAATCACCCCACAACAACCACCTCACGCCATTGATCTGGTACAGGGGACGCACATTCTAATCAACGGAACACTAACCAGAGGCATCTATTATATGGAAGCCCCCAGTGATCGACGCGCCGTGTTCGCCATGCCATGGCAGGGAAAGACACTGGTCGGCACCACCGAAACAACCTTTGATCCCACTGCAGACCCAGGTACAACTGCACCACTCGAAGCTGAAGCGCGTTATCTTATGAAAACGATGGCCAGCTACTTCCCTGAGTACCGAAACCTGCAGACAAATCCTGTATGCAGTGCATTTTCAGGGCTACGCGTCTTACCTCACGCGGCAGACCACCGCAATAGTCCATTTTCTCACCCACGTGAGACGCTGCTACAGGCTGATCGTGATCAAGCGCCACGCCTACTCACTATCTATGGCGGAAAACTCACTGCCTATCGCGCTACTGCTGAAAAATGTATCAAACATTTCCAGTCAAGTCTACCGGTACGCAAAGCCATCGCGAACACTCGTAAATTACTACTTCAAGATCCACAACAACAGTAAAAAACGATCATAAAACACCCCTGAGATACACCTACAAATCAGGTGTGACAAAGCCCCCGCAGCACATTTTTTCAGTGTAAGATAAGTACAGACAGATACAGAACTTAATCTTATACACTAACTCTAAACAACACTCTGATAGTGAACACTCATCAACCTCATCCCAAAAGCACTCTTTCTACAATGAGGCTTTACTCGACACTGCTATTCATCAGCATCATGCCCTGGGCATGTACCACTATTGATATGCCATTAGAGAGACCCCCCGTAGAAGCGACCATCATCACACCCCTCGCTGAAGAGCCACAGATATCACCCGTTAAACCTCAAATTAAACCACCTCAAACACCTTCTATAAAGGTTGAAACATTGAAACCACTCGATGTTGCGATTATTATCAGTCAAGACATTGAGAACCACCATACTATTTATCAAAAGATAGAAGCATTAATCACTGATAAAAAAGGTAGCGTCACGCCTTTTTACCTCTACCAGCAAAACACCACTGATGTCATCGATCAGATAAAAAATGCTCAACACCGGCAAGTTGTCGCTATTGGACTAGAGGCAGCAAAAGCTGCATCCAGCCTCTCACGCATCCCGGTTATCTTTTGTCAGGTATACAATTACCAGGATCACAATTTAGTCAATGAGTACATAAAAGGGGTTAGCCTTATACCTTCGCTCGAGCAACAGTTTCAGGCATGGAAAACCGTTTTCCCACAACTGAAAACGGTAGGGTTCATCACTGGCAAAGGTAAACAACCGCTCATTGATAGCGCACTGAAAACTGCCGCCACCTATGACATCACACTAATCAATCACACCGTTGATAATGACAAAGAGATGTGGGGGGAGTTTCGACGTCTAACACCTCAGGTTGATGCCTTCTGGCTGCTACCTGACAATAGAATCCTAAGTAAGCGCACCCTGCGTAGCATCGCCAGTTACAGCACAAAACACACCACACCACTGTTCACCATTAACGGTCTGTTGCTACAGGCAGGCGCCGTCATATCGAGTTCTCAGGTTGACGATGATATCGCGCAGAAAGTGGTCACTCGCCTACTCTCGATCAACCCTGACCAGACCATTCCAGGGCGCGATGTCGAAGCGCTTGATCAGGCACTTAGTTTTATCAATACTCAGACAACAAAACGCTTAAACCTGATTATTCCAACAGAAAAAATGCCAGAAAACCTCAAAAAATGGCCGCCTCCCAGGTTCAACGCAATACTGAGTAGAATAAAAACAACCACTATTTCAGGCATCACCAGCAGAACCTCTGAATAAAAGCATTGACGCCATTATTAATGGGAAATAACCGTCAAAGCATATGCTAATAAATAATGAAAATTAAAAATAAAAATCGAAGTTTAGTCGGCGATATTATGATAATTCATATCGCCTACGCCATTATCGTCTATTTAGCGGCCGCTTCGTGCCTCTGGCTAATGACTGACTGGATCGTTAAAAACAACCTCGAAAAATGGGCCGCACGCTGGACACAGGAACTCAACGAACTCGGCACACCGCTTTATGAAAATGATAATAAACCTGACCGCTTTATTCATATCGAAGATTATATTGAAAAATTCCCTGAAATTGCTTACGTTAACTATTATTCACAAACCGGAAAATTAATATTCACTGAAGGCAAAGAAAATGTCAGCCAGCACCTAACGCTAAATAGCGAACAAATAGCACAACTTAACAATACCCAGTCCGTCAAAAAACCCCAGATTATCGAGCAGGAACTAGATTACTCTCCGTACGTTAAAACCTATACACCAATCTGGATCGAATCCATTCCGGATGATGGCCTGTTAGACTTTAGTCTTGCAGATGCAACAGTAGATAATATTACGATTGCTGGTTATGTTGAGCTAGGCCTTGACTTTACCCCCTATGAAAAGCAGTTTATCAGCAACCTCATTAACGGTAGCCTTGCCATTCTGGTAATACTTCTGATCATCCTGGCTATTAGCAAACAGACCATTAAGCGAGCACTAAAACCACTTGAACTACTTAATAAACCGCTCAAAAGCCTGGCGGAAGGCAATACTGATATATACGTACAGCCCTCTAAGCATCGTGAAATAAATGCCATCAGCCATGCACTAAATACCACCATCACTGCGCTGCGTGAGCGTGATGCCACACTGCTACGGTTAGCCAACCATGACTCGCTAACGGGGCTTTATAACCGCAATTTTTTCTCAGAAAAGCTAGAGCAATTAGCCGCAACAAATAGCACCAGTGCGCTGTTCTTTATTGACCTGGATCATTTTAAATATGTTAATGACACGCTTGGGCATGAAGCAGGCGATCGCATGCTGGTGCAAGCCGCTCGCTGGTTTAGACATAGACTTAGAGAGTGCGACATACTATGCCGTTTCGGTGGTGACGAATTCACCATCCTGATCGAAAGCACCACTCAGGAAAAAGTCATTCAACTGGCCAATAAACTCATCACCACCATGAGCGAGCAATTGATTTTCATCGACAATAATCAACATTTCCAGGTCAGCTGTAGTATCGGCATTACCATGATCGATTCCGATCTCTATACCCCAGACGAATTTCTATCACAGGCTGATCTTGCATGCCATGAAGCAAAAAGAGGTGGTCGTAATCGTTTTTACTTCTACGAAAAGCTTAAAAATGAAACGGGAAAAATGGAAGAAGATATCGGCTGGTCTCGCCGCATCGAAACAGCTCTCAAAGAGGATCTGTTTATCCTGGAATACCAACCCATCATCAATATGCACACCGGCAATACAGATATCTATGAGGCGCTGCTACGCATGCCCGGTGAAGATGGCAAACTAATCCCACCCGCTGCATTTCTACCAGCAGCTCAACGCTTTGGGCTAATGGTAGACATTGACCACTGGGTAATCCAGCACGCCCTTAAAGCACTTGCCATTCATCGCAAGATTAACCCAACCATTAAATTTGCAATCAACCTGTCAGGCCACGTCTTTGAAGAGGTCAATCTGGTTAAAATCGTTCAGGACAATATTGAACGATACAATATCCCACCGAATGCACTGATCTTTGAAGTCACCGAGCAGGTCGCAGTACAACATATCGCTGAAGCCAACCTGCTGATAAAAAAACTGATCGCACTCGGCTGCGAATTTGCCCTGGATGATTTTGGCTCTGGCTTTAGCTCTTTTAACTACTTAAAGCATCTGCCGATTCACTACATCAAGATTGATGGTAATTTCATTGAAAATATGACCAATGATAAAACTGACCAGGCGATGGTACAGTCCATGATTCAAATTGCAAAAACAGTCGGAAAATTCACCATTGCAGAATATGTGCTAAACGAGGATACCATGGCACTACTCAAAAAACTCGGCATCGACTATGCGCAAGGGCACTATATAGGAAAGCCACAGCAAAAAATTGCTTAGGAAAAGACGCTATTCTCAACACCAACTCGCCACAATGTCGCTGCTGACAGAGTAAATGACGCTCCAAAACCGGCCACAAACCTCACCTCTTCAATCCTGAATTTAAACAATACAAAGTCTGCAAAACTAAAGAGCTGCTGAGCATCCGGCAGTGCCTGAACATATTGATCCCGCGCAGTTTGATACGCATCAGCCTCACGCTCGATGACCGTTACACCCGCTTGCAGACTCACTCGCGCCAATGTTTGAGGGTCTTCACCACCGGTATCTGGCTCACTAATCGAAAGTGATGCCTGTGGATTTTTCAGTAAGTTCGTTGTGTGTTTAGCTAGACGACTAATGTGCACTAACAGAGCACCTTCTCCATCTGGTACATATGCGACATAAGATGAATGTGGTATTCCACCATTAAACGTCGCTAATGCCGCCCAGCGGTTAGCAAAAACGAGTCGCGCCAATTGCGCTTCGTGCACGACATCCATAGCCGCTACCGAACTATCCTGGTGGCCACTGCATGCCTCTCCCCGCCAGCATATGGAGATGAATGTGATAGACCGTCTGCCCACCATCACTGTTACAGTTCATCACCGTACGGTAACCACTCTCTGCCACCCCTTCCTGTTTAGCAATCGCTTTTACTGCCAGATACATCTTCCCCAACAAGAGCGCATGCCGCACTTCAAGGTCATTCAATGTTGCTATATGTTCTTTTGGAATCACCAACAGATGTAGCGGCGCCTGAGGGTTAATATCACGAAAGGCCAACACATCATCGTCTTCGTACACCTTATCTAGTGTAATCTCTCCGCTTGCCATTTTGCAAAATAGACATTCACTCATTGCTCACTCCTTCAAGAAAATTCACTCATGCTATAATCACGTCACCCATTGCATAACAACATCATACATAATGTTGCGGCATCAACCCAATAGTCAACATATATGATTTATAAACACCTGATCGCTGGAATACTAGTACTCGCTACCATAACGCCTGCCGCCTATGGCCAGCAACTGCCTCGCTGGGAGCTAGGGATAGGACTAGGCGTATTAACCCTTCCCGACTACCGTGGTTCAGATATTGACCGCAACTATGCACTCCCCTACCCATATCTCACCTATCGCAGCGAACGCCTTAACATTGACCGAGGCGGTATCCAGGGACATCTATTTAAAACAGATAGAGTCAAACTTGATATTAGTTTAGCAGCAGGTATTCCAGTCTCTAGCGGTGGCAACAGTCCACGCGCAGGAATGCCAGACCTCGATCTGACCGTTGAACTCGGCCCCTCACTTGAATTTAATCTGTGGCAACCGAGCCACAAGCGTCAATCACTATGGCTTAAGCTACCCGTACGCTCCGCACACTCTATCGGTGGTGATGGACTCTTCAAACATCGCGGCTGGACTTTCTCACCCTTTCTGGAATACACCGCAAAAAGCCTCAAACGTGATGACTGGAAAACAAGTATCTCAATCGGGCCACTTTATGCGGACCGCGATTACCACAACTATTTTTATGAAGTTAATCCCGCATATGTCACGACTGCACGCAGTGAATATCGTGCAACCAGTGGCTACAGTGGCGCGCGCACTACGTTAGCGATTAGAAAACATCTCACAGATAAACTACAGTTAGGTGCGTTTGCACGCTTTGATACCCTTAAAAATAGTGCCTTCGAAGAGAGTCCACTGGTCTCCACAAAACAGTATCGTGCACTCGGCATCACACTGATCTGGATGCTATCTCAATCCGATGAGATGGTTCATGTCCCGTAAGATCAGACGTGTATTAATTGGCCTTTCAACGCACTTTTAAAGGATTAAACCAGGCCAGCTTCTCATGCAACGAAACCACCTCGCCAATGATCAATAACGTGGGCGCATGCACCTCTTTGCCTTTAATCGCACCCGGTAATGTTGCTAATGTCCCAATCATCACTTGCTGATGTACTGTCGTTCCTTGCTGTACTAACGCAACAGGTAATGAGCCATCAGCCCCGTGCTTGATTAACTGCTCACAGATCACTGGCAAGCCCTTTAAGCCCATGTAGATCACAATGGTCTGTTGTGGCTGCGCAAGGCTGTTCCAGTCTAAATCGATCGTGCCGTCTTTTAGCTGTCCGGTCACAAAACGAACCGACTGCGCATAGTCACGATGGGTTAATGGAATACCGGCATAACTAGCGCAACCACTGGCCGCGGTAATCCCTGGCACAACTTGAAACGGCACACCTTGCTCAGCGAGCGTAGCGATCTCTTCACCACCGCGGCCAAAGATAAAGGGATCCCCTCCCTTCAGGCGCACCACTCGCTTACCTTCTTTTGCAAGATCGGCCAGGGTCTGGTTAATCTCTTCCTGGCGAACCGCATGATAGTCACGCTTTTTACCCACATAGATTTGATCCGCCTCACGACGCACCAGGTCAAGCACCTCTTTCGAAACTAACCGGTCGTATAACACCACATCGGCCTGCTGCATCAGACGTAGCGCGCGAAAGGTCAACAGATCAGGATCACCCGGCCCTGCACCAATCAAGGCAACTTCACCCGTTGTTTCGGCATCCGTTTCACCGTGATCAAGCGCATCCTGTATCAACTGCGTCGCATCCTGTTCACGTCCGGAAAAGACCATCTCGGTTGCGGGGCCCTGTAAAATACGCTCCCAAAAGTGGCGACGTTGCTTCATCGCCGGGAAGCGTGCCTTAGCACTATTACGGAAGGTTGCTAAAAGCGTGGCGAGTCGACCATAGCTTGCAGGGATCATCGTCTCCAGATGTGCGCGCAGCAGACGCGCGAGTACTGGCGAAGTGCCACTGGTGGAAACGGCAACCGTTACCGGGGTGCGATCAACAATTGAAGGAAAGATAAAACGACACAGTTCAGGGCAGTCCACCACATTTACCGGCAGGTTTCTTTTTTCGGCCGCATCATAAACAGCACGGTTAACCACTGCATCATCAGTAGCGGCCACCACCAGTGCACAACCATTCAGATCATCATCTTTAAACTCACCGGCACGATATGCAATCTCACCCTGTGACAACAGCTGCGCTAGCTCATCACTCAACGACAGTGCGATAATGGTGATATGCGCTTGTGCACGCAGCAGCAGTGCGACTTTACGTGCAGCGATTTCACCGCCACCGACGATCAGTACTGGGCGCTTTTTGATATCAAGAAAAATTGGAAAATAGTCCATCGTATAACCTGTCGCATCATTGCTGGGCACATGTGCCCACTGTGTTGTTATTCAATTACCGTTATGCCACCCATGTAGGAATGTAGAGCCTCAGGAATATGAATCTTGCCATCGGCATCCTGATAATTTTCAAGCAGTGCGACCAGCGTACGCCCAACCGCAAGGCCCGAACCATTGACGGTATGTACCAGCTCCGGTTTTCTGGTCTCAGGATTGCGCCAGCGTGCCTGCATGCGTCGAGCCTGAAATGATTCGAAATTACTGCATGACGAGATCTCACGATACTGCTGCTGTCCCGGCAACCATACCTCAAGGTCATAGGTTTTAGTTGAGGAGAAGCCGATATCTCCACCACACAAAATAACCACACGATAGGGCAACCCAAGCTTCTGCAACACCTGTTCAGCGCTATTAGTCAACGACTCCAGAGCAGCGCCCGATTCCTGTGGCTTAACGATCTGAACCAACTCAACCTTCTCGAACTGATGCTGACGTATCAGCCCGCGGGTATCCTTTCCATACGATCCCGCTTCGCTTCTAAAACAAGGGGTATGACAAACAAACTTGCGCGGCATCTCGTCAGCATCAATGATCACATCGCGCACGATGTTGGTCACTGGCACTTCTGCCGTTGGAATCAGGTAGTACTCCTGCTCGCCATTCAGTTTAAAAAGATCGTCAGAGAATTTGGGCAGGTTTCCAGTACCGCGCAGGCTATCGGCATTCACCATATAAGGCACATAGGTCTCGGTATAACCATGCTCACTGGTGTGTAGATCTAACATAAATTGAATCAACGCACGATGCAGGCGCGCGATCGAACCTGTCATCACAGTAAAACGTGAACCTGTTATTTTACTCGCGGTCTCAAAATCCATTCCACCAAGGGCCACGCCAAGATCAATATGATCCTTCGGCTCAAAATCAAACTGCGTTGGCTCACCCCAGCGACGAATCTCAACATTGTCATCTTCACTTTTACCTTCAGGCACATCGGCATGCGGAATGTTGGGCACTCCTAGCAAAATTTCATTTAATTCAAATTGAATCTCAGCCAGACGCGCTTCACCTGCTTTCAATTGATCACCAAGCTCGGCGACTTCTGCCAGCAATGGCGCAATATCTTCACCCGACGCCCTCGCCTTACCAATCGATTTAGAGCGCGTGTTACGCTCAGATTGCAGCGCCTGCGTTTCAACCTGCACCATTTTTCGCTGTGCCTCTAGTGCGATTAGCTGTTCAGTATCAAGCGTAAAGCCACGCTTTAATAATTGCTTAGCAACACTGTCCAGATCATTTCGAATGAGTTGTGGATCAATCATATATCGTTGTCTCTTTGTTCCTATTTATACTTTTACTTTTTTTAGCCTTCGACCATCAGGTTGGCATCCCAACTCACAATATGGCCGGGGGCGATCATCTCTTCCAGGTGTTCAAGAATGGAGAGCACTTTTTCCGGTTCATCAAAAAACTCGACCACCACCGGTAAATCCAGTGACATGCTGAGCAAGTTTGATGAGAGCATCTTACCCGATTGCCCAAAGCCGGAAATGCCTCGAAAGACTGTCACACCGCGCACCTTTTCCCAGTCATGCAGTCGTTTAATCAGTGGATCAAGTTTCCCCTCTGCCTCTGTTAGATAAACCCGCACCATTGTTACCGTGATCTGTTTCATAGCTGTCTCCCTGCCAGTACGCCAAGCCAGGTGGCACCGACACATAATACAACACTCAATACGATATTCAGCCCCGCCTTAAGCAACGCACCCTGTTCGATCAGATTCAATGTCTCCATCGAGAAGGTCGAAAAGGTGGTAAAGGCACCCAGCAAGCCAATCAATAACGCCGCACGCCACTCTGAGTTTAGCTGCAGTCGATCAATCAGCAACACATACAGAACCCCCATCAATAGCGAGCCAAGCACATTGACCGACAACGTGCCGTACGGAAAACCACGCCCCAGCCAGTGGGTAACACCACTCGCCATACCGTAACGCAGCACGGCACCCAACGCGCCGCCGACAGCAATGGCCAACAACTGCATTAACCGCCACCACGTACTTTTTGATCGAGCGATGAAAAATAATCGAGCTTCTGTTTGATTTTGCTCTCCAGTCCTCGTGGCACTGGATGATAATATTGCCGTTCACCGAGCTCATCAGGAAAATAGGTTTCACCGGCCGCGTAGGCCTCTGGCTCATCATGGGCATAGCGATACGCCTTGCCGTAACCGAGTTCCTTCATCAATTTCGTCGGTGAATTCCGTAGATGAATCGGCACCTCTAACGAACCCTGATCCTTAACTTCACTCAACGCCGCCTTATAAGCCATGTAAACCGCATTACTCTTCGCGGCACTGGCGAGATAAGCCACTGCCTGTGCAATCGCCAGTTCACCTTCCGGGCTGCCCAAACGCTCCTGCACATCCCATGCATTGAGCGCGATCTGCAACGCACGAGGATCAGCATTGCCGATATCTTCACTCGCCATGCGCACCACACGCCGTGCAATATAGAGCGGATCACAACCGCCGTCGATCATCCGCGCAAACCAGTAAAGTGCCCCGTCTGGGGATGAACCACGCACGGATTTATGCAGCGCTGAGATCTGGTCATAAAAGGCTGCTCCACCTTTATCAAAACGGCGTACACCGCCGCTCAGAATTTCGTTAATCAGCGTTTCAGAGACAAGTTGTTTTTTACTCTCATCATCATTTTCATGCGGGGCAAGGTCGCTAATGATCTCCAGAAAATTCAGTGCACGACGTGCATCACCATCGGCAGCGGCCGCCAGCTCATCTCTGAGCACTTCTGGAAATTCAATATCACGCCGACCAAGGCCACGTACCTCATCGTGCAATGCACGATCAACGATGTCACGAATCGCATCTGTCGCCAGTGCCTTTAATACATAGACACGTGCCCGCGATAACAGCGCGTTGTTTAATTCAAACGATGGATTCTCAGTAGTCGCACCAATAAAAATAAAGGTGCCGTTTTCAATGTAAGGCAGAAAGGCATCTTGCTGTGCCTTGTTAAAGCGGTGCACCTCATCAATGAACAGCACCGTGCGCCTCCCCTGCGTAGTCATAAAGCCCTGCGTCTTTGCGACCGCTTCACGCACATCTTTAACACCACACAAAACGGCAGAGAGACTAATAAACTCTGCATCGGCATAGCGCGCAATCAGTCGCGCCAGTGTTGTCTTGCCGCTACCAGGCGGGCCCCAGAAGATCATCGAATGCAGCTTATCTGCTTCAATCGCACTGCGCAGTGGTTTATCTGAACCCATCAGATGGACCTGGCCAAAGAACTCATCGATCGACTGCGGACGCATGCGATCAGCCAACGGGTGGCCCTGCATGTCATCCCGCACTGTCGTCATCTTTTCCGCCGCATTGGCCACTTTAGGGCAGCTCTTCAATCACATCCACACCAGGCGGCGCAACAAACCTGAACAGTGCACTATCGATCTTCGGGTTACGCTTTACCTCACTAAACTGCAGGCGCGTGGTCTGATCAAAGCTATCAACCAGTTCCATTATCCGTAATGTATTTTTATCAAAGGCAAGTCTCATCATGCTGAAGTTGCTTTGCTGTGCCCTGGGTTTTAGCTGTAGCCACTCAAGACCACTCTCTTCACCCATTTCAGTAATCACAAAGCTATCTGCAAGCGCACCGCCGCTACTCAGCAATAGCATGGGTGTATCACCCATCGACTTTTGCATCACCTTAACGGTCACCTGCTCAAGGTCTGCGTCATAGATATAGATTTTTTTACCATCAGCAATAATCGCCTGCTGATAAGGGCGCTGGTAATCCCATAAAAACTTATCCGGGCGTTGCATGATTAACACCCCGCCGCTCTTCTCTATTGAAAAAGCACTAGCATCAATCACCGTCTGTTCAAAGTTGGCACGTAGACTTCCAAGCCCTTCGAAAAAGTTATCGAGCCGCTCAAATCCTTCCCCTGCCTTTGCCGAAAATGGCATAAGCAGCGAGAACAGTACCAGTTGAATAGTAATCAATTGACAGATGTAACGAGACATAACGAACAAGCCCTCCTCTATTTGGCCGGTGGTGGCGCTAGCACTTCGCGTGAACCGTTAGATTCCAGTGGACCAACAATACCCGCCTGTTCCATCCCCTCAACCAGTCGCGCGGCACGGTTGTAACCGATCTTGAGGCGACGCTGCACTCCAGAAATAGAGGCCTTGCGGGTCTCGGTCACGATGCGCACAGCAGAATCATAAAGCTCATCGCTCTCGGCACCCTCGACCTGTGGCAGGCCACCATCCGCACCACTGAGATCATTCGGTTCCAGCACTTCATCGATGTAGTCTGGCTCACCATATTTTTTGAGGTGCGCCACCACTTTATGCACTTCATGATCATCGACAAAAGCACCGTGGACACGCGTCGGCACCGCAGTACCCGGCGGTAGATAAAGCATATCACCGTGACCTAACAATTGCTCAGCACCACCCTGGTCCAGAATGGTACGCGAATCGATCTTGGATGAGACCTGAAATGCGATACGGGTTGGAATGTTGGCCTTAATCAGGCCGGTAATCACATCCACGGACGGACGCTGTGTCGCCAGAATCAGATGCACTCCTGCCGCGCGCGCCTTCTGCGCCAGGCGTGCAATCAACTCTTCAACCTTTTTACCCACGGTCATCATCATGTCGGCCAGCTCATCGACAATCACCGTGATATACGGCAACGGCTCAAGCATAATAGTCTCTTCGCCATCAACCGTTAGTGCGTCGGAAGGTTTTGCCAACGGGTCTGGAATCGGGTTCCCACTATCGATCGCATCCTGCACTTTACGATTGAAGTTGGCGATATTTCGCACACCTAATGCCGCCATCAAGCCATAACGTCGCTCCATCTCCGCGACACACCAGCGCAAGGCATTGGCCGCCTCTTTCATATCAGTCACCACGGGAGCAAGCAGATGAGGAATACCGTCGTAGATTGAAAGCTCCAGCATCTTCGGATCGATCATGATCAGGCGCATCTCTTTCGGTGATGCGTTATAGAGCATACTCAGGATCATCGCGTTAACCGCCACCGATTTACCAGACCCGGTGGTACCCGCCACTAACAGGTGCGGCATTTTAGCCAGGTCAACAGCCACCGGGTTACCACTAATATCTTTACCTAGCGCCAACGTCATCGGTGCCGAGATGCGGTCATACGCTTCCGACTGGATGATTTCACTCAGGCGCACCATCTCTCGATGTTCATTGGGGATCTCAAGTCCCACAACAGATTTACCGGGAATTACCTCAACAATACGCACACTAATTGCCGACAGTGCTCGCGCCAGGTCTTTCGCCAGATTGCTAATCTGACTCACCTTCACGCCTGCCGCAGGTTGCAGTTCATAACGGGTTATCACTGGCCCTGGGTGGACTTCGACCACCTGAACTTCAATCCCAAATTCCTGCAGCTTTAATTCAACCTGGCGAGACATCGCCTCAAGTGATGCATGAGAGATATTATTTTTAGTGGTCTCCGGTTCATCCAGCAATGCCAGCGGCGGCAGATCACCTTTGGTCGTAGTCTTAAAGAGCGGCACCTGACGCTCTTTTTCCATGCGGATACTCGGCTGCAGTTTCTTGATCACCGGTTCAATACGCGGTTTAACGCGAGTCTTATCTTTCTCTTTCGCCACCGCAGTGACTTCATTGCGCTCATTGCGCACCCGACGCCCTTCAAGATAGTCACGCAGACGGTCGTACTGATCACGTAGCGCATCAATCAATTTAAAAGTTAACTCACCGGTACGGTCCATCAACAAAATCCACGAGAGACCCGTAAAAAGTGTAACCCCTGTCATAAATAGCGCCAACAGCAATAACGTCGCGCCGATAAAGCTAAACGGCGTTACGAGCACGCTACCGACACCGCCACCGAGCACACCACCGGCACCGGTACTCATCGGTAACGCTTCAGGCGAGCTGACAAAATGAAGAGCGGCCAGGCCACTGCCAGCAATTATCGTTAACAGAAAACCACCACTACACAGCGCCAACTGCCGCATATCAACGGGTTCTTCTGAGGCGCGGCCGCGATAGATCAGCCAGCCCCCGTAGGCAACCATCAGTGGAAACAGATATGAAAAATAACCGAACAGGGAGAGAAAGATATCCGCAAACCAGGCACCGGCAACGCCGCCTTTATTGTATGCAATGTCACTATTGGAACTGTGAGACCAGCCAGGATCATTGGCATCATAGGTCACCAACGACAGCAGCATATACAATGCCACCACGCCAAAAATAAAGAGCGCACCTTCGCGCAGCCCTCTTACCAGGTGGCCCGCCAACGGCGATGGGCCCTCAGATTTATTACGCGATGCTCGGCCCACTCACTTAGTCTTTAAAATTTGAGATTAACATTCAGTATCCAACATCAAAAAATCTGATATCAGCGACGATAAAAACAGTGAGGAATTATGCCATAAATTGTTTAATCACGCCCAAAATAAGTCACGTATTTTTTACTATGCTGAATAGTTACGATTGTTTTAACGCCAACTGGATTAATTCGGGATGAATTAATTCGCCATCACGCACATTAATACCCGCCTGCAGGCTGGCATGCTGCTCCAGTTCACCGTTGGCCAGTTTAATCGCATACGGAATCAATGCCGCCGACAGCGCCTGTGAGGCACTACGCGGTACCGCACCCGGCATATTGGTAACGCCGAAATGAACCACCCCCTCCCACACAAAGGTCGGGGCCTGATAATTAGTGGCGCGAGTCGTTTCAATACAGCCACCCTGATCAACGGCAATATCGATCACCACACTACCATCTTCCATCGACCTGACCATCTCCTGTGATACGAGATGTGGCGCCTTTGCGCCGGGAATCAATACCGCACCAATCAGTAGATCAGCCCGCGCCACCGCTTCGCCAATCAGATCATGGTAGGCATACAGCGCCGTTACATTGGGGCCAAGGGCTCGCATCTGCTCCAGTTTGACACGATCTTTATCAAACACCACCACTTCGGCACCCATCGAGGCTGCTAGTGTCGCCGCCCCGCCACCTGCCACACCACCACCCAGAATCACCACCCGACCACGCGGGGCTGCGGGTAGACCACCGAGCAGAATACCTTTACCGCCATTGGGCTGATGCAACAGCGTGGTACCAATTTGTGTTGCCAGTCGCCCTGCTATATCACTCATCGGCGCCAGTAAAGGCAATTGCCGGTTTTCTTCTACCGTTTCAAATGCCACCCCTGTCAACCCAATATCAAGCAACTTTTGCGTTAATTCAGGTTCGGCAGCCAAATGCAGGTAACTAAATAACAGATGATCTTTCCGCAGCAAGCCTATTTCCGGTTCGATCGGCTCTTTGACCTTAATGATCATCTCAGCAGCCCCATATAAACTGACTGCATCAGGCTTCAGCTCAACACCGAGCGCAGTGTATTGCGCGTCATCATAACCGCTGAGTTCACCAGCACTCTGTTGAATAAACAGCTCATGCCCCTGCTTTACCAGCTCAGCCGCCGCAGCGGGAATCAGACCAACCCGCCCTTCGAGCGGTTTAATTTCACGTGGAATTCCAATACGCATCTTTGACCAGGCTCCTTGCTTCACGTAGTATTTCACCCATATTTTAGTAATGGGCATGGCAGTATCTTCACAACGTTTTTTTCGGCCTAAAATTTACATGACTTTAAGACTTCAACCCTTTGACGTTTAAATAAATTGTAGTAATTAAATCGTTCGAAAATTCAAACGGCTGAAACACCCTGCACTCTAGCACACAGACATAACAAGTTAAGTACAATAATTGACACGAAATTGATGGAGCATTACTGATGAGCGAAACAAAACACTGCCGCCTGTTAATCCTCGGCTCAGGCCCTGCCGGCTACACCGCTGCGGTCTACGCAGCACGTGCCAACCTCGAACCCGTTTTGGTCACCGGCCTGCAACAGGGTGGCCAGCTAACCACCACGACTGACGTCGATAACTGGCCCGGCGACAACGAAGGCGTCGAAGGCCCGGCACTGATGCAGCGCATGCAGGCACATGCGGAACGCTTCAATACCGAGATCATCGTTGACCACATCCACACTGCCGACCTCAAACAACGCCCATTCACCCTGACCGGTGACAGCGCCACCTACACCTGCGATGCGCTGATTATTGCCACCGGCGCATCGGCCATGTATCTGGGACTCCCTTCGGAAGAGGCCTTTCAGGGGCGCGGTGTCTCTGCCTGCGCCACCTGTGACGGTTTTTTCTACCGCAATCACCCAGTCGCCGTTATCGGTGGTGGCAACACCGCAGTTGAAGAGGCACTCTACCTGTCGAATATCGCCTCACATGTCACGGTGATTCACCGCCGCGATAAATTCAGCTCTGAAAAGATCCTCTCTGACCAGCTGCTCAAAAAAGCAGAGACAGGCAATGTCACCATCGAATGGGGACAGACACTGGATGAAGTACTGGGTGATGACAGCGGCGTCACTGGTCTACGCCTCAAAAGCTTTAAAGGCGATGAGACCAGGGAACTTCAGGTCCAGGGGGTCTTTATCGCCATTGGCCACTCACCCAATACCTCACTGTTTGACGGACAACTGGAGATGGAACATGGCTATCTAACGACCCAGAATGACGGCAAAGCCAATACAACACAGACGAGTATTCCCGGCGTCTACGCTGCGGGCGATGTATCAGACCCGATCTATCGCCAGGCGATCACCTCAGCAGGCACCGGCTGCATGGCGGCACTCGACGCCGAGCGTTTCCTGGACAAGCTAGCGCAGGATTCAGCATAGCGTCCCATTTAGCAATAAAATGCAGCCAGGCTCGCAGCCTGAAAGGGTTCAGGCTGCTACACTAAGCGACAACTGAATCTGCATTGAGGAGGCGTTCCAGATGTACAATGTCAATGAGTTAAGGCGTTTTCAACGCATCAAGACAGAATCCACCGTTAAATACAGAAAAGCGGGCAGCAATGATGCGCAGAAAGAAGGCGTCACCAGAAACCTCAGCGGTAACGGGATCTTCTTTATTGCTGGCGAAGCCCAGGAAGTGAACTCACTGATTGAGATTCACGTCGTGCCCGGCACTAGTGCAACGCCACCGCTTGATGCCGTGATCGAAGTCATTCGCTCAAACCCTGGCCCGTCAGAAGGTGAGTTTGAGATTGCAGGCATGATTAAGTCTTTTAAATAACCACCACAGCAGGACGCCTGATCATTTACCCCACATCAACGGATCGGATCAAAACGTATCACATGCGCTCATGGATGCCGCACGCCTTGCAAAACCGACACACCCCAACACGATGAAATTTACCATTGCTGACAGCATTCAAGCGGTTCCTGTCGCCGACTGGAATCACCTCGCCGCTGACAACCCCTTTTTGAACCACGCCTTTCTCAGCGCACTGGAACGCCATCAATCCGTTGGCGCAGAAAGCGGCTGGGAGCCACGCTACGTGCTTGGCCATCGCGATGAACAACTAATCGCAGCCGTACCAATGTACCTCAAGCACCACTCATGGGGGGAGTTTGTCTTCGACTGGGCATGGGCTGGGGTCTATGAACGCAACGGGCTGGATTACTACCCCAAGCTGGTCATCGCAACGCCCTACACACCCGTGCCCGGCGCACGCCTGTTAATCGAAGACCGGCACGACAAGCAGACGATCAATGCACTAATCGACTATATTCTCGACTACGCGCAAACCATTCAGGTCTCGTCGCTGCATTGCCTTTTTCTGGATGAGCATGATGAGCAACACCTCAACCAGCCATCGCTGATAGCGCGTGCCGACACTCAATACCACTGGATCAATCACGATTATGAAGATTTTGACGCATTCCTCGCGCAACTCGCCTCACGCCACCGCAAAAAAGTGAAGCGCGAACGACGGCGTATCGAAGAAGCAGATATCACAGTACAACTACTACACGGCAATGAAATAAACGATGAGCAATGGAACAATTTTTACCATTTCCATCGTAATACTTACCTGAAGCGCGGCCATCAAACACCGTTTACCATTGGTTTTTTCAGAGAGATTGGCGCAACAATGGCGGATAACATCATCATGATCACGGCGCAAAAAGATGGCCAGAATGTTGCCGCCGCACTCAATTTTGTGAACAATAACACCCTTTATGGGCGTTACTGGGGCTGCCTTGACGACTACCACAGCCTTCATTTTGAGGTCTGTTATTACCGCGCGATCGATTACTGCATTGCTAGCAAACTCAAACGCTTTGAAGCGGGTGCACAAGGTGAACACAAACTGGTGCGTGGCTTTTACCCCACCACCACCCACTCACGCCACTGGATCGCGCATCCTGCATTTCGAGAGGCTATTCAAAAAGCGGTCGATTATGAGCGACAGGACTTAGGGCGCTACCAGGAGATGTTGAGCCGCCATCTACCGTACAAAAAGCAGCCTTCATGAGTGCACCACTAGAACCTGCTTATCTAGACCCTTATCAGCCGGAATGCCACTTTCCCGATGTATCGCTCGCACTGGAGGAACCCGATGGCCTGCTCGCGGTCGGTGGCAATCTCTCGGCAGAAACACTTTTTAACGCCTACCGACACGGTATCTTCCCGTGGTACAGCGATGGCCAGCCGATCCTGTGGTGGAGTCCCAACCCGCGTGCAGTCATATATCCGGAACGCCTAAGGATGTCGCGAAGCCTGAAAAAGCGGCTTCGCCAACAACGCTTTGAGATCACCCTGGATCACGCCTTTGATGAAGTCATTCAAGCATGTGCCACTGCTCGAAACGATGGCCTCGGTACCTGGATCACCGCACAGATGCAACACGCCTATATCGAGATGCATCGCCTCGGCCATGCTCACTCAGTAGAGGCATGGCGCGATGGTAAACTGGTCGGCGGGCTTTATGGCATCGCTATCGGCCAGGTTTTTTTTGGTGAATCAATGTTCAGTCGTGAATCAGATGCATCTAAAGTTGCCTTTACCCACCTTGTCGCACAACTCAAAAAATGGCAGTTTTCACTCGTCGACTGCCAGGTGGGTTCCAGCCATATGAGCAGTCTCGGCGCTGAAGAAATCGCACGCACCACTTTTATTGAGCATATTGGAGATGCCTGCAACAGTCGAAGCCAGGCCCCCGAGCAGTGGAAAAGCGCTCTTTGACTACCTAAAGATGACTGATTGAGTCTTTTTTGATTCAATTTGACTCTATGATATGCTGCAATAGCGAGAAATTAAAAAAAATGGTGTATAATCTCGCCGCTCAGGTGGTAACCCCGGTGAGCATGCGGCATTCGCCCTGAAATATCCGGTTAAAAGCCCACGACAAAAACAACTTAACTAAAATTAGATGACTATATAAACGCATGGCAAAAGAAGAACATATTGAAATGGAAGGCACCGTCGTTGAGACACTGCCAAATACGATGTTCCGTGTAGAACTCGAAAATGGACATGTCGTCACCGCACACATCTCCGGAAAAATGCGCAAACATTACATCCGCATCCTGACGGGTGACAAAGTGACCGTACAACTGACACCATATGACCTCTCAAAAGGGCGCATTACCTACCGCGCACGCTGATCCAGCGGCAGGGTTAAACGTAATCGTAACGAAGGGTTTCCAGCAACCGACATCTGCCGATTGCTGGAACAGTGCGACTAACTACCAACGGTTTCTTCAACCCCTTCGATATCGAACGCCAGTTCATCATCTTTAACACTAATTTTCACTCGGCCACCCTTAACCAGGCGACCAAACAATAACTCTTCAGCCAGTGGCTTTTTGACGTAATCCTGAATCGTACGTGCCATCGGACGTGCCCCCATCGCAGGATCATAGCCGTGCATCGCCAGCCATTCGCGCGCTGGCTCTTCAATATCAAGCACCACCTTTTTCTCTTCTAGTTGCGCCTCTAATTCAATAATGAATTTATCAACGACATTGGCAATCGTCACCGCATCCAGCGCCTTAAACTGCACAATCGCATCAAGACGATTTCTAAACTCAGGGGTAAAAGTACGTTTGATCACTTCCATCCCATCAGATGAGTGATCCTGATGCGCAAAGCCGATCGATGCTCGACTCATCTGCTCTGCACCTGCATTACTCGCCATGATGATAATCGCATTTCTAAAATCTACTTTACGACCATTGTTGTCCGTTAACGTACCGTGATCCATCACCTGCAGTAGCAAGTTAAAGACATCCGGGTGTGCCTTTTCAATCTCATCGAACAGCAAAACCGCATGCGGCTGCTTATTCACCGCCTCGGTTAACAGCCCACCCTGATCAAAGCCAACATAGCCCGGTGGTGCGCCAATCAAACGTGAAGCAGCGTGGCGTTCCATATATTCAGACATATCAAAACGAATCAGTTCAATGCCTAAAATGTGAGCAAGCTGACGACAGACCTCTGTCTTACCAACACCGGTTGGCCCGGCAAACAGGAATGAACCAATCGGCTTAGTGGCTTCACCTAAGCCAGAACGAGACATTTTAATTGCCGTCGATAGTGTATCTACCGCCTCATCCTGACCATAGATGACCATCTTCAGATCACGTTCCAGAGTGCGCAATTTTGCCTTATCAGAGCTACTCACACTCTTCGCGGGGATGCGTGCAATCTTGGCAACAATCGCCTCAATCTCTTTGACACCAATGGTTTTTTTACGCTTAGATACGGGTTGCAAACGCTGATTGGCTCCCGCCTCATCAATCACATCAATCGCCTTATCAGGCATAAAACGGTCATTAATGTAACGCGAAGATAACTCTGCAGCAGTCTTCAGTGAATCAGCCGTATACCTCACTTTATGGTGCTCTTCAAAGCGAGACTTCAAGCCCTTTAAAATATCGATGGTTTCGCTCACTGAAGGTTCATCCACATCGATCTTCTGGAAACGGCGTGCCAGCGCCCGGTCTTTCTCGAAAATACCGCGGTATTCGCTGTACGTCGTTGAACCCACGCAACGTAATTCGCCCGAGCTTAATGCTGGTTTAAGCAGGTTTGAGGCATCCATCACCCCACCCGATGCAGCACCCGCACCGATAATGGTATGTATCTCGTCGATGAAAAGCACCGCGCCCTCTTCCGCTACAATCTGAGCAAGCAGCCCTTTCAAGCGTTTCTCAAAATCACCACGATATTTTGTACCCGCTAATAAGGCTCCCATATCAAGCGAATAGATAGTGCTTTCCGCGAGCACATCGGGCACCTCTTTATCAACGATCATCTTTGCCAGCCCTTCAGCAATCGCAGTTTTACCAACGCCCGCTTCACCGACTAACAATGGATTATTTTTACGACGACGACACAGTATCTGCACCACACGGTGCACTTCTGCATCACGCCCAATTAATGGATCAATCTTGCCCGCTTTAGCACGCTCATTAAGATTGGTGGCATAACTTTCTAACGGGGTCTTTGCGGCCTCCGCCTCATCAGCTACGCCATCGACATCAGAGGAGACACTTTCATTTTTATCATCATTTAAAGTTTTCGACAGACCATGCGAAAGATGACTAACAACATTCAACCGAGTGATACCCTGTTTATTCAGGAAGTAAACTGCCTGAGAGTCTTGCTCACCAAAAATCGCCACCAATACGTTAGGGGCACCCACTTCTCGCTTACCTGAAGATTGAACATGAAAAACGGCTCGTTGCAGTACCCGCTGAAAACCCAGTGTTGGCTGTGTTTCTCGCTCTTCCCCACTCAGTAATGGGGTGCTCTCTTCAAGGAAAGCTTCAAGCTCTTTTCTTAACCCATCGATGTCGGCATCACACGCCCTGAGAATCGCGCAAGACTCAGCGTTATCAAACAGTGCCAACAGCAGATGTTCTACTGTCATAAACTCATGATTTCTGTCTCTAGCAGACTGAAATGCTGCATTGAGGGTGTATTCAAGATCTTTACTTAACATTGGGCACCTACCTGGGTTTGGTTTGGTTTGGTTCGCTACGCTTCCTCCATGGTGCATTTCAGCGGATGCTGATTTTCGCGCGCGTATTGATTTACCAGTGCTACTTTGGTTTCGGCGATATCACGTGTAAAAACACCACAAACGCCAGCCCCCCGTGTATGCACCTGCAACATGACCTGAGTTGCCTGCTCGCTAGTCATGCTAAAATGGTCCTGCAAAATATGGACAACAAAATCCATTGGCGTGTAATCGTCATTAAGAAGTAACACTTTATAAAGCGGCGGACGCTTTAACTTTGGCTTAGCCTCCTGTAGAGCCAAATTATCGTCAGAATTGTGTTGATCCTCTTTATCCATATCTACCCTATGAGCCTCTTGCAAAACGCTACAAAGCAGCGAGTTTATTAGCGTTTAATGGCTAAAAAAAAGAATGTGCCTGATTCATTTTGGTAAAATAAGTTTGCGACTTCAAACCAATAGAATCACCAGC
>JAKISP010000048.1 GCA_021648525.1 Gammaproteobacteria bacterium
TCCAGCCAGCACCTCACGATGTTAACCTTGCCCTTTCGCTAACCTTCGGCTCTGCGAATACCTGGTATCAGAACTTTCATCTGACTAGTTAAGTGCCATGCCCGGCACACACGCCTTGCTCAGCGGCGTTTTAAAGCGGTGTTTGTTTGTGTGAAAATGGAGCTTGCGACTCACACAAACAAACACCGCTTTAAAATGTCCGCTGGAGCATTTTGTTAGCGCAATTTTATATAATGCCTCAATAGCCATATAAACAGGGTAAATACAGACATAATTAAAATGGATGCGATAAACCCAACAAGAATTATAGCGTCTGTTTTTTGGTCATATGCACCCATCACATCAATGACCCATACCCAGAACACTTCAGGTGGGTTTGGAATTATTCCCGCCGAATAATTGATAATCCAATATGTAAGACAAAACGACGAAAATAAAATCCATATCACAATTAAACTTATGAAGCTTACCCTTTTCATCTTACGGTTACCTTGCCATAGGCCAGTAGCTCTGATCCGGGTACTGGTTTTTGTTTTGAATTTTTTAGAATGCCTCTCAAAAATTGGTAATCAGCTTTGCTGTCGATAGTAATGCAACCCTGACTAATACCCAAGTCACCCTTAGGGTGGAGCCGAAATGCGCCTCGCTTTACTTTATTGCAATATGTTTCGTCATCAATTTTACCATCAATGGCATGCAGGGCAAACCAGTTGCTGTGATCGTTGAACATATCTCGAAAAGACCCAAGCAACCCTCCAGATTGGCGATCAAATATGTAATACGTACCTGGAGGAATTGGACCAGAATTGGCTGCGCAAGCAAAAAGCCGTTGATTCACTTGTTCTTCAAGGCCAGAGAAAGCCGGAAAACTCGCGGCTCCACACCAGAACGTGCTCATAGGTTTTCCATTCAGTTCAAATTTACAGTCGATCATATAAAGCCTCCTATTTTTAATATTTTTTAAGCGCTAACGTTGAAATAAGCCACGCGTCTTTTTGCGTCGGCTTGATTTTTTTGTTAGGGTATTTGTGCAAATAAAGGTTCAACCCCATTTTGTATAACAATTTTTTTCCCGCTTGTATCCGCTATAAAACTTTTGCACCTTATTTGATGAGTTTCAATATTATTGCACAGGATAAAATAAATGCCTTCGTATTTTTTTGGGAAAGGTAGTATATCTCCTTGAAGCCATTCGCCACCCATATCGGCAGGCACACATAGTATTTTTACTTTGGCGCTACTTGATCTGATACGCTCAACGACGGATATTGAAAAATCAGGAATATCTATATCCATACATATCAATGTACCAATGCATATATTTTTTTGTTCATACACTGGAATTTGGTTGATGTTGTCTAAGCCGATAGTTCTGCCATCTGTACCAACTTTGAGATAATCGATTCGGTTTAATCCTCGGTGCTGTATAAATGCTCGACAATTTCTATTTTCCACTACTCCGCCGACAACTACCGAATTCTCATACAAGTTACTAGCCCTAGAAATTTCAGACTTGTTAATAGCTTCAGGAAACACAATTAATTCTACTTCCGAAGTTATTTCATTAGAATTCAAGACACACGCGATTTTCATGTTTTACCCTAACGTCGTTGATAACCGGGCATTTTCAGCGTTGTTTGGCTGTGCTAGGCTTTTTTAGCACAGCCAAACAACGCTGAAAATGATCCGTGTTTATCAACCTTGTTAGGTTAATATTCTACCTAAAAACTTTTATAATTTTTCCAAACCCAATCTAGTTTTTTACATAAATTATTCAAGTCAGGGAATAATACTACTTGATCTATCCCGAGAGAAAACAAGCCCTCCATTAGATCTTTCCTATTATCTTTGTGAACTTTGAACTCTCCACACCTAATATCAGGAGTTTCCACTTTCCAGTCATCAAGAATTGGATATAGTGGGTTTTTTTGAATGGAAAATATTGCGTCTTGAGACACAATTCTTTTATCTATCGCCGGTGGCAAATATCTATTTGGTGAACCACAATATTTTAATGGGTGAGAGCATATTTCCTGAGAATCAGATTGAACCATGTGATTATGGCCACTCCCGATTTCACCCAATACTACGTAACGCACAAAACAATGGTCTTCTTTTTCAAGACTCCCTTGAAGACTAAAATACAATGCTGCAAGAGGATTCTTAGTCCAATCCAGCAATCGAGTTGGAAGCCCTCTATGCTGAGCTAAGGCCAACCATTCCCAGTCATTTTTTGGTTCTGAATCTGAATTTCTATAAGCTCTAGCTTGGCGCTTAAAGCTATTGAATAACGTTTCTTCATATTGGAAAAATAAATTTTTAAGGCTAATACTGAGAGTTTTATCCCAGGAAGCATACTTGAATAGATCTTTGACTTCTTCGTGATCGAATCTATTTTCATTATCTTCCTTGAATTTATGATATGCATCACTTTCAAAAAACGACCTTATAATTTTAGGCCACATTTCACTCTCCTGCGAAATCCCTCGATAAATAACTAATTTTTTTTCAAATTCTCGGACATTCTTCACATAAGACTCTATATCACTAATCTCAGCTGTGCTTCCATTTTTCATATGTCCAGCTCCCTAAATTTAGTAAATACCATGCTTTAGAATTTGTAACGACTCGGAATTTTTTAAACCTAACGTTTGAGCTTAGCTGCGGCACACTGAACTATCAGGAAACAAACGGTGACAATGCCCGTCTGCTATAGTGATTTGTTAGATGCAGCCCCTGAAGCTGTTACTTTCACTGCGCTCAACGCGCGCACCATTTTGTTTTTGTGAACGAACAATTTACTCAACTTTTCGACCACAACCTTTTAACAACGCTTACCGAACCTTCCCAAACACGCTGCGTTTCCCGATTCGATAGCCCTGCGATTCACTTGAAAGAAACCCATTTTATTTAAAGCCTCTCGATTCAGCGAACCGCTACCGAACAACAAACCCAAAAATAATGCCGATTCCTTTTTCTTATTTTACCGCTGCTACTCAAGAATGAAAGGGATGATTTTCATTCAAAAATCAAATACCCAACGCCTCAACTGCGCTTCCCAACCCTTTTAAATTCTTGTGCATCTAACGCCCTAATAACCAGACTGAAAAGTTACGTGCCTTTTGTGGCATTTTAGCGAAGCGCCACAAAAGGTGCGTAACTTTTTAGGTCTGCGTTAATTTATTTGTTAGGCTTTTCATTGAAGCTGCTAATACATGTTTCAAACTGTTTTGCATTTAAATTATTTTTAAAATAAGTTTTATTTTGTTTAATAAATGTAGTTTTATTTTCGATGTTTTTTCCTTCAAAACCAAAGTATGCATTCAATCTATTGCAATTTGATAGCGTTAGAAAAGGAAGCTGTTTTAGAATTTGCAAGAAACCATCCCTATTTTCATTATATATTGGCATTAAGTCCGATGCCAAGTACTCTTGAAATGCCCCTGATTTTTTCTCGTGCGCATAAAATGAATAAAACATTATAATTTTTAGACGTTTGGTGCTGAATTTATTATTAGAAAAATCAGGTGTTATGTTTTTAATGTAAATCCTTTCAAGCTCTTTAAACATTTTTAATGAGTCTGGTTGTTTTTTTCCTTTAGCATCAATATATGTATATTTGTCTTCATTTATATTTAAAAGGCTAGATAAGAGAGTTGAATATTCATTTTCTTCTTCATGTTTATTTTTCTCAGATGCATTTGTAGATGAGCATGCTGATACTAAAATAAAGAATATTAATAGTATGCTTTTCATTATATTAATCATTAATCACAACTGTTACATTATGTCCATTCTTTGGTTTGATAATATTATATATTTCAATTATTTTGCTTTCATCTATAACAATACATCCATCGGACCACTTCTCATATGGAGGCTTACCCATATGTATAAATATTTCAGAAAAACCCGTTACATTAGGTAGAAATATCGCTTCTCTCGGCATGCCTTTTGAGTTCTTTTTACGCGCCATTGTAGTTGCTGAGCAATTCATATACGTACCGGCCGGAATTTTTTTAGTTGCATTCCAATAGCATTGAGTTGATATCGACTTACCAGGAGAGGTGAATGTTAAAGTACCATTTTTAGCCGATCTTTTTATTGTGATTTTGTACATAATAATAATTCCCTTATTGTTTGATTTTTTAGCCTAACGCTTCACATCACCGGCAGCAAAAAGCAGAGCGAGGAACGAGCGACGCTTTTTGCTGTCCGAGTGCATGTGATTGTTATGTGCATTGCATATCATTTCGTAAAGGTTTTAAATATACGCTCGTTTTAATGGCGTCTATTTTTTGTTATAGGCTTTTCATTTATCCACCAGATAACTGCCATCAAACTACACCATCAAAATGGTGTAAAATAAATCCCCCAGCTCCATTCGGTATGGCATCGTAGTAAAACTGTGCACTTATTTCACGCCCCTTTTTAACTCTATTCTTTTTATCATAGCTGAACTCAAATATTTTATATGAGCTGGTTGTTTGAAATTGATTGTTTCCTGTTATTGGGTTGACTACTCTATTACCAGCTGCAGCATGATAACCTATAGATTCTCGGTTGTTTATTTCTGCAAAAATGCTTGATAGCTCACCAATAGATACCACATGACATGAACCCGGAATAGCACCAGCTCTTTGTTTTGCTATTTTTTCAGCAGTTTTGTAATTCCCCATATGTTGTTGTGTAAACATGCTGGATATTACATTAGCATCCCCCGATTTCCGCATGGTTTTGCCAATGCTTGCTCCCTTATGTTTCTTCTGTATGGCCTTTATACTGTTATTAGCCAACTCTTGCAGTTTCCTTTGTGCAATGGCTTCAGGCCGATTGTCGACAAACTGAAAAGTAGAAGTGCTACTGCTACGCTTTTGAGATACAGCATTCGTAACCGATTGGCTTTTTTCTTTTTGTGTTTTATCAGAATAAGTATTCATTTTTATATTCCTAAATCTGGCAGTGGAAACTGGGAAGTACGTAGGCACATAACGTTTGAGCTTAGCTGCGGCACACTGAACTATCAGGAAACAAACGGTGACAATGCCCGTCTGCTATAGTGATTTGTTAGATGCAGCCCCTGAAGCTGTTACTTTCACTGCGCTCAACGCGCGCACCATTTTGTTTTTGTGAACGAACAATTTACTCAACTTTTCGACCACAACCTTTTAACAACGCTTACCGAACCTTCCCAAACACGCTGCGTTTCCCGATTCGATAGCCCTGCGATTCACTTGAAAGAAACCCATTTTATTTAAAGCCTCTCGATTCAGCGAACCGCTACCGAACAACAAACCCAAAAATAATGCCGATTCCTTTTTCTTATTTTACCGCTGCTACTCAAGAATGAAAGGGATGAGTTTCATTCAAAACTCAAATACCCAACGCCTCAACTGCGCTTCCCAACCCTTTTAAATTCTTGTGCATCTAACGCTAAGTAGACGTCAAAGTGACGTTTAGTAACGCGTCACTTTGACGCATATCCCACACGGCGATTTATTGACGAAACTCCTTTCATCACCCCGAATTTATTATGACTTTAAATTAATTGCTTAATTAATAGCATATTATAAAGCATAACTCATAAAACATCATTAATTGCTAATATTCTAATGAATTTTCTCGCTGGCTAATTACTTCATTTTGACTCATATTAGCCATCCTGCATTCAGGAAGAGTGCTTTTACGTAAACGTATTAATTTATGAGCTCAAGGAGGAGTTGCTATGGATACCAATAAAAAATCGTCGCCATTTCTAAATGAGGTAAGAAGTGCTATTCGTGTTCGTCACTATAGCATTCGAACAGAGCAAGTATATGTTGACTGGATCAGGCGCTTTATTCTGTTCAACAATAAACGCCACCCGCATGAGATGGGTAAGCTAGAGGTCACTTCTTTTCTGACTGATCTAGCCGTTCGCCTAAATGTTGCCGCGAGTACACAAAATCAGGCGCTCAATGCGCTGAACTTTTTATACAAAATTGTGCTTGAAAAACCGCTAAGTGGTGTACAGGCAGTGCGTGCTAAGAAGCCGAGAAAACTGCCCATCGTGCTAACCACTGATGAGGTTAGGGAGCTGCTCAAACAGCTAAATGGTACTCATTGGCTAGCGGCCTGTTTGATGTATGGCTCCGGCCTTCGTTTGATGGAGAGTGTGCGTCTACGCGTGATGCATCTGGATTTTGATCATCGCGCCATTTATATCATTAACGGAAAAGGAGCAAAGGATCGTATTGTCACCTTTCCCGACGACCTCATCACGCCACTCAAACAACACCTCGAACAGGTAAAAAGCGCACATGAAAAAGATCTGGCAGACGGTTTCGGCTCTGTTTATCTTCCTCACGCATTAAACCGAAAATACCCTAATGCGCCCAAAGAGTGGGGCTGGCAATATCTGTTCCCTGCTAGAGCACGTAGTATCGACCCTCGCTCTAACACTGAACGCCGCCATCACATCGACGAACAGACGCTACAACGCGCGGTAAAAAATGCCGTGAGAAAATCCAGCATCCACAAGCCCGCGAGCTGCCACACCCTACGCCACTCGTTTGCTACACATCTGTTAGAACGTGGCGCAGACATCCGCACGGTACAGGAACAACTCGGACACAAAGATATACGTACCACACAGATCTATACCCATGTGATTCAACGCGGAGGCAATGCAGTGATTAGCCCACTAGCCGGGGTGTTGTCATAAAAAAAGCGGGCGTTGCTGCCCACCTTTATATTAAAAAACTAACTGTTATTCCCACTCAATCGTGGCGGGCGGCTTACTGGAAATATCATAAGTCACCCCTGATATACCCGAGACTTCATTGATGATACGGCTAGAGACAATCTCCAGAGAATCCGGCCAATATCTCAACGTGCCATCAACCGCCAAGTTAGGCTATAATGGCGGGTTATTCTGCACAGATCAAAGCCAATGCAGGAAAATGCACGCAAACCGCATAACAAAATAAAATTCGTAACAAGAAATACGTTACCAAAACCAGGATTTCGGGGCGATATGCCGTCAGACGCAACAACAAAGAGTTCACGCAAAATACTGGTCACCAGTGCCTTGCCGTACGCCAATGGTTCCATTCACATCGGCCACCTGGTTGAGTACATTCAGACCGATATCTGGGTACGTTTCCAGAAGATGCGCGCGCATAGCTGCCACTACGTCTGTGCGGACGATACCCACGGTACTCCCATTATGCTACGTGCTGAGCAGGAAGGGATCACCCCCGAGGCACTGATTGAGCGCGTCCACGGCGAACATTTTAAAGACTTCTCTGATTTTGCGATCGAGTTCGATAACTACCACTCGACCCACTCGGATGAAAACCGCGAACTGTCGCAGGATATCTACCGCCGGCTTGACAAGGCTGGCCTGATAACCAAACGCACCATTGAGCAACTCTATGACCCAGAAAAAGAGATGTTTCTGTCGGATCGTTTCATCAAGGGCGGCTGCCCAAAATGCCGCGAACCGGATCAGTACGGTGATTCATGCGAGAAGTGTGGTGCTACCTATGCCCCAACGGATCTGATCAAACCTTATTCAGCACTGTCGGGTGCCACACCCGTCACCAAAGAATCTGAACATCACTTTTTTCAACTGGGTGAATGCGAAGCGTTCCTGAAAGAATGGCTCAACCCTGAAGGCGATGCCGCACCACTGCAACTGGAAGCGGCTAATAAGATGAATGAGTGGTTCGAGGCTGGGTTACGTGACTGGGATATCTCACGTGATGCGCCCTACTTCGGTTTTGAAATCCCCGATGCGCCGGGCAAGTTTCTTTATGTATGGCTGGATGCGCCAGTCGGTTACATGGCGAGCTTTAAAAATCTCTGCGAAAAAGAGGGGCTCGATTTCGATAGCTACTGGCAACCCGGTAGCGATGCCGAGCTGTACCACTTTATCGGCAAAGACATCCTCTATTTCCATGCGCTGTTCTGGCCTGCAACCTTGAAATACGCGGGCTATCGCACCCCAACCAAAATCTGCGTACATGGATTTTTGACCGTTGATGGACAGAAAATGTCAAAGTCACGCGGTACCTTTATTATGGCGCGCACCTATCTCGACCATCTAAACCCCGAGTACCTGCGCTACTACTTTGCAGCGAAACTAAGCGATCGTGTTGAAGATATCGATCTCAATCTCGAAGACTTCACCGCGCGTGTTAACAGCAATCTAATAGGTAAGTACATCAACATCGCTTCACGCTCTGCGGGCTTTATCAGCAAACGCTTTGATGGCCAGCTAGCGGCCACACTGGATGATGATGGCGCCAAACTGGTCGCCGAGATTCAGGCGCAGGCAGAACAGATCGCGGCACGCTTTGAGGCTCGTCAGTTTAGTGAGGCGATGCGTGAAATCATGGCGCTCGCTGATCAGGCCAACGAATATGTGAGTGATAAAGCACCATGGGTGATGGCCAAAGCAGAAGGTCAGGAGCAACCGCTACATCAAGTCTGCACCGCAATCATCAACGCCTTTAGGGTGCTCACCATCTACCTCAAACCGGTACTGCCAGGGCTGGCCGCCGAAGTTGAGGCGTTCTTGAATATCGAACCACTACAGTGGAGCGATGTCGATGGCCTGCTCACCGATCACACCATTAACAAATATAAACACCTGATGAAACGCATTGAGCAGCCACAGATCGATGCAATGCTGGAAGCGAGTGCCGCCACATTACAACAGACCAGACCATCACCGACCCGGCATGGCGAAGCGCAGCAGACAGAAAGCCAGCAAAAAAAGCGTAAGGTAGCAAAAGCAGAGACGACTACCCCTGATAATAGAGCAGGACATGCCGTGAATGATGAGATCGACAACACGATCCAGTTTGATGACTTTGCCAAAATCGATCTGCGCATTGCAAGGATCGTCAAGGCAGACCATATTGAGGGGGCCGATAAACTTCTCCAGCTCACCCTGGACATTGGTGAAGAAAAGACGCGTAACGTCTTCGCCGGGATCAAGTCAGCCTATTCACCAGCGGAACTAACAGGCAAACTGACAGTGATGGTCGCCAATCTTGCGCCACGTAAAATGCGCTTTGGTCTCTCCGAAGGCATGGTACTGGCAGCCGGCCCAGGCGGCAAAGAACTGTGGATTCTGGAGCCGCATGAAGGTGCGCAACCAGGGATGAAGGTTAAATAGCCCCACATCATCTGCGTTGAAGCAAAAGGAGAGGCAGAGTACCATTGGCAGTGTAGAGTAAATGACTGAATAACATCACATAAAACCGTATAAATAGCCCCCAATGACCGAATTCGCCCTCATCCTGCTCAGCACCGTGCTGGTTAACAATTTTGTGTTAACCAAGTTTCTCGGCCTGTGCCCGTTTATGGGTGTATCACGCAAACTCGAAACTGCAATTGGCATGGCGCTCGCGACCACCTTTGTTTTAACACTGGCATCGGTCTGTAGCTATCTCGCCAACACCTACCTGCTGGCACCACTCGGGATTGAATACCTGCGCACCATCACCTTTATTCTGGTGATTGCGGTCGTGGTACAGTTCACCGAGATGGTGATCCAGAAAAGTAGCCCGCTTCTGCACAAGGTGCTCGGCATCTTTCTACCACTGATCACCACCAACTGCGCGGTACTCGGCGTGGCGTTGCTAAATATTCAACAGGAACTCAACTTTCTGCAATCGGCAGTCTACGGTTTTGGTGCGGCAGTCGGTTTTTCAATTGTGTTGATCCTGTTTGCGGCAATGCGCGAACGCCTTGCCGCTGCCGATGTGCCGGTGGTATTCCAGGGGCCAGCCATCGGGCTGATCACTGCTGGCCTGATGTCACTCGCCTTTATGGGCTTCTCCGGATTAATAAAGGGTTGATATGCTGACATCGATCCTGGCACTTAGCGCACTGGCGCTTGTTTTTGGGCTGATCCTCGGTTTCGCTGCCATCCGCTTTAAGGTTGAAGGCGACCCGCTAGTCGAGCAGATCGACGCCCAATTACCACAGACGCAATGTGGCCAGTGCGGCTTTCCCGGCTGCCGCCCTTATGCCGAGGCGATCGCCGCTGAAGAGGCTCAGATTAACCAATGCCCACCAGGCGGTGAGGCGACCATTCACGCCCTCGCCGATCTGCTTGATCTTGAACCACTACCACTCAATCCTGAAAATGGTGCTGAGAGTGCCAAAACCGTCGCCTTTATTGATGAACAGACCTGCATCGGCTGCACGCTATGCATACAAGCGTGTCCGGTGGATGCCATCCTCGGTGCAGCCAAACAGATGCACACCATTATTGAATCCGAGTGCACTGGTTGCGACCTCTGCCTGCCACCCTGCCCGGTGGATTGCATCGAGATGATCGAGATCAAAAAAGATATGCTGACCTGGAAATGGCCATACCCACAGGAGTCGCCACCAGATAGCAGGCCAGATAGCAGACTAGAGGCTTCGGCATGAGTCACGGCAACACACCAGAAAAACGCGGGGACTTCCACGGTGGGATCCATCCTGAGCAGAATAAACTGCAATCGACGATGGAGTCGTCGGCACAGGCACGCATGCCAGCAAAATTGGTCCTGCCGCTACATCAGCACATTGGCGCAGCGGCAGAGCCAATCATCAAAATTGGCGAGCGGGTATTAAAAGGGCAGAAGATTGCCAGTGCGGATGGCTATGTCAGCGCACCAGTACATGCACCCACTTCCGGCAAAATAATCGATATCGCTGACTATCCAATCCCACATCCATCAGGCCTTAGCGCGCGGTCGATTGTGATTGAGACAGATGGATGTGATAAATGGATCGAATACAAACCAGAACAGGATTACACCGAAACCAATCCCAGTCACCTGCGTAATATCATCCGTGAAGCGGGTGTCGTCGGACTGGGTGGCGCTGGCTTTCCGTCATTCATTAAACTCAATCCCGGCTCACAGAAAAAGATCAAAACGCTTATCCTGAATGGCGTCGAATGCGAACCCTATATCACCTGCGATGACATGTTGATGCGTGAAGAGCCGCAATCGATCATTGCGGGTGCCCGCATCATGCGCCACGCGCTGCAAGCAGATGCGTGCGTGATCGCGATTGAAGATAACAAACCTCAGGCCTATGAAAGCATCTGCAAGGCCGCCGAGGGAATCGATGGTTTGCGCGTCGCACTCATGCCCACCCGCTATCCTCAGGGCAGTGAAAAACAGTTGATACAGGTAATCACCGGTAAAGAGGTGCCGAGCAACGGCCTCGCGGTCAGCATCGGCGTGGTATGTCATAACGTCTCGACGGCGGCGGCGATTTATCGCGCGATTCACCTCGGGCAACCACTGGTCTCACGCATGGTAACCATCACCGGGGCAGCGGTTAAACGCCCACGCAATCTCGAAGTGCTGTTTGGCACACCGATCGAAGAACTACTAGAACAATGCGATGTTGAGTCAGAGCAGATCGAACGCCTCGTGATGGGTGGGCCGATGATGGGCTTTGCCCTGCACGACACCTCGCTGCCGGTGATTAAGACCACCAACTGCATCATCGCTGCCACCCGCAAAGAACTCGGCCTGGATCGCCCGGTCATGCCGTGCATTCGCTGTGGCGCGTGCGCCGATGTCTGCCCGGTTAAACTGCTGCCACAACAGCTCTACTGGCATTCGCGCGCCAAAGAGTTCGACAAGGCACAGGCGTATGATCTGTTCGACTGCATCGAATGCGGCTGCTGCTCCTATGTCTGCCCCAGCAACATTCCGCTGGTGCAGTTCTATCGATTCGCCAAAGGGGCGATCTGGACGCAGGAACAGGAACAGAAAAAATCAGACCAGGCACGTGAGCGCCATGAGTTCCGCCAGATGCGGGTCGAACGCGAGAAACTGGAACGCGCAGCCAAACGCGCTAAAAAGAAAGCGCCCAGACCGAAGAAGGCGGCACCGGTTGATGGTGCCAAAATGGCGGAAAAAATGCGCGATGAAGCGATGAGCCAGCGCGACAGTGCTGTGGATGCACGCAAAGCCGAAATTCAGGCGGCGGTGGCGCGGGTGCAAGCCAGGAAAAAGGGTACGGCAACAAAGCCAGATCAAGCTGCTGATGCAGCCGCCGCCGTCACGCCACCAAAAGGTGATGTCGATAAAAAAGATGGCTCGTCTGCAGCAAAGGACAGCAATGAGCAGGTACAATAACGCAGCAGACACTGCGCTAACAGATAAACAAAGCGATGCCATTTAATACACCTACATCCCCACATCAGCTTGCCCCCACCTCCATCACGCGCGTGATGGTGATGGTGATGCTGGCGCTGGTCCCCGGCATCATTGCCTATGTGTGGTTTTTTGGCTGGGGCGTGGTAATCAATATCTGCATCGCACTGGTCACGGCACTGTCATGCGAGGCGTTAATCCTTAAACTACGTCAACGCCCGGTGGTTCCTGCTCTCAGTGATGGCAGCGCCGCACTAACCGCAATACTAATCGCACTAACGCTGCCGCCCCTTTCACCGTGGTGGATCACTGTGATCGGCGTCGCCTTTGCAATCATCATCGCCAAACAACTCTACGGTGGCCTCGGCTTTAATCCGTTCAATCCAGCAATGGTCGGTTACGTGATGCTGCTAATCTCATTCCCACGCGAGATGACCAGCTGGATACCGCCCAGCGCACTGGCTGACAATAGCCTCGACTTTCTTGAAACCACGATGTTCATCCTCTTTCACGTACTACCAGATGGCGTAACCTTTGACGCACTCACGGAGGCAACGCCGCTCGACTCGCTTAAGACCCATCTGGCACTTGGCAACACGGTGGATGAAGTACGTGCCCAGCTCGGCCTGGATGAAGAGACCAGTCGCGTCCTCAGTGTGATCCCGATCTTTGGTGCGATCGGCGGTAAAGGGTGGGAATGGGTCGGTGGTGGCTTTCTACTCGGTGGCCTGTGGTTGATCTATAAAAAAATCATTAGCTGGCATATCCCGGTAGCGATGCTTGGCTCACTACTGGTGATCTCATCAATTTTTTACCTGATTGACCCTGAGCACTACGCAACCCCGATGTTCCACCTCTTCAGTGGCGCCGCGATGCTGGGGGCGTTTTTTATCGCGACCGACCCGGTTACCGCCGCCGCCTCTAATCGCGGCAAGATCATCTACGGCTGTGGCATTGGCATCTTTACCTATGTGATCCGCACCTGGGGCGGCTACCCCGATGCGGTTGCCTTTGCGGTACTATTGCTTAATATGTGCACGCCATTGATTGATCACTATTTCAAGTCCAGCGTCTTCGGCCATAAGAAGGGGTAGCGCAGTGGCCGTTAAACATATGCTCACCACCTCGCTGCTGCTTGGCGTCTTTGCGATCGCGGGCACCGCGATGGTCGCGCTCACCTTTGATAACACCGAGGTACGCATCGCCGACAATGAATATCAGGCGTTGCTACAGAGCCTGCATGCGCTGGTGCCACCGGCCAGCCACGATAATGACATCGCCAGCGATACCGTTGAGGTAACATCGATAGCGCTGCTGGGCAGCCATAAGTCGAACACGGTTTATCTCGCCCGCATGAAATCGGTACCAATCGCGGCAGTGATCACCACCATCGCTCCGGACGGTTATAATGGCGCAATAAAACTACTGGTCGCGATCAACTACGATGGCACCATCAGTGGCGCGCGCGTACTGAGTCATCGCGAAACACCTGGGCTGGGTGATAGCATTGAAGCTGAACGCTCAAGCTGGATCAATAGCTTTCGAGGGTTATCGCTACTGATGCCGGATGGTCTTGGCTGGCGAGTGAAAAAAGATGGTGGTATTTTTGACCAGTTCACCGGTGCCACCGTCACCCCGCGTGCGGTGGTAAAGGCAGTACACAACGCACTGTTATATTTTGAACAACACCGCGACCAACTATTTAAACGCGGCGACGCGGCGCCAACGGCAATGCAGGCGGATAATGATGGCCAATAGTAGCTACAACGAACTGACCTATAATGGTCTGTGGAAAAACAACGTCGCGCTGGTGCAGGTTCTCGGTCTGTGCCCACTGCTTGCCGTCACCACCACCACCGTCAATGGCATCGGCCTCGGTATCGCCACCGCCTTAACGTTGGTGCTATCGAACGTCACCGTTTCACTCATCCGGAATTCGGTTCGGCCCGAGATTCGCATCCCGGTTTTTGTGCTGATTATTGCCTCGTTTGTCACCGCGATTGAACTGGCGATGAACGCCTATTTTTATGATCTCTACAAGATTCTCGGCATCTTTATCCCGTTGATTGTCACCAACTGCGCCATCCTTGGTCGCGCCGAAGCATTCGCTTCAAAAAATGCGATGGTACCTTCTTTTATTGATGGGCTGATGATGGGCGTCGGCTTCACCGCTATTCTGGTACTGCTCGGTGCGATCCGTGAACTGCTTGGCCAGGGCACACTCTTTTCCCATGCTCACCTGATGTTTGGCGAAGCTGCTGAATGGATGACCATCACCGTCATCGATGACTACAACGGCTTTCTGCTCGCCGTTCTACCGCCCGGTGCATTTATCGGGCTGGGGTTACTGATTGCGTTAAAGAATCTCATTGATCTACGTGCACAAAAGAAAGCAGCACAAACGGCTACAGCAACGCCTGTTGAGACGAACACCAGCAGTACAGTCACGACGACTGGCTAAATATAACCCGGCAGCCTTATACATTGCATTCAGGGAGTCGCTGCTTTGCGCCATACGCTAATAAAATTGCTGGTTTTCTGGGGAGCACTCACACTTTCCAGCAGCGTGTTATCGAATCCAGCAAGCGGTGCAACGGTGCTGATGTATCACCACTTTGGTGAATCACGCTTCTCAAGCACCAATGTCACGCTACAGCAATTCGATGCGCACCTTCACTATCTTGAGCAAAATCACTTCAAAATCTGGCCGCTTGAAAAAATCATCAAACGACTTGAAACAGGGCACGCTTTTCCAGATCGTGTGGTTGCCATTACCATCGATGATGCATACCGTTCAATCTATACCCACGCTTACCCACGGCTCAAAAAGCGCGGCTGGCCATTTACCGTATTTGTCTCAACAGACCCGATCGATAAACAAATGCCCGCCTTTATGAGCTGGGATCAGATGCGCGAAATGCAACAACACGGCGCCTCTTTTGCTAACCATACGACTCACCACGATTTTTTAATCAACAGAAAAGAGAATGAAACAGCGGATAACTGGCGACTAAGAATACGTCACGATTTAAAGACCGCACAACAGCGATTACAGACAGAACTCGGTAGCGCACCCGCTCTCTTTGCCTATCCTTACGGGGAATATCATTCGGCGTTACAGCAGATCGTCCAGGATTTGGGGTGGAGCGCATTTGGGCAACAGTCAGGTGTTGTCAGCCAATACTCAGACCGGCTGGCGCTGCCACGCTATCCAATGGCGGCGCAATTTGCGGCACTGCCATCATTCAAAACCAGGGTAATGAGCCTGCCACTACCGGTCATTAACGCATCGCCTGTGGATACCATTATCAAGCAACAGAACCCACCTCGGCTACAACTGACATTAGCCCAGGATGATGATGTTCAAACCGATCAGCTTAACTGTTTTGCCAGCAACCAGGAGGCTGCAAAAGTAACATGGGTTGATAAAGAAAAAGGCCGGTTTAGCGTCAAAGCAGATAAACCCTTTAATAGCAGGCGTAGTCGATACAACTGCACTGCGCCATCAAAGCGTTCCGGGCGTTACTACTGGTATAGCCATTTATGGATTAGCCCAACACCCGGTAGCAGTAACAATTAAGAATCGCGTTCCAGATTCAAGGTCACTTCTCTCAAAGTGTTAAGGCGGTTACTGCGAATCATCTTTTTGATCTCTTCCACATACGCCTCGCCACGCTCAGAATATTGCAATAAACCATTCGCTAATTTCAATGCTTCCAATGGCCGCTGGTTATTACGCATCTCTTCTCGCATCACACGTAGTTCGTCGTAAGCACGACCGCTATTGATGTTATTCATGTACGATTTCACCGAGGCACGCAGTGTTGGAAAGATTCTCACCGAGTGGCCTTCACCTTCAGCGCGTGCTTCAGGGATCAAACCTTCGCCCTCTTTATAGGTCCACTCACCAAAAAGATTTTTTGCGTCACGCGCAAAACGAGAGCTGCCCCAGGCACTCTCATTGGCGGCCTGCGCCAGTACTAATGCAACAGGTATCTCATCCAGTCGACGTGCCAGCTCAGCACGTGTCGTTTCATCTTGAATATCACCTTTCACACGGTAATACACTAACTGCTCTTCAAGCCACTGACGCTTTTCACTCTCTTTTCCCGGCAGTTCATTACGCGCAAACAGCGCCAGTAGAAAGCGACGCTGCTCATTCAATTTTGCATTTTCAGCCAGCACCATCGGTAACACAGCACGAAAGAAAAGGGATTTTTTCAGTTTCACCGCTGTCACCTCTCCCAGGTCCTCGGGTAGAGGGTCAACCATAATAGGCGGTACTTCGGCATTGACCGCTAACGGCCAGTGATAACCAAGTTTACGAAACGTCCCATCCAGGATTTTGGCACTGGAGGCATTGACCGGTGCCAGCGGCAAATCCCATTCAGGCAGTGCGTGGTCTTTAGTCAAATTCCAGCCGATATAAGCCAGCATGCTGAGCACGGGTAAAAACAGTGTCAAAAATATCGCTTTTTTTATATTCATTACGCTGTCCATTTTCGTGCATTTCTAAACATTCTTAACCAGGGGCCCGCTTCACTCCATCCATCCGGATGCCACGAATGCTGCACCGAGCGGAAGACTCGCTCCGGGTGTGGCATCATAATCGTAAAGCGGCCATCTGCGGTTGTCACACCGGTAATACCACCCGGGGAACCGTTTGGATTAGCTGGGTAGCCTTCGGTCGCAACGCCGTGATTATCAACAAAACGTAATGCTGATGTAGCAGACTGCTCAAGTTGGGCAAGGCTCTGACCCTCTCGAAATTCAACCCGCCCTTCACCATGGGCGACGGTGATTGGCATACGAGAGCCAGCCATCCCGTCAAGAAACAGCGAGGGTGACGGCATCACTTCAACCAGTGAAAAACGGGCTTCGAACTGCTCTGAAGTATTACGTTCAAAACGTGGCCACTGTTCTGCGCCGGGAATTAAGGTGTGAAGATTCGACATCATCTGACAACCGTTGCAGACCCCCAGACCAAAGCTATCACTGCGCTCAAAAAAAGCACTGAACTCATCCCGAGCACGGCTGTTATGCAGAATAGAACTGGCCCAGCCCATGCCCGCACCCAGCACATCACCAAACGAGAAGCCACCACAGGCCACCAGGCCACGGAAGTCACTTAATGAGAGGCGCCCCGACAGAATATCGCTCATATGAACGTCAACAGCAGTAAAGCCAGCGCGATCAAAGGCGGCTGCCATCTCAACATGCCCATTAACACCCTGCTCTCTTAGCACCGCAATGCGTGGGCGTTTCAGATTAAAATTAGGTGAAGATACATTGCGTGCTGCAAGATCATCATTCAGATCAAAACTTAAATCGATGTTTAAACCAGGATCACTCGCATCCAGGATCACATCATATTCTTGTTGTGCGCAATCGACATTATCACGCAGGCTTTGCATCTGCCACGAGGTCTCAGACCAGGCGCGTTGATATTCACTACGTGTGGCCGCCAATACTTCTTTCTGATCACACATCACAACAACACGGTCATCACCATTAAGGCCACCAATATGGTGGCAACAATCACCTAAACCCGCCGCTTTAAACAGGGCGAGTACTTCATCACGTTGATCACTCGCCACCTGTATCACAGCGCCCAGCTCTTCATTAAACAGTGCACTCAACATCGCCTGTTTATTGTTGTCAGCAATCAGGGTATCGATTGCGATCGTGACGCCGACATGGCCAGCAAAGGCCATTTCGGTAATGGTTGCAAACAGACCACCATCGGAACGGTCATGATAAGCCAACAATTTACCGTCGCGGTTGAGCTGCTGTAGTGTGTTAAAAAAGAGCTTAAACTGAAGCGCATCATCAAGATCAGGCGTTGTGCGGCCGGTCTGTTTATAGACCTGCGCCAGTGCTGAGCCACCGATGCGGTTTTTTCCGCAACCCAGATCAATCAATAATAGATCGGTATCACCTTGATCGCTGCGCAGCTGCGGTGTCAGTGTCTTGCGACAGTCCTGCACGGGGGAAAAGGCACTAATCACCAGCGATAGTGGCGAGGTCATTTCACGGATCTCATCGCCCTCTTCCCATACCGTCTTCATCGACAGTGAATCTTTACCGACCGGTATCGCAATCCCCAGCTCAGGGCAAAGCTCCATGCCAACTGCATGAACCGTCTCATAGAGTGCGGCATCTTCACCCGCGACACCAGCCGCGGCCATCCAGTTAGCAGAGAGTTTAATGTCGCTTAATTGTGCTATATCAGCCGCGGCGATGTTGGTTAACGCTTCGCCAATCGCCAGCCTCCCTGATGCAGCAGGATTCAATAAGGCAACAGGACTACGCTCTCCCATCGACATCGCTTCACCATGATAATTCTCATAATCAGCGAGTGTCACCGCCACATCGGCAACCGCTATCTGCCACGGGCCGACCATCTGGTCACGCGCCACCATACCGGTTACGCTACGATCACCAATCGTAATCAAAAACTTTTTATCTGCCACTGCGGGTAACTGCAATACACGCAACGCGGCATCTTCTAATGTCATTTCACTGTAGTCGAGTTCATTTGCATTTGCCGTCAGGCTAGTCACATCACGCAACATCTTCGGTGGCTTACCAAACAGCAGGTCCATCGGGATATCCACCGGGCTATTCTCAAAATGACTATCATTTAAGGTTAAATCACGCTCGGCCTTCACTTCACCTACCACCGCAAAAGGGCAACGCTCGCGTTCACACAGTTCACGAAACTGCTCAAGACGATTACGTGGGATACCCAGTACATAACGCTCCTGCGATTCGTTACACCAGATTTGAACTGGTGACATGCCCGACTCATCATTGGGTATTGTGCGCAGCTCAAAAATCGCACCACGCTCACTATCATTCACCAGTTCAGGCAATGCATTCGAGATACCGCCCGCACCGACATCATGCAGCGAGACAATAGGGTTCTCTTCACCCAGTTGCCAACAGCGATCAATCACCTCCTGACAACGGCGTTCCATCTCAGGATTACCACGCTGCACCGAGGCAAAATCAAGCGCCTCACTGCTATCGCCACTGGCCACCGATGAAGCAGCACCACCACCAAGACCAATCAACATGGCAGGGCCACCCAGCACAATCAGCTGTGTCTCCGGCGGCATATTATTTTTATCGATATGCTGTTCACGGATCGCCCCTAGACCACCGGCGATCATGATCGGCTTATGAAAGCCGCGTAGCTGTTGGCCACTGTCACTCGGCACCCACTCTTCATAGGTACGGAAGTAACCAGTGAGATTTGGACGACCAAATTCGTTATTAAAGGCAGCACCACCAATCGGCCCTTGCAGCATAATGTCTAGCGCAGAGACGATCCGTGCAGGCTTACCGTTATCCTGTTCCCATGGGCGCGGCGCATCCGGCAGCTGTAAATTAGAGACGCTAAAACCCGCCAACCCCGCCTTGGGTTTTGCGCCACGCCCCGTTGCACCTTCATCTCGAATCTCGCCCCCCATGCCGGTCGCAGCCCCCGGAAATGGTGCGATTGCAGTTGGATGGTTATGGGTTTCAACCTTGATATTAATATGGCTCGCTTCATTCACACTCCCATATTCACCCGTGGTGCCATCCGGGAAAAATCGCGCCGCTTCAAGCGGTGATGCGATCACCGCTGCATTATCATGGTACGCCGACAACACCCCATCGGGTGAACATTTGGTGGTGTTGCGAATCATCGAAAAAAGCCCGATATCCTGCGTCTCACCATCAATGATCCAGTCGGCATTAAAAATTTTATGGCGACAATGTTCAGAGTTTGCCTGCGCAAACATCATCAACTCAACATCGGTTGGATTACGTTTTAACGCGGTGAAACTGTCCACCAGATAGTCGATTTCATCATCACTCAACGCCAGACCCAGCTCACTATCTGCCTCAACCAGTGCCGCCTTGCCGCCGCCCAGCAGATCAACGCTCAACAACGGTGCTGGAGCAGCATGGCTAAAGAGCCCTTCGGTCTGGTCAAATGTAAACAGCAGTGACTCGATCATTCTGTCATGGATTAGTGCACCCAGTGCCATCTTTTGCTCATCTGATAAGGTTGAACTATCCGTTGTCTCAATGCAGTAAGTGATGCCACGTTCAATTCGTTGAACAGTATTCAGTCCACTAATACGTGCGATGTCGGTCGCCTTGCTTGACCATGGCGAGATAGTGCCGATGCGCGGCACCACTAACATTAAGGTACCCGCCGATCTATTTGACTGCGCCGATTGCGATTGCAACAACTCATTCAACAGCGCCTCATCACCACTCGTAAGTACTGTTTCAGATTCAATGAAGTAGATGAATTCGCTATGAATAGCCTCTAAAGTCGGTAACACGGCTTGTGCCGCCACGAGCAGTTTATCAGTACGAAATGGAGAGAGAGCGGTTGTTCCGCGTAGTTGTAGCATATTTAAACCAGGTCAAAATAGATTAAAAAGAAAACTGGATGACGTCATCAGCGTGTCACCGTTAGTCACAGAAAGGAGCGATTAGTCCAGCTTTACACCCAGTCTACGCGCGACCTCTTCATAGGCCTCAACCACACCACCTAGCCCTTGACGAAAGCGGTCTTTATCAAGCTTTTCACGCGTCTCTATGTCCCATAACCGGCAACCATCAGGGGAAAACTCATCGCCCAGCACAATCTGACCGTGATAACGACCAAACTCTAGTTTGTAATCGACCAGCAACATGCCCGCTTCAAAAAAGAGCTGTTTTAATACGTCATTAATTTCGAAGGTGAGCCGTTTCATGATTGAAATCTCTTCATCATCGGCCCAACCGAAAGAACGAATATGAAATTCATTAATCATCGGGTCATGCAGTTCATCATTCTTCAGGAAAAATTCGAAGGTAGGTGGATTCAGCTCTAGCCCCTCTTCAACGCCGAGACGCTTGCAGATGCTGCCGGCTGAGATATTACGCACCACACACTCGATCGGCAGCATATCCAGGCGTTTCACCAATGACTCCTGATCAGAGAGCAATTCATCAAAATGCGTGATGATGCCAGCTCGTTCAAGATGGGTCATCACAAAGGCGTTAACCTTGTTGTTGATCATCCCCTTACGCGCCAGTTGATCGACTTTTCGCCCATCAAAGGCTGAGGTGTCATCACGATAGACCATCACCATTTTATCCGGGTCTTCAGTCGTGAAGATAGATTTGGCCTTGCCAGAATAGAGTTCTTTCACTTTTTTCATTGGATAGTTCTCAGAATATCGCCCAGAATGAACCTGAAATCAAACGCAATTGTACCGTAAAATGGTGATGAAATCCTGCGCGATCACACTCAGAGTGTGCAATTCATGCTTCATCCTAGCTGACGCCACGCCAGGCCGTTTTCCTGGTCAGCAATCCCAATCCATTCAGCACCGCAATCGAGCGCTGCCGCCAGCGTCTCGCGTACAATTTCAGGTGAATTATTCTGCTCACTCAAGTGTGCTGCTGCAAAATGCTGCAGACGCGAACAGTCCAGCTGGCGCAGCAGAGCGGCCGTCTGCTGATTACTGAGATGACCACGAGGGCCACTGATCCGCGCCTTTAACGATGCCGGGTATTCACTCTGCGCCAGCATATCGACATCGTAATTACTCTCAAGTAGCAGTGCATCACAGCCACTCAGGGAGTTCTCAATATGCGGCGTGGTTGAGCCAACATCGGTCAACAATCCCAGCGAATGGGCACCATCAGAAAAGACAAACTGACTGGGTTCGCGCGCATCATGCGGCACTGGGAATGGGCTAATCTCCAGATCACCAATCTCAAAACGCTCATGACTGCTGAAGATATTAAGCGCTGGCAACTCACCCGCGACAAACTGCATCGCTGTGCCGTGGCTCGCCCACACCGGAATCTGATAACGCCGCGCCATCACCGCAACGCCATTAATATGGTCGCCATGCTCGTGCGTCACCACAATCGCGGTGATCGATTCAGGATCCTGTTTCAATCTGGCTAAACGCGGTAACGCCTGCTTTACTGAGAAACCACAATCGATCAGTAACGCGGTGTTGTGCCGTACAACCAGCGTGCCGTTGCCGCGACTACCGCTGCCGATAGAAGAGAAACGCATTACGTCAGCCCCCGATCATTAAAGCCCGCTAGCATCACTGCCTGGACTTAATGACTGTGTCCCCCTTGCCCGCCACGCTGGCCGCTCGGTTTGCGCCGTACTGGCTCTGTTTCTGGCAATATGATTGGCGTTGATACTGCTGGTAAGCCTGGCGCCGGTACTGAAAAGCGTTTATTAATGGTCGGTGCCACCAGGTCAGGTGGATAATCAAGCGGCCTCGTCATCTGACTCTCTTTATAGGACTCATCCGGTGTGGTGCTACAGCCATTCAATAACAGAGCACTAGCTGAAATCATCGCAACCGATAATAAAAGTACTGGCAAACTCATTTTTTGCTTATCCATTAAAGCTCCGCCTCGTCCGCATCTCGCTTCGCGGCACGCAAGGTCTCGTGATAATGATCAGAAAGCACAGTCAAAGGCAGGCGAATCCCGGCAGGAATCAGCCCCATATCATACATCAGCCACTTCACCGGGATTGGATTAGCTTCTACAAAAAGGTCTTGATGCAGTGACATCAGGTGATTGTTGAGCGCCTCAGCAACGTGCCGATCCCCGCCACGTGCCGCATCACACATGGCACGCATCGTTTTGGGGGCGATATTGGCAGTGACCGAAATCACCCCTTTGCCGCCCGCCAGCATCAGCTCCATTGCCGTTTCATCATCACCACCGTAAAGATCGATGCGATCACCGCAACATTCCAGGACCTCTCGCGCACGCTGTAGATTACCAGTCGCCTCTTTCACTCCAATAATATTGGAAATTTCAGCCAGTCGCTTGATGGTATGTGGCAGCATGTCACACACGGTACGACCTGGTACGTTATATAAAATCTGGGGGATCGGAACCGCTTCAGCAATCGCCACATGGTGCTGGTAGAGTCCCTCCTGAGTCGGCTTGTTGTAATATGGCGCAACCAGCAGACAGGCATCAGCTCCCGCCTCCATCGCACCGCGGGTCAGTGCAATCGCCTCACGCGTACAATTAGAACCCGTGCCAGCGATCACCGGGATTCGGCCACCAACCAATTCCACCACGCGTCGAATCACGCCACAGTGTTCTTTCTCATCCAGAGTGGCTGACTCACCCGTTGTCCCCACTGCCACGATTGCATTGGTACCATTTGCAATGTGGAATTCCACCAAATTACTCAAAGACACATCATCCAATGTGCCATTTTCATGCATTGGCGTTACAAGCGCTACCATACTGCCGTGAAACATTTAAACTCTCCATCTGGAATCTTTACTACTGAAGGCCTCAAAACCTGTCTGGCGCAGTATACTACTTTTCCCATAATCAAATAAGCTACCTTGCTGATAATTAGCCAGGTTTCAGCGGTTTCTCACACATTGTGTTTCACGTATGATAAACAGAAACTATCTCGCTCGCTTTTTAAAGAGGATTTCGATTTGACCCAGCACCTCGTCATCAACGCCATTGGCAAAGACCAGCCAGGTATCGTCAACACCCTTTCGCTCGCCATCTTCGATGCTCAGTGCAATATTACCGATAGCCGCATGGCAGTGCTAGGCGGAGAGTTTGCGATCATCCTGCTGGTTTCAGGTAGCGATGAAGCAATCGCAGGACTCACCACCCACCTCAATATTGCGGCTGAAAAACTAGACCTTGCCATCACTACTAAAAAAACAGGCGCACGTGAAGCCAACGAAACATGGGTGCCGTACATCATTGAGGCCATCGCGCTCGACCACCCTGGCATTGTCTATCAACTGGCCCGCTTTCTATCGAACAAGCAGATCAATATTGAAAATCTCACTACCAGATCCTATGCTGCGGCCCACACGGGCAGCCCGATGTTTGCCGTTACCATGACTGTCGGTATTCCTGCCACGCAAAAAATTAATGTGCTACGAGATGAGTTTACTGAATTCTGTCATGAGCTTAATCTCGATACTACGTTTAAACCGACCAAAGACTAACTGCTTTTAGCAAAATGATTTCATCCCATTCATCATCATGAGAGTAAACCATGCCAGAATTAACCATCGGCAAAGCCGTACCCGACTTCGAAGCCGCTGCCACAGGCGATAAAGTCATCAGACTATCCGAGCTAACCGGCAAAAATATCATCATTTATTTTTATCCTAAAGACAGCACCCCGGGCTGTACACGTGAAGGACAGGATTTTCGCGACAATCACAGCAAGTTCAAACGACAGAAATGCCTGATCTTTGGTGTCTCTCGCGACAGCCTGAAGTCTCATGAAAATTTCAGGGCCAAACAGAACTTCACCTTCGATCTGCTATCAGACAAGGATGAAAAGCTGTGCGAACTTTTTGCAGTCATAAAATTGAAAAATATGTATGGTAAAAAGGTGCGGGGCATTGAACGCAGCACCTTTTTAATCGATGCCAATGGCATTCTGCAACATGAATGGCGCGGCGTTAAAGTCGACGGGCATGTTGTTGCGATTCTGGAGCGTGTCAAGGCGCTTAACAAACAGACGTCAATATGACCATTAAGGCTGGACAAGAGTAAACACGATAGCTCCGAAACCTCGCACAATGCACACCCTGTTAGCTGCAGTGAAAACCGAAAGATAAAAAAGATTAAAACTGCCGACACCCAAAAGTGTCGGCACAGTAAATGGGCACCTCTGTTGGAAAACTCCCACTCTTATTTTAAAATACAAAAATTTTAGTAACTATTTCATTCTTCACTATGCTCAATAGTTACAAACTTTATCTATATTAGTCCGCAAGGGGCAGCCCACTGGGCACAGACCTCGGGATATCTTGACGTAAATCCAGGCTATCAGGGTCTGTTAACGAATGGAGAAATGCCATCAGATAGCCGAATTTTTTTCGGCTTAATCTGGTTTTTCCTAGTTCATTTGCCTCACCAATAGCAGCAACAAGATTCGGACTGTTCATGACATAACAGTCATGACGGTTCAGATCATCTCTTGATGGAAGACGAGGTTCAATTGCGCAGTTATAGCTCATCAGCGAAGCAATGGGGTCGAGGTGATGCCGAACCACACCTTCAAGTGTATCAAACGCACCGCTATGCCCCCACGGCCCTGTCAACGCAACATTGCGGAGAGATGGTGTGCGAAAATGATAACGTTGCGATTCATATCCGGTTACCGCTTCGCGTCCAAAGTCTTCATTCCCGCTGACCCCATGCCCTTTACCTGGCCCGATTTGCGGCATAGCAATGGCGTGAAACTGCATGTCCGTTTGAAATTTCCCTGAATGGCAAGATGCACAACCGGCTTTACCATAGAATAATTTCATTCCTTTCCTCGCCGCTTTACTCAGCGCTTTTTTATCGCCACGCAAGTGGCGATCAAACAGGCTGTTGTCCGCACGCCATGCGCTACTTTCGAAAGCTGAAATTGCATTGGCGGCATGCGCATAGGTGATTTCATATCGACTGATACCAAAAGCCTGATTAAATAGCATGACATACTCAGAGTTGTTACGTAAGCGATCAGCAATTTGCTCCCAGATGCCACCAGGCCCCGCCAGGTTATCGTTGGCGGCGGCATCAGCAATGCTATTTTCACCTGATTGACCAGCCATTTCGGTTGGCGATGTCACAGGAAACATCGCCTGTGCGGCCAGGACATTGTCTAAGTGAAGGGGAAGGTCATCTCCAGCAGGCGTTCTGAAACCACTTATCTGAGTGTCATCAACTTCAACCCGACCATCATGAAATAATACCGTCATCGACTTTGCCCCCAGAGCGAAAATAGGCGGGGCATTGCGGGGCACACGCTCAATAACAGCGTCACTCCCCGAGCCGGTGTCCCGAGTGACACCCAGGCCTCGGCCACCCTCACCGATGGGTAAAGATAAACCATCACCAGTATCGGTTAATCCGTGATGGCATGTAGCGCAAGCAATGTTCCGATTGCCACTGAGTATTTTGTCAAAAAACAGGAATTTTCCTAAGGCTATTTTTGCTTTATCCGGATGGCCATTATCATAAAAATCATAGTGACTAACAGGTAAAGGTAGCGGTTTTTCATGGGCGTGCACACTCATGGTAGCTAGCGAAAAAAAAATGATGAAAAAAAAGGGCCCTTGATAGCGATGCATTGATTTACTCCCTGATAACATTTTGTAGCCTCCCAATACACAATGATTCATGCTCACTGTGTAGACCTGAATTAAAAACGACATTCAGGAATAATTGATGTGAACCATCACGGCATATTGCGAAACATTTTTTTTAAATAACAGGCCTTCCCTCAGAGCCATATAGCACTCAAAGGGGAGATATAAAAAGCGACTGAACTGCTTCTTTAACATCAAATATCAATTGAAAATGCAGATCAATCCCGCCAGGTGGTTTTACCTTTTTATCTGAGACAGGCACGCGAAGTAGCCTGAATCATATTCGGCAACCATAATCAGCCCTCCTTACGCATATAAACAGTAAGCCTTACATTTTTCTGACAAAAAAAAATTTATTAAATAATGTGATTAATCAACTAGATAAATGCATGCTAAGGATGTGAATTTTAAGCACGCGCACTAAGCAAGGACAATCCATATCTAAACTCACCACCGGTAAGGCCAGACCCCATTTCGATGCAGCACCACCAGGGATAATAAAGCCATCAGGCTTTTAGAATTGCCGGGGGAAATATGTTGCCAGATAGTTCTATCCCGAAGATAATCCCATTGACAACACACGGGAAGGATTGCGGTTTCGTGATATCCATAACCAGTTCAAACCGTTAGAGACTCCTGATCTTCGGTATCTCCCGTGACAGCCTCAAGTCACACGAAAATTTTAAATCTAGCCTTCGACCGGTTATCGGACTAAGGATGAAGAACTGTGTGAACTTTTTCTCAGTGATAAAGCTGAAAAACATGTATGCTAAAAAGACACATAGAGTTGAATGCAGTATCTTTATTAATCAATACAGAAGGCATTCTGCAGCTTGAGTGGCGCGGTGCTAAGGTCAACAGATGACAGGTAATAACGGCAAACAAAAAAAGTTTTTTGTACTCGACACCAACGTGTTGATGCACGACCCCTCGTCTATCTTTCGTTTTCATGAGCATGACATCTTTATCCCAATGATCGTGCTTGAAGAGCTAGACAATAATAAACGCGGCTCCTCAGAGCCGTCACGCAACGCACGCCTGGCAAGCCGCTTTATTGAAGAGCTGATGAGTGATGGTGCCAAAAGGGAGATTGAAAAAGGGCTAAAATTACCCGTCCCTGAGAGTGGCTCAGCCGTTACTGGGCGACTCTTTTTACAGACACGAATGCTCACCTCTGAACTACCAGAAGACCTGCCCGGTAACAAGGCTGACAATCAGATTTTATCAACCGCACTTGCACTACAACAGGAGTACAGTCAGACAGTTGTAACGATCGTATCCAAAGATATCAACCTACGTATCAAGGCTGTCGCACTCGGCATCCCGGCTGAAGATTATCGTGTTGACCAGGTACTTGATGACCTTAGCCTGCTCTACAGTGGACAAAGTAAATTGAGTGATTTTTTTTGGGATCAACACAGCAAAGAGTTATCTTCCAGGAAAGAAGGCAATAAAACCTGCTATCAAATCACAGGGCCTGAAAGTGAGCACTGGAGGCCAAACCAGCTCATTCACGATGATAAAGAAAATGGCTTCGAGGGTATCGTCCGCTCCGTTGACAATGGCTGTGCCACGGTAGAGATTTGCACCGACTATCGCACTAGCAATCATAATGTATGGGGCGTTAACGCACGTAACCGTGAACAGAACTTTGCGCTGAACTTACTACTCGATCCCAATGTTGATTTTGTTTCGCTACTCGGCAACGCAGGTACAGGTAAAACTTTATTAACACTTGCTGCGGGGCTTGCACAGGTACTGGATGAGCGACGCTACAATGAGATCATCATGACTCGCGTCACCGTACCAATGGGCGAAGATATCGGTTTTTTACCGGGCACAGAAGAAGAGAAAATGGCTCCCTGGATGGGTGCGCTAATGGATAATCTTGAGGTACTATCCAATACTGAAGGCGGTGCCTGGGGACGCGCAGCAACCAATGATCTACTCTCCAGTCGCATCAAGATTCGATCGTTAAATTTTATGCGTGGACGCACCTTTCTCAACCGCTATCTGATTATTGATGAGGCACAAAACCTGACATCAAAACAGATGAAATCATTAATCACACGAGCAGGACCAGGTACCAAGGTCGTCTGCCTTGGTAACACCGCACAGATCGATACGCCTTACTTAACTGAAACCACAGCAGGTATCACTTACGTTGTTGATCGCTTTTCTGAATGGGAACATAGCGGGCATATCACACTCATCAGTGGCGAACGATCTCGCCTCGCAGATTATGCATCCGAGATCCTCTAAGCAGAAGGCATTAAAAATGCGGGGGAATGCTTAAGTAACAACCATTCCCATCATGCCCCTTTATATTTATGCTGCCTCGCGTTGCACCTCAGTAGATGGGGGTGGCTCAGCCTCCACAAACTCGTCAGATCGAGGCCATGAACTCATCAAGGCTTTCACTAATGTCGCCAATGGAATCGCAAAGAAGACCCCCCAAACCCCCCACAGCCCACCAAAGACTAGCACCGCTGTGATAATCGCCACTGGGTGCAAGTTGACCGCTTCAGAAAATAACCACGGCACCAGTAGGTTTCCGTCCAGTGCCTGTATCACGCCATAAGCGGCCATCAAATAAGCAAAATCAGCGCTCCATCCCCATTGGAAATAGGCGATGATCGCCACAGGAAAGGTCACTGCTGCGGCTCCAATATATGGGACAACCACCGACAAGCCGACAAGAGCACCAAGCAACATCGCGTACTGCAACCCCATTAACGCAAAGACAACAAAAGAGACCACCCCAACAATGATAATTTCCAGGAATTTACCACGTACGTAGTTACCTATCTGGAGGTCCATTTCTTCCCAGATGCGGGTTGCCAGCGCCCGTTCACGAGGCATTAAGTCAGAGATCCAGCTAACAAAAATCCGCTTGTCCTTCATAAACAAGAAAACTAACACCGGTACTAATATCAAATAGATGACAAGAATAAAGAGCCCGGATATCGATGCCAGTGAAAATGACACAACATGCTGACCAGCATCAGCAACACTAGATCGAATCGTATTCATCAGCTCTGCAACCTGAGCCTCTGAAATAAAAGTTGGATAATTTACGGGGAGTTGTAACAGGCTCTGCTGGCCCTTTGCGATCATCGCAGGCAGCTCTTGAAATAGCTGACTTAACTGACCAAACAGCATTGGCATCAGCCCAAAAATAAGTAGCAGCAGCAGCGCACAGAATGGCATAAAGACCATCAGTACTGCAGGCAAGCGCGCAATTTTATGCCGCTCAATCATGCCGACGATCCCTTCCAACAAGTAAGCAATCACCAGACTGGCCAATAATGGCGCCAGCATTTCACCCATGAAAATGACAATGGCAAAGCCAGCAAGCAGCAATAGAGCCAGTATGACCCCTTCCTGGTCTGTAAAGTAACGCCTGAACCATTTGACGAGCACTTGTGCCATATTTACAGAAAAGCCTCTTGTTTCAGACCCATAGGTCACACTGCGAACGTAAATCGCACATCATATACCAGCATCGGTTCAGGGCCTAGTATTCTTCTAATTATCGTCTTAGCATCTAAATTTTTAATGGCATTATCGAAATCTCACTGCGTAGCCAGTCGATGCATTGAGCAGTTCAGGAGCAGATGAAGTGCTGAGACCTGGGAAGGTTTAATAGGAGCCTCTTGCAAAACTCATCAGTGGTGAACAAGACGAGTTTGCAGTTCGCTTCTAGAGGCGTTGAAATGATGCTTATTTACATTTCATTGCTTAAGGTGGATCCATTTTTCCTCAAATATCATCCG
>JAKISP010000049.1 GCA_021648525.1 Gammaproteobacteria bacterium
GTGGTCTCCTCCTGCTTCTGTTTGACGGAATCTACACTCCCATCATGGCGCATTATGACGCCGATTAGGAGGTGGGAGGAGACCATCTCATCGGGCTACATTTATTTTAAAGGTTCTTCGTAGAACTGTGTGAAAAGCCATTTAGCCAACATGCTGGCCTACTTTAAATACCCGATCAGTAATGCGGTGGCTGAGGGATTGAATTCAAAGATTCAAACTGTTGAGGCGAATGCAAGAGGTTATCGTTCATTCGACGGCTTCAGAAATAGTATACTTTTTTACTGCGGTAAACTGGGCATGGCTCCATAGCTTTCACACAGTTCTACGAAGAACCGTCTACGTAAGGACACGCGCTGGCGGTAGCGCTGGTTGAATCTACCGACGGAGATAATATTTCATGGGGTAGGGGTAGAACTAGAACAGTGCGATGCCAATAGATCGGCATCGTCAACAACCATTGAACAAGTAAAACTAACCATCAAAAAATATTAAACAGCAGCTACCCTGATTAGCCGGGTTGAGCTTTTCTCACTTTTCTCTATGAAGAGGCCTTAATAAATAACCAGCCCAATATTCCCAAAAAAGTCACACCAATCAAAATTAATAATTTCACGCTGTAATCTCCTAAACGCTAACTCATCAGCGGCTTAGTTGATCATAATTCGTTAATCAGGAAAATCCTGATTTTTCATCGGAATTCATTGAGTAATCCTGATAATCACACATAAGCCTTCTAGATTAGATAGCTGGCAATATGTGATATTTTGCCTTCTGATGGCCCACTTTGTATCCAGAAACACAATAGAGAAGTTAAATAAATAAAAAACCGAGCCACACTGGTGGCTCGGTTCAGGGGTGGGTTACTAAGCCAATTGGCCTAGTGCTTTACTAACACGTTCAGCGTAGTTGGCATCGGCTGCTTTAAACTGAGCTAACATTCGCTCTTTTATGCTGTCGGAAGCATGAGTCAGTGCGCCAGCGATATTGTTCGTTAACTGGTTTTTCTGATCATCAGACATCAGGCGATAGAGGTTTCCCGCTTGCGTAAAATTATCGTCTTCCTGGGTGTCATAAGCCCTGATCCATGCCTCACCTTCAATTGGCATGGGTGGTTCGGCCACTTCTATTACGGGTGCAGGAGCACCCTCAGCTGCTCTGTCATTGGGATAAAAATTCACCCCACCGCCTTGATTGTTGTTGTCGCCATGTGCTGGTGGCATCCCCGCCATGGCACCGTCACGCTGGTAGTGATGAAAGGGGCAACGAGGCGAGTTGACAGGTAGCTGGTTGACGTTGGCACCGATGCGATAACGATGAGCATCTGGATAGGCCAGCAAACGTGCCTGTAACATTTTATCTGGCGAAGCACCGATACCGGGCACCAGGTTACTCGGGCTAAAAGCGGCCTGCTCCGTCTCTGCAAAGTAGTTGTCTACGTTACGGTTCAGCTCCAGTTGGCCGATTTCGATCAGTGGAAAATCGGCATGAGGCCAGATTTTAGTCAGATCAAATGGGTTAATGTGATAATTACGGGCTTCGTCTTCCGTCATGATTTGCACTTTGACTGTCCAGCCAGGGAAGTCCGCTTTATTGATGGACTCCACTAAATCTTGCTGTGCGCCGAAAGATGGCATCGTGCTCGCTTTATCATCGGATAAATTTTTAATACCCTGATTCGTTTTGAAATGCCATTTGACCCAGACGCGCTCACCTTTGTTATTCCACATACTTAAAGTATGCGAACTAAAGCCATGCATATGACGATAAGAGTAAGGGATGCCGCGGTCAGACATGAGGATGGTCATCTGATGCAGAGATTGTGGGCTGTTAGCCCAGAATTCGAACATGGCTGCTGGATCTGGGGTATTGGTTGCCGGGTTTTTTTTCTGTGAGTGAACAAAGTCTGGGAACTTGATCGGATCGCGCAGGAAGAAGACAGGGGTATTGTTGCCGACCATGTCCCAGTTACCCTCGTTAGTATAAAATTTCACTGCAAAGCCACGTGGGTCCCGCGCATAGTCACTAGAGTCCTGACCACCACCAACAGTGGAGAAACGAGCAAAGATATCGGTTTTTGTCCCCGCGCCCTGAAGAAAACTGGCGATGGTGTGGTCAGACAAATCCTTGGTTAGCGTGAAAGTTCCATAAGCACCGGAACCACGAGCATGCACCACTCGTTCAGGGATACGCTCGCGATTGAAATGGGCTAATTTTTCGAAGACGCGGAAGTTGTCGAAAGTCAGTGAGCCGCGTTCACCAGCAGAAATACTGGTCTGATCATCGGAGACGACAGCTCCGTTTGCTGTAGTCAGGGGGGTGTTTTTACTCATGGCTGAACTCCTTGTTGTGGTTAGCTTACATTGATTATGCTAACTATAATCCTTCATAATTAATCAATCCAATTGATTAATAATTTATTTTATATTTATAAAATCGATTTAACTATCCTGCCGCCCTACCCTGCTATGGCAAGCCTTATTAACATTATGTATCGATGATATTCTACCAGGCTTCAGGCTGGTAATCACCACCAAACGACTGGATTCATTCACAATGATGATAAATATCCACCCAGGCGCCTCACCCCCTGCCGCAAATTATCAATAGAAGTCGTATAAGCAAAGCGTACATGCTGTTTCGCCCGGTGATCACCAAAATCACACCCCGGTGTGATCGCGACACCCGCCTTCTCTAGTACATCGAGCACAAAGGCGTGGCTATCATCAGTGAACCGACTGCAATCGGCATAGAGATAAAATGCACCTTGTGGTTTTGTTGATATTTCAAAACCCAGTTGTTGCAACGCTGGCATCAGATAATCCCGCCTTGCCTTGAATGCCTCGCGGCGTGATTCCAGTATCTGCATCGTCTCAGGTTCAAATGCGCTAAGTGCGGCGTGCTGCGCCATTGTCGGGGCGGCAAGAAAGATGTTTTGCGCGAGGCGCTCAACCGCATCAACATACGCTTCCGGCGCAATCAGCCAGCCCAACCGCCAGCCGGTCATACCGAAATACTTTGAGAAGCTGTTGATGATAAAGGCGTCCGGGGCGGTCGCCAGCAGTGAATAAGCCTGCTGCTCGTAGCTCAACATGGCGTAAATTTCATCGATGATTAAAACCCCATCCTGCTGTTTTACAAAAGCATTGATCTGAGCAATTTCATTGGGATCAACCATCGTACCGGTCGGATTAGATGGCGAGGCGATCATCACCGCTTTGGTCTCTTGTGTCCAATGCTGCTCAATCAACTCGGCCGTCAGTTGATAATCACTGCTATTATCAACCGGTACACACTGCGCCTCTCCACCAAACATACGTACAAAATGCCGATTACAGGGGTAACCAGGATCGGCCATCATCACCCCTTCTCCCGGATTGACGGTAACACCCAGCGCCAGTTGCAGTGCCCCAGAGGCACCGGGAGTGATGAGAATATGCTCCGCCGGAACCTCAACCGCAAGTTGCTCACGGTAAAATATCGATAACCTCGCACGCAGTTCAGGTAGGCCTGCCGCTGGCGTGTAGTGTGTTTTGCCCGCTTTTAGTGCGTCAATACCCGCCTGCGTAACCGGTTCTGGTGTGACAAAATCAGGCTCTCCAACCTCCATGTGAATGATGGACCGTCCCTGCCGTTCAAGCGCCCTGGCGCGAGCCAATAAGTCCATTACGTAAAAGGACCTGATCCCTGACATACGCTCAGCAACACCTATTTTCACAAAAATATCCTTTATTATCAATATGTTAAATAAGTATTATCATTTAAAATCCACCACAAAAACAACGCTCAGAATGCATTCAAAACCACTATCAGCGCGCGCGTTGTGCATAGCGATTAAACCCCTGATATTATCAATTAAACGAACTCGCATGCAGAATGCATCAATATTCCGTTTATTTTATACAATCTAAAGCATTGAGTATCAATGCTCTTTCTGGTATAAATCCGGGTTTATTTCGCAAGCGCATGTGGGAGATATCACGCAATGGCGGTAGCAAAAAAGAAAGCAGTGACGAAAAAAGCAGTTAAAAAATCAACTGTTAAGAAAGCGGCTGTAAAAAAGAAAGCGGTCACCAAAAAGGCGGTAAAGAAGGTTTCATCGACCACAAAAAAATCGGTTGCGAAAAAAGTGACAACAAAAAAGGCAGTTGCAAAAAAGGCAGTCAGCAAAAAGGCGGTTACTAAAAAAGTAACGGCTAAAAAAACGGCGGTTAAGCAAAAAGCGACTACAGTAAAAACACCAGCTCCAGTAACGAAGACAAATACAACAGTGACAACAGCGAAATCCGAAAAGAAACCAGCGCGGTCAAAGAGACCAGCACCACCAACTGCCACTCAAGGCGGCTTTGCGCCCTATATTGAGAAAAAAGGCGAAGAGTATATGAATGAGCCACAAACGGCCCATTTCATTAAAATACTTGAGGCCTGGAAGACGGAATTAATGGAAGAGGTCGATCGTACAGTGCATCACATGCAGGATGAGGCCGCTAACTTTCCAGACCCAAACGACCGCGCCAGCCAGGAGTCTGAATTTGCACTGGAGCTGCGTGCGCGTGACCGTGAGCGTAAGTTGATTAAAAAAATCGATGAATCAGTCAACAATCTTAAAAATGAAGACTACGGTTATTGCAACATTTGCGGTATCGAAATCGGTATCCGACGCCTCGAAGCAAGGCCAACCGCCAGCCTTTGTATTGATTGTAAGACGCTCGATGAGATCAGAGAAAAACAGATAAGAGGTTAAGCGATCCACTTCACCCTCCTCTCTCTTTGTCACGACGAGATGGCAGCAGTGCCATCTCGCACAACACCTTTTTCGGCGCTTGCCTGCCGCACTGCTCACCAGCACTCTGTTTTCCACTGCGCTTTTTAAGCGTGGTGGTGCCATGCTGTGGTAAATTCTCATCATACTGAATTTAATTTCACACACATACAAATACGACACTAGAGGGAAAAGATATGCCACAGAATATCGATTCAATCCTGCAGGAAAATCGTTTATTCCCCCCCACTACTGACTTTGCCAAAAGTGCCACAATAGATGAGTCAAAATTACAGGCGCTCTATCAACAGGCAGAAGATGATCATGAAGGTTTCTGGGCAAGCCTTGCACGTGACGAGCTGAACTGGGACAAACCTTTTAGCACCACACTAAACAGCCATAATGCCCCTCACTATCGCTGGTTTGAAGATGGCGAGCTCAATGTCTCTTATAATTGCATTGATCGTCACCTGGCGGACAAAGCGGACAAAACCGCGATTATCTTCGAAGGTGAGCAAGGTGATACTCGCCATATCACCTATGCCGAACTGCACCGCGACACCTGCCGCTTTGCCAATGCACTCAAAGCGCAGGGTGTTGAGACAGGTGATCGCGTGGTGATCTACATGCCGATGGTACCCGAGGCCGTTATCGCGATGCAGGCGTGCGCCCGAATCGGCGCGATTCACTCTGTCGTATTTGGTGGTTTTTCCGCTGAAGCACTAAAAAATCGCATCGATGATGCCAGTGCAAAGGTACTCATTACCGCCGATGGCGGCCACCGTGGCGGTAAGATCGTTGAACTCAAGGCAGCGGCAGACAAAGCACTGGAGAACTGTGGTGAATCACTACAGAAAGTAATCGTATTGAAGCGCACCCAACATGATATCCCGATGAAGGCAGGACGTGATATCTGGTGGTCCGATGCAATAGCGGATGTCAATGACAAATGTACCCCGGTTAGCGTCAACGCTGAACACCCACTTTTCCTGCTCTACACCTCAGGCTCCACCGGCAAACCCAAAGGCATTCAACACTCCAGCGCGGGCTACCTGCTCGGCACTATCATGACGATGAAGTGGGTCTTCGATCACCGCCCCGACGACATCTTCTGGTGCACCGCTGATGTGGGGTGGATCACCGGCCATAGTTACGTCGCTTACGGCCCACTCGCCGTCGGTGGCACCATTATGATTTACGAGGGTGCACCAACCGTACCCGATACCGGACGTTTCTGGAAGCTATGTGAAGACCATAAAATCACCGTTTTTTACACCGCACCGACGGCGATTCGAGCGCTGATGAAGAGTGGCGATGAGGTACCGAACAAATATGACCTCTCCTCCATCCGCCTGCTCGGCACGGTAGGTGAACCGATCAACCCTGAGGCATGGATGTGGTATCACGAGGTGATTGGAAAAGCGCGCTGCCCCATTGTAGACACCTGGTGGCAGACCGAGACCGGTGCCAATATGATTTCACCCATACCCGGCGTTACTGCCACCAAGCCAGGCTCCTGCACCCGAGCACTGCCTGGCATGGCACTCGACGTGGTGGATGATGAAGGCAATAGCATCACCACTCCTGATAAAGGCGGCCTGCTCGTCATTCGCAAACCATGGCCCTCAATGCTGCGTGGCATCTGGGGCGATGATGCGCGTTATGTCGAAACCTACTGGGGGATGTTCGACAACCGCTTCTATGTCGCTGGCGACAGTGCACGTCGTGACCAGGACGGCTATTTCTGGATCATGGGACGCATTGATGATGTGCTCAATGTCTCAGGCCACCGCCTTGGTACGATGGAAGTGGAATCGGCCCTGGTCGCACATCCGGCAGTGGTTGAAGCGGCCGTCGTAGGCAGACCCGACGAGATCAAAGGCGAGACCATCTTTGCCTATGTGGTACTCAAAGGAGAACGTCCTGCAGACGGTATTGATGATGCATTAACACTAGAACTGCGCAACTGGGTCGGCGAACAAATTGGAGCCATCGCCAAGCCAGGCAATATCCGCTACGCTGATAACCTGCCCAAAACCCGCTCTGGAAAGATCATGCGCCGCCTGCTGCGTACCATTGCCAGTGGAGAGGAGATTACGTCAGATACATCTACTCTTGAAAATGAAGCAATCCTGCTTCAACTACAGGGGAAGGAATAACATACAGCAACTTAGGCATTAGCATATCGAACAGGGAAGTTCATCAAGCCAGTCTAAAACATATCAGTCAATACTTAGATAACAACGAACTCATTTTAATATTTTTCTCGCTAGCATATCAAGTCACCCGACAAGGTGTCGATACACCACAGTAAGTAAACAGATTCACCGCCAGGACAGGAGGTCAGGCATGGTAACCAGCAGCGAAAAACGCGTTTCCGAAAGATACCTAATTACAGAAATCGCTGAAAACAGCGGGGCTTTTCACCTTTGCATTAATGAAACATCACACGAGATCAGTGACATTCAAGATGTCTCTGTTACCGGCGTTAGAATATTAATGGAAATGCCACTACCGGAAGGAAGCCCAGCAATCCTCTCTTATCAGGCGGACGATTTAGAGATGTCGATTGAAACGCAGATCATCTGGTCTGAACTGGACGATGAAAACGGCCTTTTCTTAACCGGCATCCGCTTCAACCCAATACAGACAGACCTCAGCACACTATTTTTCCTGGCCTTCAGAAAGCAACTAGATCGCTTTGATAAAAACATCCATATTCTACAGTCATAAATGCCTTATTCACCATTAAGCACAATGAAATAACCTGATCACAGGATTCCCCGGCCAGCAGATCACCAGTATTCCCCTGTACTAATGTGACCTTCAGGCTGGGGGGAGCTGTGGTTACTATCTGCCCCACCCTGACCACGTCACTCACTGTAACATTACAGTGCAGCGCTTCTCGCAACGCACCATACCAATCATAACCGTCATGTTAGTATAAGCAGCAGAGACCTAATCTCGAGTTAAATTGAGTGGTATAGATATTGCTCTTAAAACTGAGAACTAATACCACCACACAACAGCCCAGATGAGCAAATAATCATGACATTGACACCACTCAGAATAGCGCTATTAACCGTCTCTGATACGCGTAACGAAGAGACTGATCGGTCTGGAAAATACCTTGCCGAACAGATTACATCTGCAGGCCATACGATGGCAGAAAAAAAGATCATCCTGCCCGATGATATCTATCAAATACGCGCATTGGTTTCACGCTGGGTTGCAAGCGACAACGTACAGGTCATCATCATCAGCGGCGGCACAGGCCTCACCGGCCGCGACGGTACCCCAGAAGCGATCAAGCCACTGCTCGATAAAGAGATTGAAGGTTTCGGCGAGCTTTTCCGCACACTCTCGTTTAATGAAATCAAAACCTCAACGATACAGTCACGCGCACTGGGGGGCATTGCCAACGCCACCTTTATTTTCTGCATCCCCGGCTCTCCGGGTGCATGCAGAACAGCCTGGGAAAGCATCCTTAAAGAGCAGCTCGATAGCCGTAATAAACCCTGCAACTTTGTCGAGCTCATGCCAAGACTGCGTGAGATTTAACCATCACTACCCAAACAACTTTATTAAACGCCGACGGAGCACTCGCACGTCTACTGACACTCGCACGCACAGTCGAGCAAATCGAACAATGCCCGCTGCCAAATGCACTAGGGCGCGTACTTGCCAAACCACTCATCGCACCCTTCCCCATTCCACCAACGGATAATAGTGCGATGGATGGCTATGCCCTGCGTCATGATGACCTTGCAACACAGTGCTCAACAACACTGCCCATCTCTCAACGCATTACAGCTGGCGACATCCCCGTTGAGCTGGCAGCTAGTAGTGCGGCTCGCATCTTTACCGGCGCAGCGATTCCCGCTGGTGCAGACACAGTCATTCCACAGGAACAGAGTCATGCTGAAAATGGTCGCGTCGCTTTTGATGCGCCTGCTAGTATTGGCCAGCATATCCGGCGCGCGGGCGAAGACATTGAACAGGGGAGTTCTTTTCTCTCAGCTGGCTCTCGCATACAACCACAGGCAATGGGACTCATCGGCGCAAATGGCATCGCCACTATTCCTGTCTTTCGTCGTTTAAAGGTGGCACTGCTATCAACCGGCAGTGAGCTACTGATGCCTGGCAGCGCATTACAAAATGGCAAGCGCTATAACGCCAACCACTTCATATTGACTGGGCTGCTGCAGGCCCTCGGTTGTGAAATCATCGATTGCGACACTATCCCAGACAAATTATCAGCGACCATTAGCGCCCTTGAAGCAGCGGCGAGCGATGCTGACCTGGTCATCAGCAGTGGTGGCGTTTCGGTCGGCGAAGAAGATCATATTAAGGCCGCCATTGAACAGCTGGGAAAACTGGAAATATGGAAACTCAACATCAAACCGGGTAAACCACTCGCTTTTGGCGAGGTTAACAATACCCCGTTTTTTGGGCTACCCGGAAATCCAGTCTCACTATTTGTCACCTTCTGCCTGTTTGCACGCCCATACATTCTACGCCTGCAGGGTGTCGAGCATGTGCAACCACAGACCATACGAGTCCAGGCCCAGTTTAATCATACAAAAAAAAGCAGCCGACAGGAGTACATACGTTCACGCTTATTAACGAGCGAATATGGCAGTGAAGTTAAGACCTTCGGTAAACAGGGCTCCGGTATTTTAAGTTCAACCGTATGGGCCAATAGCCTGACCATCATCCCACCTGGCAGCAGCATCACACCAGGTGATCAGGTCGAAGTGATTCCCTTCAACGAACTCATCACATGACTTCCATTGATGAGATGACACCTGCCAACGTCACGGCGGTCATATTAGCTGGCGGTGAAGGACGCCGCATGGGAGGGATCGACAAAGGACTGGTTGAGCTTGATGGTAACCCCCTGATAGAACATGTCATCGCCCGACTGCAACCACAGGTTTCAAGCCTTATCATCAGCGCTAACCGCAACGTAGAACGTTATCAAAAATATGGTTACCCCGTCATAATTGACCAGATAAATAATCAGGGCCCACTTGGCGGCATCCTCAGCGCACTGCAGCAATGTAAGAGTGACTGGCTCCTGACCATGCCATGCGACACCCCCTACCCGCCACAGGACTTGCGCCTTCGCATCCACCAGACAGCTAGCCAGACAGCTAATCTGCTTTTTACTGCTCATGATGGCCAACGCAGCCAGCCCCTCTTTTCAATGATCCATCGTAGCTTAATCAACTCGCTACAAACATTCCTGGCATCTAACGAAAAAAAGGTCACTTTATGGTTAAAGCAGGAAGGCACCATTGACGTTGGATTTTCTGATCAGTCAATGGCATTTATCAATATCAATACGGAGGAAATGCTGGCAAAGATTCAAAATAAAACACCATGACGACCAATATAAGGGCGTACTCAATGCTTAAGACATGACTACATTCGCCGATAGTTCTTATGAAAGTATATGAAGATAATACTCAAATAAATGCCTACTACCGCTAGCGGTGTCACCCCAGGACTATCACTCCCGCAACTTCTGGGGTTAATCTCGGCAGCATTATTAATCCCCTGTATTACCGCTATTTTTCTCACCAGTGCCAGTGGCACAGAGTTCATATTAATTATCAGCGCGACACTGGTTGCGGTTTTTTTCGCCTGGCGACTCTGCCATACCCGAAAACAGCCAGATAACCCTGACCCAAAGTCACAGGTACAGGCCCTCCTCGCACCGACACATGAGTTCATCGACCTCCTTAACCACTCCAGCAATGAAACACCGGCTGTCAATGAAAGTATTCACGCCCTCGAACAGGAACTTGGCCTGATCACTAGTAAGGTTGACTGGGCACAATCCCATCGAGACACTTTTGAGGCAACCATTTTAATCTCTGACCTACGCGGCTATACCGCCATCTCAGAAACCTATAGCCCTGACGAGACCATCAACCTGCTCAATCGCTACTTTGAATACATGAGTGAGATTATTTACAGACATAATGGCACTATTGATAAACTCATGGGTGACTCGATACTCGCCCTTTTCGGCTCATATGATGGTACAAAAAAAGATGCCGAAGATGCGGTCACCTGTGCCGCAGAGATGCAAATTGCGATGTATAAATTCAATCGTGAAAATCAACAACTGGGTATGCCCGCGCTCTATATGGGCATCGGCATCAATACTGGCAAAGTGGTTGCCAGCAGACTGGGTTCTGCGCTATATAACGAGCAGACGGTTATCGGTGCCGATGTTAATTTAACCGCACGTATCGAATCATATACCGTACGTGGCCAGATTCTAATCAGTGATGCCACTTACCAGCAAGTTCACGGTGTGACTGAGGTTAGCGAACCAATGCATGTGATTGTGAAGGGTAGACGAGAAGCAGTTCCTATGTACGAACTCATCAGCATCACCAACCCAGAACACCTTAAAGTCCCAGAAAGAGAAATACGACGAAGCCCCCGTGTCGATGTGGATATCCCCTTTAAATTCCACGTCTGCGAAGGAAAAATCATTACTTCAGAACAAAATACCGGCAGAATTTCGAATATGAGTACTGGCGGCATGCTTGCTTATAGCGATGTCAGGATAGATCCCTATTTTTTTGTTCGATTTACGCTTGATTTCAACATACTCGGCATCGAATGCAACGATATCTACGGAAAGATATTAAAAGTTGAAAAGAAAAATGAAAGCTACGAAATGAGCATTGAGTTCACCATCATTGACCCTCAAGATCGGCAATCGATTCAGGATCTGGTGAATAACACACTGGCACAGGCTCAAAATAGCGAATACAACCAGCTTTAAACAGCACTCGGCATCCCCTCCTCCTGTTCAAATAGCGCTAAGCGCACACAGACTTGACTCACCAGCCCCACATCGGGATCATTGGGGTTCAGATTCACAATCAGATTCGATAAACCATGACACCCGACCAATATTGCCAGAACAAAGCGGCCAAAAGCGGCTCCAGTTTCTACTACAGTTTCCTGTTTCTCCCGCCTAAGCAGCGCCGCGCCATCATCTCACTGTACGCTTTCTGCCGTGAAGTTGATGATGTCGTCGATGAAACTGAAGAACATGAGATTGCACGCATCAAACTGGCCTGGTGGCGCGAAGAGATCGCCCATGTGTTTGAGGATAAAGCCGAGCATATGGTAGGTAAGGCACTTCAGCAGACAATTAGGGACTTTGACCTCTCGCAAGAGCATTTCATTGAAATCATCGATGGCATGGAAATGGATCTGGATTACAACGCCTACCCCACATTCAAAGAACTGTCGCTTTACTGCTATCGAGTGGCAAGCGTGGTGGGTCTGATGTCTGCCGAGATATTCGGTTACGATGACCGTAAAACGCTGAAATATGCTCACGCCCTTGGCATGGCGTTTCAGCTCACTAATATTCTGCGTGATGTACATGAAGACAGCGTCCGTGGCCGACTCTATATCCCGCTTGATGAACTGGATCGTTTTGGGGTCACGACCGATGACCTGATGAAAAACAAAACCACCGACAACATCCGCGCACTATTTAAATTCCAGGCCGAACGCGCACAGCGCTATTACAACGAAGCTTTCGAGCTACTACCAGACTGTGATCGCCACCCACAACGTAGTGGACTAATCATGTCCACCATCTATCGCACCATTCTCGATGAGATTGAAAGCGATGGCTACCGAGTCCTGGAACATCGCACATCTCTCACGCCCATTCGAAAATTATGGCTCGCATGGCGCACCTCGCGTAAAGAGAAGCAACGCCATAAAGCATTCCTGAAAAATGTGGCTGCCACATGATTTAAGCATAACCTTCATGCAGCAGTTGAACGAAAAATAGATCAACAGACACTTCTGATGAGATAAACTGAGCCGCTCCGTAACATCAACAGCTTAAGCGCACCACACTTAAAATTGTGCTGCAACTGCCATTTCAATACGCTCACCACTGACAGGATGATCAAAACACAGGCGCTCTGCATGTAGTAATAATCGCTCCACCGCCTCACCATAAAGCTCATCGCCATAGATTGGGGCATTGAGTCCCAATTGATGAGCAGCGTGCAGGCGTAGCTGATGCGTGCGCCCTGTGTGAGGATAAAAATAGATACGTGTTGTATCCTCGCCGCGTTCAATCACTTGCCAGTGCGTCACTGACATCCGCCCGTGGTCATAACAGACCATTTGACGCGGTCGGTCATCATAATCAACCCTTAAAGGCAGCTCAATAGTACCCCGATCCAACGCAGCCCCATCATCGTCCCGTTCTGGTAATCGTTTAGAGAGCACCGCGACATAACGCTTTTCGACGATGCGTTTTATAAACTGCTGCTGTAAATTCTTATGAACCGGGCGATATTTAGCAACCAGCAATAGACCTGAGGTGGACATATCGAGACGGTGTACTAACAATAACCCCTCTAACTCAGGATAGCGCTGTCGCAGGCGCGTCTGCACCGAGTCAACAATCTCTTTCCCCGGCACCGACAGCAGACCACTCGGTTTATTAACAACGAGTAAGTGGTCATCTTCATAGACGATCGCTGGCGCATCAGGGTCATCAAATATCAGTCTGGTGAACTGACGCGGCTGCAGATCAAGGCCTTTCAGCATAAATGGCAGTATCGGCTGACACTTTCCTCTGCAGGCGGGATAGAAATTTCCATGATGACGAATCCCTGTCTGCGGCGAACTTCCCCACCAGAATTCTGCCAGCGCCACTGGCTCCAGCCCTTGCTGGTGGGCATACTGAATCAATTTGGGTGCAGCACAATCCCCCGTCCCACCCGGTGGCAGGCGTTCATCAAAAAACTCAGACACATTTTTTTCTTCACCCAGTCGGTTGCTTAATCGATAGGCCTTAAACAGCTTCCGATGCAATCGACTGGACAATCGAGAGCGCTGCTGTTTAAGCGCCATTAGCTGCTGCTCAATCAATCCCACTTGCTGCTCAACAGGTGCCAGCCTGTCACGCCACTCACCAGATAGTGAGCGCCGTTCACGTTTATCTTGCTGGCTCTCAAAAGAGAGCCGAATCAACAACCCCTCGCGCTCTGCTGCATCCGCTGTTGCACGCTGAGTCTGGCGCAATATTTTACGTTTGCTATGTGTCACTGCTAACACATTAAGCGCAATGTCTCGCTGTTGTTGCAGCGAAACAAGCTGATCATTCAGCAGCGCGAACGCTGGACTGTATTGAAGCTCATCAAGCTGCATCTCTAATTCATCAAGCAGGGCTTCGCCTTCAGGCATGAAATCATCAATCATCTGCTGATCAAAGAGCGGTGGCACAAACCCTGGCAATGCCCATTCCCCCGCTAACATGCCAGAAAAGGCGGCAAGATAACCTGCCTGGCCAGTGCCATCTCTCACCACCAGCACGCCGAACATTTTACCGCCACCAGGTTCATCAAACCCATGCTGCCAATCATGCTCACCACTTAATCGATGCTGTAACTCAAGCGCAGCCTTTCTCGCGATCGGATGCGGTATATTGCTAAAGGGGCTTGGAAAGCCTGGCGGCAGCGTTTCATGTTGCAATAAAGGGGGTGAAAAACAGGATATACAGTTCATATTGAGGCAATCTTGATCATAACCTCGGATTCTAACATCCGCGGTATAAAACAACCCAATACACGCACAAATTAACCTGCTCGGCCCCAGGGGGAATTTTTTAAAGGTGCCGGTGTCAACTATAATAGTGGGATTCCACAGATGCTTAAGCATCACCTGAGAAGCTAACAGAGACGACCAGGGCTGCCCATGCACTGGATCATATGTGGTTGCATGCATCTGGTGAAAATTGGCAGAATAAGATTGATACTAGGACGTTCTAAGATCTGTTTGCTCGTTTATCGTGTCATCGTAATGGCAATTTGAAGAAAAAACCGAGGCAGGCTCCGTGCGATCCTGAGAATCGCTCAGTCTAGCAAGGAGGCGTGTTGAAAACTGTCTGCAAATCGAAATTAACATCGACTCAATGTGGTACCTGCCGCCATTGGAAATCATTACGCCGAGTTCAGAATGATCCACGCGGTTATTGCTACAAAGGCACCTCACCTGAAACCAGGGGGCGCTTTAGCCCGGGCTGTAACCACACCATCATCTTGTTCGAGCCACTCTTCGACGAAGAGGACTATCCTCATTACATCCCCATCATTCCAGATAAAGCAGTTGACCCTGAGGAGACAGCTGACACACCTTCGTCTCCACCTAAACCAGCCAGCGAATGTTAACAACCACCGTTCGTGGCGTGATTTATTTCGCACCGCTGAAAAACAGTAAAATACTGATACTCAGGTAGCAAACAGGGTGTGTAACACGATATTTTACAACATGCCATCATCGTGCTACTATTTTTTATGGTGTGCCACCTGTTCCGGCCGCTACATCAACAAACAGGCACACGGGTCAACACCAGGAAATAACAATATGATTCACAATCTCTCCAGGAACAGAACCGTCATCGAATATTGAAGCTGGCTATGAATGCTCCCAGTCTGGGCAAAGGGGCAACCGTGGCAGTAGCAGCACGGGATTATCAGCCAGCATGTACACTGCACAGATCGTAGTTGAATGCTAACCTCAGACTAACGCCAACAAAGAGACCCGAAACATGATCAAAAATAGTTTTAGTTACCTCAGTGGCGCAGCGCTACTCGCGACTAGCATGAGTGCATCGGCCCATTTTCAAATGATCATCCCATCTGATGACATGGTTAAACAGAATGAAAATCGCATCTTAAATTTAGACCTGCTGTTCTGGCACCCTTATGAAGGTGGCGGCATGCACATGGTTAAACCAGTCGAATTTGGTCTCATGGCAGGTGGTAAAAAGCGCGACCTGTTGAACAAGATCAAACCACACCAGTTTACCGATATTCATGGCAATAAATACGATGGTTATACGGTTAGCTACAAACTAAAGCGCCCTGGTGACAACATCTTCTACATCGAACCAGCCCCTTACTGGGAGCCTTCAGAAGAGGCCTTTATCATCCACTATACCAAAGTGATTGTGAACTCTTTTGGCCTTGAGGAAGGCTGGGATAAGCCTGTTGGTCTAAAAACTGAAATCATTCCACTCACCCGCCCTTACGGCCTTTATACTGGCAATGTTTTTCAGGGCACGGTACTGGTCAATGGCGAGCCTGTTCCTTTTAGCGAAGTTGAGGTGGAGTACTACAACAAAGATGGCAAACTCAAACCTGAGGCCGACCCAATGATTACCCAGGTTGTTAAGGCCGATAGCAATGGCGTCTTCACTTATGCCATGCCTAAGGCAGGCTGGTGGGGCTTTGCCGCACTCAACGAAGATGAAAACACAATGAAACATGAAGGTACCGATTACCCGATCGAAATCGGTGCAGTACTATGGGTTGAAACCCATGACATGAAGTAGCAAAAAAATAGTTAGCTGGCCCTGCTGATGGTCTTTATCGTCGTTCAGGATGAACTCGATGAAGACCATTTTACATTCAGGACAGCGCTATTTAATCGTGCGAGTGGCCGCGATGATGGTGTCCATCACCCGAATGACTATGATCACCCTGCCCGGCAGGCATCGCCTCACCAGTGGTTGTCATCGTCAGCTTACCGTGTTTAACACCACGCACACTCACCAGCTTATCCGCCAGTGTCTGTAGCAACTGCGCCTTACCTTTTAACACTAACACTTCAAGGCAGTTATTATGATCAAGATGCACATGCAGCACCGAACAGATTTCGCCGGTAAACGAGTGCTGCAGATGAGTCAGTCTGGAAGAGAGATCGCGCGTGTGGTGATCATAGACCATGGTAAAAGTACCCACGGTTTCCGCATCGACCTCCCACTCCTGCTCAACCATGTGATCACGAATCAGGTCGCGAATCGCCTCAGAGCGATTTTTGTACCCCTTGCGCCCAATCAATTCATCAAATTTGTCCAGCAGATGATTATCAATCGAGACCCCAAACCTTACCAACTCAGACATTCCAGTTCCCTCATAAACATTTTGAAGCTCACACTCGAACAGCCGATACGCTGATTGACTTTAGAGTGACACATATTTAATATTTGTACTACGAGATGGAGCACAGCCAAATGAAAGCATATCATACTAAAAACACAGCAATTATTTCCAGTCGCTGGCAGCCAGTGCGGCGCGGTATTACTGCCATGGCAACCATTTTACTACTAGTGTCGCCAACCGCCTTCGCCCATAAACTCAACATGTTCGCCTACGTTGAGGGCAACGAAATCTTTGCTGAAGGCTACTTTACCGATGGTAAAAAGGCCAAAAACAGCACCATTACTGTATTCGACCCTAACAACAATCAACTATTGCAGGGCACCTCCGATAAAGATGGCCAGTTCACCTTCGCCATCCCGCAGCAGAGTGACCTACGCATTACTGTTAACGCTGGCATGGGCCATCAGGCTGAGTATCTACTACTGAAAGATGAGTTAAGCGAGGAGACTGAGACCTTACTAACGACATCGATCACCGCCACTAGCGAGAGCGCTAACGATAACGATAACGATAACAGCGATATTCAGCCCGCTGAATCGTCCCAGCAGGCTGCGACTAACCTTGATAACAATGCAATCCGTACTGAAGTCGAACGTGCGGTCGGTAAGGCGATCAAACCTTTAATGAGGGAACTCTCAACCATGCGCGCTGAAAAATCGTTGGCCGACATCATCGGCGGTATCGGCTTTATTTTTGGCCTGCTTGGCATCGCCATGTACTTCAAATCGCGAAAACAACCGTGAGTCTCACTGAAATCAGTCAAGCGGCTGTCACAAGGCTCAATCTTGACTGTCATACGTCGATACCTTTTGTCACACCACTAATTTATTTGAGACACCGATAACATGCATATCTCAGACGGGATTCTCTCAGCACCAGTACTCATTGCCGGTTTTATCGGCACCATCGCGGTCGCCGCCTATACCCTTCGCCAGCTTGATCTCGACGATATTCCCAAGGTATCGGTCATCACCTCGGTCTTTTTTGTCGCCTCACTCATCCACGTACCGATCGGCCCCAGTAGTGTGCATTTGATCCTTGGTGGACTCGTTGGCATAGTACTCGGCATTCGCGCCTTTCCCGCTATCATGCTCGGCATTATTTTACAGACCATCCTGTTTGGCCACGGCGGTGTCACCGTGATCGGCGTGAATACCATGATGCTCGGCGGTGGCGGTTTAATAGCATACGCTGTGTGGCAACTACGCCATCGTTTTAACATTAAGAAAAAAGAGATGATTTTTGGTGGTCTTGCGGGTGCCATGGGCATCTTCAGCTCAGGCATCGTACTCGCACTGTCTCTGGTCACCACTGGTGAGGAGTTTATCGCCACCGCCTGGTATACCCTTATCGCTCACATTCCGGTGATGATCATTGAAGCACTGGTGGTCGGCTCCTGCGCTGCCTTCCTCGCCCGGGTTAAACCCGATGCACTGGCCGGTCAGTTACCACTCGCGACACCAGTAACCGTAACGGCTACAGAAACAACAAAGCCATCAAATGAGGACTCACCCAGGTGATTCAGCAACCAGCGCTCTGTGATAACGTAAGCGCCTCACCACTTAATTGCGGAAGTCGGCACGATGCCACTTGATATCGATCGTTTTGCCAAGCTGGAGTCCCCTCTTCAACGCTGGGACCCACGCGTAAAACTCTTCACGCTCGGCATCTTCGTCTTCAGTATTGCACTTCTCCAGACACTGCCGATTGCATGTGTTGCGTTTGCTCTTGCGATCTGCATCTTGCGTTTAAGCAGCCTGCCCTATGACTTTGTTGCAAGCAGTGTTAAATGGATAATCTTTTTTCTCCTGCCATTTTTCATCATCATGCCGCTGAGTTATCCCGGTGAGGCCGCCTTTTATGTCATTGGACTTCCCTTTGCATGGGAAGGCCTACAGCTTGCTACACTCATCTTTATTAAAGCCGTTGCGATCATCCTCACCACCTTTTCAATGTTTGGCACCGCACGCTTTGATGTCTCGATGATCGCCTTGCAACACCTCAAATGTCCTAAAATTTTAGTACAGATGCTGCTCTTCACCTACCGTTACACCTTCGTCTTTATCGAAGAGATGCGCCGCATGCAGATCGCAATGCGTGCCCGTGGGTTTGTCATGAAAACCGACATTAAGACCATGCAGACAATGGGCAACTTTGTCGGCACATTATTGATTCGTAGTTTTGAACGCTCGGAGCGTGTCTATAAAGCGATGCTATCCAAAGGTTATCAGGGCGAACTGCACACCATGGTGAAATTCAAATCAGAACGACAGGATTATATTAAGTCAGCACTCGTACTCTCCACCGCCGTGATGATTCTCGCACTGGATTTTTCAGGACTTTTTTTACCCGCCAAAGAAGGCTGGTTTTAAACCATATTTCAGGAGGCCTCGTGTCTAAAAACACGGCAGCAATCGAAACAAGCCAGGTATTTTTTACCTATCCAGATGGTCACGCTGTTTTAAAAAGCGTCACTTGCTCAATCAAACCGGGTGAAAAGGTGGCATTAATCGGCCCCAATGGCGCGGGCAAATCAACCTTCATGAGCCTGCTCAATGGCGTTTCACTACCGACCCATGGTCAAGTGCATATTGACGGCACGCTAGTCGAAAAAGAGTCACTGGTTAATATCCGCCGTAAGGTCGGCATCGTCTTTCAGGACCCGGATGATCAGCTCTTCTGCCCAACCGTTTATGATGATGTCGCCTTTGGCCCATTGAACCTCGGGCTTGCCCATGAGGAAGTTGATAAGCGCGTCAAAGAGTCACTTGCACTGGTTGGCCTTGAAGGCTTCGATGAGCGCTCTTCGTATCATCTCTCATTTGGTGAACGTAAACGCCTCGCGCTTGCCACTGTGTTGTCATACCGTCCTGAAATCCTGGTCTTCGATGAACCATCCACCAACATGGACCCGCTCAATCGTCGCAAGCTGATCAACTGGCTTAAAGAGTCAGACAAAACCATTCTGCTCTGCACCCATGATCTTGATATCGCACTAGAGGTGTGTGATCGCTGCATCCTGCTGACTGATGGCGAGATTGTTGCCGACGATAGCGCCTCAAAGATCCTGCATAACCGACAACTGCTGGAAGAGAACAATCTCGAACTGCCGTTAGCATTGATGACGCATGAACTGCTCAATGACATCCTGAAAAACAAAGATGATCTCGACGAAGATCACCGCTTTATCATCGGCAACTTTCTACACGCCCATCGTCACGCACATGGCGCTGATGGTGAAGTGCATTTTCACGTACATTCACATGATGATCACAGCCCAGCACATACCCACCATGACCATCATGAAGATGGTTCACATAAACATCAACACAAAGAAGCTGAGAAATAATGCGCTGAAACCGTACGGTAATTTAACCCAGGATTTAAAAAATCACCCCGGGATCATCCGGCTGCCATTGCGCATACTTATCCATCACACTGTTAAACAACGGTAGCACTAATAACCCCGTCAACCAGCACTGAAGATGCGGATATGGACTCTTTTCAAACCACCCTTTATCCACATTCGCAAACTGGCGGATAAAAGGAAAAATGGCCATATCAGCCAATGTTGGTCGTTCTGACAACAGGTATGGAGAAGAGATGAGCTTCGCTTCCAACTCTTTCAAAAACACCTCTGCCTGAGTTCGATAGAACTCCATTGACTGCTCAGGAAATCGATCCGAATATTTATAGCGATCGAGACATGGTTTAAACTCAGTGTCATTGGCAGCAATCAAGCGCTGACTCTCAGCAACTCGTTCATTATCGCTCACCAGCCAGCCATCCGGATCAGATTGCTGCAGTGCCCAGCGCATAATACCCAGGCTTTCATCGATCACATCATTCTCAGCAATCACCAACACAGGAACAGTCGCCTTCGTGGACAACTGATACAGCAACTCCGGCTTATCAGCCAGCTCCACTTCTCGCAAAACGACCTGAACACCACTGACCCGCAATGCAAGACGTGCACGTATTGCATAGGGGCAACGACGAAAAGAGTAAAGAACGGGGTGGTTTATCAACATTAATTGAGAGCGATTTTATTCATTTACAGTTTCCGCCAGACACTCGCCAACCATGGCTGTTGCTCACGCGGCACACCGGAAGGACGATAATAGTGCATCAATTCAACAAAGCCAGCCGCAACCATATAATCACGCCAGGTATCCAGGTCATAATAGGCGCCATAACGACTACCGCTCAAGTCTTCGGTATTATTACCGCGTGGATTTGAACTAAACAACACCCCATTGGATTTTAACGTCGCATTCAGTGCAAGCAATACATTCGGCAATGCCAGGCGCGGCGCATGAAACAGCGAGGCATTGGCAAACACCCCATCAAAGTGGTTATCCGGAAGATCAAGCTCAAGGAAATCCTGCTGCCATACCTCACAACCGCTATAATCACGTGCCATCTCAGCAAAACGTTCAGCGCCTTCCAAACCTACCGCCACATGGCCAAGCTCACTGAACGCCTTAAGATCGCGCCCCGGGCCACAACCAACATCCAGAATCGAAAAAACCGCCCCCGTCTCTTCAGCTTCAATATGATTCAGTAAAGCCATCATATTCTGCTCAACATCATGATCAATCGTACCTGCAAAGAAATTCTCTGCACGTTGATTATAATAATCCAGCGTTTGAGTAGTGAGGCTCTGTAAATCCTGATGAGTCTGTATAGTCTGTTTCATAACGGCGGTGATTGTACTGCCAAACGGTACCATTAATCGAATTTATACTACCGGTGACCACACTAATGATAGGGTTTAGTATTCTAAAATAGAATACTAAGGCTCAATCATTAACGCCTGTGGCTTCTTTTTGTTGAGTAGCAATGCATTTGCTGGCTGTTAATCGCTACCAGCACAGCATCCAGTCACGCAGAAATTTGGACCTCAATCAAGTGTTGCATATTATTTTTTTACATCATTATCAAGCAGAATTTTTAGCCCCTCTGCCTCTTCAAATAACTGATTAACCGTTACAAACGATATCGTACTCTGACCATGCGCCCGAATCTGCGATGAAAACTCAAGTTCTCCAATATCACCACCGGCATCAACACCAAGTTGTAATTGAACCATACCCACAACGATGCCGACGATTAAAAATGAGGCTAAAAATTTTCGTGCCATCGCCTGACGAGAAACCACGCACAGATGGATAAAAAACCACAAAATGGCGGCAGCGGAGTACAACAACATGACAACATCATCGAGTCTGTTATCCGGTGAATAAATAAAATAGATATAAGCCATCGTAATTTCAATCACTTCAACCAGAAGCAACATAACACTCAATACCATTAAGTGTTGCATAAAACGAAATTCATGACTAACCAGTCTCGTCCCTGTCGCCCAGGCACCAGCAATCATCAGCGACATGATAACAAGCGCGGCACTGCTTATCAGCCATTCGCTGGTTGAAAAAACTCCGCCCTCAGAAAGATAGGTACTCATCATCAATGAAATAAATGTCACAAAAAAAAGTGACCGCAAAAACACTGGCGTATTGGCCACTAAAAATAGATCAAACAACCCAGCTTTAATCACAACAGGATCATGCACGGGGTGATCAGGGAACATAATACGGATATCACTATGGCCAATACGGATTTGATCCCCACTAGATAACAGCATATTAGTCATTAGGCCTTTACTACCACGCTTAACAATTCCATTAACACTACCATTATCGGCAAGAATCAAACGGCACTGCTCATCCAGCTCAATACGAGCCTCACATGAGGCTACATAGCGGTCATCAACAATGACATCATTGCAGTATGCAGCACCAATCGTCGCAGGAAAGCGATCAATACGATCTCGCTGTATCACTCGGCCATTGCGGCTTAGCTGCTCTACGTAGATTATTTTATCCATGAAAATAACCCCAGATAGCGTTTCGATACCGTAACAGCCGTTTCAAACGTTACCCCTGTCAAGATCAGCTCACTAGTCAAGCCACGCTGCGCATCGCCTAATATTGCAAGCTTGAACACCGCATCGTAGAGCTCATCCATTTTACGGTACCGTCGTAAACAAAAAGCCGTTTTAAACTGCTCGTTATTATGTTCAAGTCCATCACTTTGACAACGAAACTGTGTTACTTCCTCAGCATCCGCCCACAAACGGCTCGGGTGGTGACTAAAATCACTACTATAGAGGTGGGAAAATTGATAGTCATTAAGCCCTAGTGACTCAAGAAAAATGTGATGGATATAAGCCGACCCTTGAGTATGCTGATTAGAAATAAACAGGTAGTCATCTGCGCTGCACTGATGATCCGTGCGCAATGTCATTTCATCATCACTATCACTAGAGCTTCCCCAGCAATTAAAAAACTGGGCAGGTTTTGTAGGCACCTGGTAACCTCCCATATCAACCGTTTCACCCTCAACAAAAAGTTTTTCTGCCACATAAACCTGTTGATATTCGATTAATTGCTGCTCGACTAGTTTTACAAATGACTTTGGTGGTTGATAACCCCCAACCATCGTCGACTTATAAAGATTACGAGCATATTCAACCGGTACTAGAAAGCTCACCTGATTTCCGGAAGATGCAACATTAACCCCCACCACATCACCAGCTTCATTCACCGCAGGCCCACCACTCATGCCTGAATTCAACGAACCAGTGAAATGAATTTTTTTATAAAAGGCGTGTTCTAAAAAACCATTGTAGGTTCCCTCTACAATGGTTATCCCATAGTCATGTGGATAACCAAATGAAAAAACTCGAGCACCTTGCTGTATTGTTTCACTGTCAGAAAAATGTAAATAATTATTAGCAACAGCTTCTGCTCTAGCAATCGCTAGATCATTCACCACATCAATATTCAGCAGCTGTAAAGGGTGGCTATTTTTTTCATCATCCAGATATTCAATACGGTACTTTTCAGGGGCATGTACCCATTTTGAAATGACATGATAATTAGTCACCAGGTAGCCATGTTCATCTACAAAAAAACCTGTCCCAATCACTGTTTTTGCTTCCGACACTTGATCAACGACCCATATCTTCACTGCGGCAGCGGCATGGCGCTCGAAAATCTCTGCCGCATCACGAGGCTTATCTTCCGCAAAAGCCCCACTATAAGGACTAACAGCAATCACGCATAATGTCGTGTAAAAAAACAAGCGATGAAATAATAAGTTAAACATCAGATTCCTTAATCAATATTATGGCGTCATTGTAGAGACATATCGACAATTATTAATGGATATGTATAGCAAACATTGAATCGGTTCTAAATAAGAAAAAATGAGTTTAATATCTTCACTACCGAAAATAACTACCATCGTCTTAGCAGCACCGAAACCGGCCCCAATCAAGATGTACACCTACTTAGACACTAACCCTCTCCAGTCTCGGTATGTCACAGAGCACTATCTATCACCCTGTCGTTGATCCGATCATTAATAGTGCCATCTCAGAACACATACTCACAGCTTCACTTTGGTACGATTATTAGTATCACGACTGCTACGAATTAGCGAATCACCCGTAGTGGTATCGGCTGACTTGGCCAGGCGATCATACAGCAGTACATTCACCGACCCAGCCAGGTTCATACAGCCCACGGTAGGCACATAAACAACAGCATCCGCACAATCAATAATCGACTGATCAATCGTGCCGTCTTCTGGGCCAAAAATATAGAGTGCGTTATCAGGGTGCTGGTATGCTGGCAATGGCGTCGCCCCTTCCACCAATTCAACGCAGACAATCTTTGTATTCGGCGCAAGGTCAGTCACCTCGGCTAGCCCGTTCAATAAACTGTCAACGCGACCTAAAGGAATCTTCTCCTGCACCCCCTTCGTATCGGTATTTAAGCGGGCAGCACGCGCGTAGCGATTACCGGTGTAACAGACGGCATCGACCCGATAACACCCCGCAGCGCGCATCACTGAACCTACATTTGAAGGGCTTTTAGGGTTAATCAACCCAATGGTGACCTGTTGTTTTTTCATCTCAATATTTTACGCGACTATATTAAGGACACCTCTATTAATTCTGGGCGTGGCAGATTGAATTCGAAATTCGTTACATCAAGGCGTAAATAGCAGGTAATAGCGGGACTATTGCCAAAATTTACAACGCTGATGTAGCGGATTTGGAGTTTAAGCTGCGCGTTCATGAATTAATAGAGGTGCCCTTAAGTGTTCACTTAATCGATCAACCCCAGCACTGGCACAGAAAGCTCAAGCCGTAGCTTCCCATTATGCACATCAACAGAGGAAAGCACGCTTCGGGCCATCTTTTGTTTGAGATCGTTATCTTGCAGCTTATAAACCAGGATGATCGGTAGAGACTGTTTTATCAACTGCTGTAACGCCAGTTTAACGGTGGCGTTAATCTCAGCAGGCATGTCATAAAGTTTAAGGCTTTTTATTTTAGGGTCTCGCAGATAAAACTCACCGGTTTTATGACGGTATTCAAGCTCCCCGTCGATCAGACCACGCCCTTCGCCAGTCAGAATTCCCGGCACATTCGCCAATACCGAAAACGCCAGACCAATACGCCCCGTTTCCTGTTCAAGCGATACCCGCGGGTTATGGGCCGTTAACATCACAAAGGGCGTGATATGTTTAACCGGAAAATACGCCTCCACCGTTTCCTGTACTTCAGCCTTAGTCAGCTCGATAGTGTAGGCCACTGCAAGCGAACTCTGCATCGCAAACAGAACCAGCGTCATAAAAAAGCCGCGTGCACATCGGTAAGACTTCATTCTGATCTTCCTGATTATGGGTAAGCCGCCATTATGGCCTGGCAACCAAAAGTCTGCCACGCTTAAAAAATCCAGTATCATCAATATGCCCCTGCATCACAACAAAATTCAGCCTCTTTTTTATGGTAGTCTCACTCATAACCGCATCGCTTTAACCGCATGTTTCATATTGTTTTTGCAAAAGAGACTTGGCTGAAAAAACAAAGAGCCTGTGGTCTGGTATCACTGATAAAAATAGTAACCTTATGCTGAGGAGTCAGAGGGTAAGATGGAAAATAAGCCGTTTTCAGTCACAGATGAGATCGAGCCAACGCTTGATAAAAATAGATTGGTCGTCAAATTACGTGAAATTTTACCGTGCGACGCCGTACTCTTTGACAAAGAGGATCTACGCCCTTACGAATGCGATGCGCTCTCTGCCTACCGCAAACTACCCATGATAGTCGTGCTGCCCAGTACCATTGAGCAGGTGCAGGCGGTTATGCGCCTCTGTTTTACAGCAAGCGTACCGGTAATTGCTCGCGGTGCGGGTACCGGCCTCTCTGGCGGTGTTACCCCGGTTGGCGATGGCGTGGTATTAAGCCTCGCAAAATTTATGTCTATCCTGAAGGTCGATCCGCTTGCACGCACCGCAGTGGTTCAACCCGGCGTGCGTAATCTGGCAATCTCTCAGGCCGTTGCCGCGCACGGACTCTATTACGCACCCGACCCTTCATCACAAATCGCCTGCACCATTGGCGGCAACGTCGCAGAAAACTCCGGTGGCATCCATTGCCTCAAGTACGGCCTGACCGTTCACAACGTACGCAAAGTGAAGATTGTAACAATGGAGGGTGAACTGATCACGCTCGGTAGCGACGCACTTGATAGCAGTGGTTATGACCTGCTGGCGCTGATTAACGGCTCCGAAGGGATGCTCGGCGTGGTAGTAGAAGTCACGGTAAAACTCACCCCCGTACCCGCTAGTGCCCAGGTGGTACTCGCCGCCTTTGATGATGTGGTTAATGCCGGTATTGCCGTCGGCAAAATCATCGCGGCAGGGATTATCCCTGGCGGCCTGGAGATGATGGATAAACTGGCAATACAGGCAGCGGAGAACTTTGCCCAGGTCGGCTACCCAACCGATGCTGCCGCGATTTTGCTCTGCGAACTCGACGGCACCCATCAAGAGGTCGCTGAACAGATATTGATTGTGCATGAGATGATGCAGCAATGTGGTGCTACTGAGGTACGAACCGCGCGCGATGAAGCAGAGCGTGAAGCGTTCTGGAAAGGACGCAAGGCGGCCTTCCCCGCCATCGGTCGTCTCGCCCCCGATTACTACTGCATGGACGGCACCATTCCGCGCAAACACCTGCCTTATGTACTTCGTCGCATGGCTGAACTCTCAATTGAATATGACCTGCGTGTCGCCAATGTCTTTCACGCCGGAGATGGCAACCTGCACCCATTGATACTTTATGATGCCAACATCCCCGGTGAACTGGAACGTACCGAGGCCTTTGGCGACAAGATACTGAAACTTTGCATTGAGGTCGGCGGCAGCATCACCGGTGAACATGGCGTCGGCATAGAGAAACTCAATCAAATGCATCTGCAATTTAATGATGAAGAGCTAGTGCAGTTTCACGCGGTCAAACACGCCTTTGATCCGAAGGGGCTGCTTAACCCCGGCAAAGCCGTGCCGACACCAAAGCGCTGTTCTGAATATCGCCAGCTGCCGACACAGGGTAAAAACAGATCACCACAGAATAGTGGTCAACAGGTATGAACCAGGACATTAGTGAGCAGTTACAACAGCAGGTACTCAATGCCGCTAAAAGCAGCCAACCACTGCAAATAAAGGGTAGTGGTAGCAAAATATTTCTGGGCCACGTTGCCGATGTATCAATACTTGATGTCAGCGCTCATCGTGGCATTGTCAGTTATGACCCGGTGGAACTGGTGATCACCGCACGTGCCGGGACACCACTGCGTGAACTTGAGCAAACCTTGAGTGAAGCGAACCAGATGCTCCCCTTTGAACCACCGCACTTTGGTTTAAATGCAACACTCGGCGGCACCATCGCCTGCGGCCTCTCCGGCCCGGCTCGCTCCTTTAGTGGCTCGGCACGCGACTATGTGCTTGGCGTTAAAATGATCAACGGTCGCGGTGAAATTCTTAACTTCGGCGGACAGGTGATGAAAAACGTTGCAGGCTATGATTGCTCTCGGCTAATGGCAGGTGCGATGGGCACACTCGGCGTGATCCTGGCGGTTAGCCTTAAAGTACTCCCCAAACAGGCTGCCGAGATTACGCTAATCAATAAGATTTCTCTATCACAGGCGCTCGATACAATGAACCACTGGTCAGGACAATCACTACCACTCAGTGCCGCCTGTTACGAGGGTGAACATTGTTACCTGCGCCTGAGTGGCGCTAAGACAGCCGTCGAAAATGCGCAAGAACTCATTGGTGGTGAACTTCACGCCGATAGCCATGACTTCTGGCAAACTATCAAAGAGCATCAACACCCGTTCTTTCAATCCGATCGTCCACTATGGCGTTTATCACTGCCAGCAGAGAGACCTGCCATCGATATTCCAGGCGAGTGGTTGATCGACTGGTGTGGCGCGCAACGCTGGCTACTGAGTGATAGCTGCGCAGAAGTCATTCGAGAACAGGCTCTGCAAGCAGGTGGACACGCCACGCTATTTCGTCGCGGTGCCACCAATACCGAAGTATTTCAATTGCCCACTGATGGTGTGATGCAACTGCATCGCCGCCTGAAACAGGCGTTTGATCCTGCCGGTATTTTCAACCCTGGCCGTCTTTACCCCGGCCTATAAAACTAGCTCGATAAACAGCAATATCACACGGATTTAATAGATGCAAACCAGGCTCGCAGATGAATTTAAGGACACCATTATTGGCAAAGAGGCAGATGCCATTTTACGTAGCTGTGTCCATTGTGGTTTTTGCAATGCCACCTGCCCTACCTACCAGGAACTCGGCGATGAACTGGATAGTCCGCGCGGGCGCATCTATCTCATCAAACAGATGTTAGAAGGCAACACAGTCACCACTAAAACACAAACACACCTTGACCGCTGTCTCACCTGTCGTGCCTGCGAAACCACCTGCCCTTCTGGGGTAAAATATGGGCGGCTGGTCGAAATTGGCCGCGAATATGTCGATAAAAAAGTCATGCGCTCACTACCCGAAACCATTATTCGTAAAGCACTGCGTACCGTACTCCCCTATCCACAGCGATTAAAGCCACTCATCAAGCTATCGCAACGGTTAAAACCTTTATTGCCACAAAAGTTAAAGGCAAAAGTACCTGCCGTACAAATGGCAATGAGCCAACCAACGACCCGCCATCAACGTAAAATGATTACCCTGGCAGGCTGCGCGCAATCGATCATCAAGCCCGGCACTAACGGCGCCGCGATAAAGATACTCGACCAGCTCGGTATCACATTAACCACACCACCCACTGCAGTCTGTTGCGGTGCCGTCAATTACCATCTGACTCAACATCAGGAGGGACTCAGTTTTATGCGGCGTAACATTGATGTCTGGTGGCCGTTAATTGATCCCGCTAGCGATTCACCTCACGAAGCCATTCTGGTCACAGCCAGTGGCTGTGGTGCAATGGTAAAGGAGTATGGTGAGATACTGAAAGAGGATCCAGCCTATGCAGACAAGGCCGTGTTAGTTTCTGCGCTGGCAAAAGACCCATGCGAAGTTCTCGCCAATGAAGACTTCTCTTCATTAAAGCTTAACATTCCCAACAAAAAAATCGCCTTTCAAACACCCTGCACACTGCAACATGCACAACAGTTGAATGGTCGTGTTGAGGCGATTCTGATTCAGCTCGGTTTTGACCTGACTACAGTGCCCGATGGCCATCTCTGTTGTGGCTCCGCAGGCACCTATTCCATTCTGCAACCGGAGATGTCGCAGCGATTACTGGACAATAAATTGCGTGCATTGATCAGCGGTAAACCCGATGTTATCGCGACCGCAAATATTGGCTGTCACATGCACCTTGAGAGCAAAACTGAGGTGCCGGTGAAACACTGGCTAGAAGTCATTGCTGAGGCGATGAGGCTGTAAAAAATGAGTTCTTCGTAGATCTGTGTGAAATACCCGACAAAACATCATCCTGGAACCTGGGTATTTTTGCGGGGCAGAGGGCCGCTCAAATGTTTGTGTTTAATTCAAAGGAAACATAGAAATACCCAGTGACCACCCTGGGGTGATCTATATAGAGATGGATGACCGCAGCACATGGAAATTCAGCCTGGCACCGAAATTAAAGCAAGCTGGCATTCAAGTTGATTTAAACAAACTGATATAACAAGCAAGTAGCCCGATGAGATGGTCTCCTCCCACCTCCTAATCGGCGTCATAATGCGCCATGATGGGAGTGTAGATTCCGTCAAACAGAAGCAGGAGGAGACCACA
>JAKISP010000006.1 GCA_021648525.1 Gammaproteobacteria bacterium
TGTTTTTAAAGCGCTTCCTCAAGCGGCTAGTGTTGAGGATATCGAAGCGCTACTGCCCTGGAACATGAGTCTGGAATCAGCTGCCGTTAAATGAGCTTCTGCTAGATGGGGTTTGTTGAGCGCTTACCGTTGATCAGCCCCATTGCCTGTATAAAAGCATAAGCGGTGGTGGGGCCTACGAATTTCCAGCCCATCTTTTTCAATGCCCTGGAAAGCGCCACCGATTCGTCCGAAGTTGATGCTGATTGAGGTGTCACAGGCTCATCGGCTTTAGCTTCATAGCCCCAGAAAAAGGCTGCCAAAGAACCTTCTTGCTTCACTAGCGCTTGAGCGCATCTGGCATTATTAATGATGGCTTCGATTTTTCCACGATGCCTTTTTCCTTAAGCAGGCGGTAGTTATCGTCTACTAACAACACGGTGTTCGACGGTGATCTTCCTATCCAAACAAGAGAGATAAACGAGATATACAAGAAGCTGCAGAAGAAAGCTATAGATACTAAAAACATTGCTAAGTTGATTAAAAAGGAAGCATCTATTGATATCAAGTGGAATGTTGCATCACTGCTTGTATTGTCATCAACAGCTTTTGAAAATTGGCGATATGCATTCGATACAGGCAGGGAAAAATCATACTTTATAGGGTATGGAGAAATATATGAAGCTTTAACGCAGGTTAAGGTACGTTTAAGTGCTAACAAGGTGAGGCTGTAAATTAAATTGTGTAACTGCTCATTATTGATTAACGTCTGTATGGAGATTAATGATGAGTATGACAATGAAGCAAACAAAAATAAATGCGTTAGCTGCTGGCTAAAGGTGACAGCCATAATATAAAAATATCCAGCGCGCAAAAAAGAAAAGGCAGATTCAACCCCGAAGTGCATAACCACCTAAGCTGTGATTGCAGTCATGTGTTCCGCTATTAATCTGGTGGTTGTTAGTTATAGGGTTCCTTGTCATGCGATTTCCTGAGAGGTTTTGATAACATGCGCCGCCTGAGCCGGTAGAAAATATTGGTAGTACGGTGCCGAGTGTAGTGGATTGCCAGGATGATACTGGATATCGTAAAGGGCAAAATAGGCCTCAGCTAGTTCGGGTGGCATCTCCAGACGAGAGACGATCTCCAGCAACTTGGCATTTTCGATCGTTTTGCCGAGTTGCTTACCGTAGGTGCTAATCTGCTCCTTAAGCTCAACAGGGATCGAGCTATTTTTTTCTGGTTGAGTAAAGACCTGCATCAATAGCCCGTTGGTGTAATGGCCGGTGGGGCTCATGATGTTAACACCTGCCCGTTCAAGTGCCGACATCACCGTTTGTAACGGCACCGCAAGACGCTCGCCATCCTGTAGTGTGGTGGCACGGATCGCGAGGTGGTGCGCGGTATAGCCATAAACATGGTTCCAGTGCTGAATAATTTGAGTGGGTGCATGTGCATCCGACTGGTCAACAAAAATTCGCAGTGTCTGGCCATTCTCAAGCATTTTATAAACGGGATATGCGTTCCAGCCATCGGGAAATTGATAGTAACCTTCGCCGCTAAATTGGGTGGTGCGATAGCCGTGTTCATCTTTGAGCAGGCTGGCAATGCGTTCGGCATCCAGGTTTGCCTGATTGCCGCAGCGAATGGCGAGGTGGTCGAAGACAACATCCCAGCCATATTTCGGTGCGATTTCAAGCAGGGTGAGGTCGGCTTTACTATAAAAGAACGATTCAATACTTTTTACCGCGCAGTAGATGTCCAGGTTTTTAACCCAGTCGGCGATCAGTTTCGCATGATGGTGGTTGAGGGTGGCATTCGCCTTTGCCAGTGCCATATTGATAAAGTCATCCGCGTAGGCGGAGACATGTGCTGCTGCATCGGACAGATCCATTTCGAAACGTAGGCTGTGCTTTGCTGTTTGATATGCCGCTAAAAGATGGGAGACGTCATCAATATCATTAAAAAGTGGATAGGCCGAAACGGGTTGTGGTTGTATGACAAACGGGGTGAGATCAAGCGTAAAGCGTTCAGCGGTATCGCCGATGGTCTGGATGGCCTGTTTGTTGTTGGCATGGCTCTGAAACGTCGGGTTTTTATCAACCAGAAAGCTGGCAATGTTGGCGGCAAAGGTATTGATACGGTGGGTGGGCATAACAGTCTCCACAACGATTTTGGGTGATGATCTATTTTGAGTGGGTTTAGCAGGTCAGGTAATTGGTTGGTACCTGGTGAAACAGGGGAGACGACGGGATCATCAAGGCCAGCGTCTATCTCTCTAATATCGGCAAAAAGGGGCGAAATATGATGATGCGAAAGGTGTTGTTACTGGGCGCAGGCAAGATCGGTTCGCTGATTGCCACCATGCTGTCGGACTCGGGTGGTTATGAGGTGTATATCGGTAGCCTGGAGACCGACGAGGCGAAAAACCTGGTGAAAGAGCTGGGGCTGGCACGTGTGACGGTATTTCCACTGGACGCTCAGGATGATCAGGCTTTGGATAAGGTCATGTCGGGTAAAAATGGTGCGGGTAAATTTGATTCGGTGATTTCAGGGCTGCCTTACTATTGCAATGCATTGGTGGCGGATCTGGCGGCGAAATATGGCCTGAACTACTTTGATCTTACCGAAGATGTTGGTGTGACGCGCCATGTGCAAAATGTCAGTAAAGGGGCGAAGAGTATTTTTATGCCGCAATGCGGCCTTGCGCCTGGTTTTATCAGTATCGTCGCGAATGATTTGATGAAAAAATTTGAAGTGGTCGACATGGTGAAGATGCGTGTCGGCGCGTTGCCGGTCAATCCCAATAACGCACTTAAATACTCACTCACCTGGTCGACCGATGGTTTGATCAATGAATATGGCAACACCTGTTATGGCATTGAGAATGGCGAATTTGTCGCGCTTCAACCACTGGAAGGGTATGAGACGATCACCCTTGATGGCGTGTTGTATGAAGCCTTTAACACCTCGGGTGGACTGGGTACCCTGTGCGAAACCTACGATGGGATGATTCGTACCATGGACTATAAAACGATGCGCTACCCTGGGCACTGTAGAGATATCAAGTTGCTGATGAATGAGTTGCGTTTGAATGAAGATCGCGCCACATTAAAACGTATTCTTGAACGTGCGATTCCGAAGACATTGCAGGATGTGGTGTTGGTCTATGTTGCCGTGACCGGTAAGCGCAAAGGGCAGTTTCTGGAAGAGAACTATGTGAAGAAGGTCTATCCGCAGGAGATCGCGGGTAAGCTATGGTCATCAATCCAGGTCACTACGGCGGCGGGTATCTGTAGTGCGATGGACATTGTGCTGGATGATCCAGGGCGATTTCAGGGGTTCGTGACGCAGGAGTCGGTTACGCTGGATGAGGTGACGAATAACCGTTTTGGTCAATATTATGCATGACTGTTGTCTGTCTATAAAGGAGCAAACGCGATGGATCTGCTAAAGGCCCTCAAGCTTAAAAAAAATAATGCCGCGACCTATAGCAATGGCGCGTGGTTAAAGACGCGTGATGCCGGGGTGGTTGAATCTTTTAACCCGGCAACGGGTGAGTTGATCGCTAAGGTTTATGGTTGCAGCGAGAAAGATTATGAGCAGGTGATGCAAGCGAGTGTTGTGGCACAGCGTGAATGGGCAAAAGTGCCTGCACCACAGCGTGGTGAGGTGATTCGCCAGATTGGTAATGCGTTACGTGAAAATAAAGATGCGCTCGGCTCTTTAGTCGCGATGGAGATGGGTAAGATCAAGCAGGAAGGCGATGGAGAGGTGCAGGAGATGATCGACATCGCTGACCTGGCAGTGGGGCAGTCGCGCATGCTGTATGGCAATACCATGCACTCTGAGCGCCCCGAGCATCGCATGTATGAGCAGTGGCATCCAATGGGAGTGGTGGGTGTGATTAGCGCATTTAATTTTCCGGTAGCCGTGTGGGCGTGGAATGCCTTTATTGCCGCAATCTGTGGCAACACGGTGGTATGGAAACCGTCATCAAAGACGCCACTGTGTGCGATCGCGGTGCAGCAAATCTGTAACGGTGTATTGGAAAAGATGGGGTATCCGGGAATTTTCTCGTTATTTCTACCCGTTGATAATCATCTGGCACAGCGTTTTGTGGATGACCGGCGTATTGCATTGATGTCGTTTACCGGTTCAAGTCGCGTGGGGCATGAAGTGGCGGAACGGGTGTCGCGACGTTTGGGTCGTTACCTGCTGGAGTGCAGTGGTAACAATGCGATTATCGTGGACCAGTCAGCGGATCTTGATATCGCGGTGCCAGCGATTGTCTTTGGTGCAGTCGGTACGGCAGGGCAGCGCTGTACCTCAACCCGCCGCCTGATTGTGCATCATAAAATTTATAAAAAATTAATGTCTGCACTGGTCAATGGTTATGGTCAGGTGCGTATTGGCAATCCGTTGCGGAAAAATACATTAATGGGGCCATTGATTGATGATGGTGCGGTGCTGGGGTTCAGGGCCGCGATCGAGCAAGCGCAGTTACAGGGCGGAAAATTATTGTCTGGTGGTAAGTCGCGACGTGGCAAAGGCAATTTTGTTGAGCCAACATTGATTGAAGTGAAGCATCAGAGCGCAGTGGTTAAAGATGAGACTTTTGCACCGATTCTTTATGTGATGAAATACAAAACACTGGATGAGGCAATCGCACTGCAAAATGATGTACCACAGGGGCTATCGTCCGCCATCTTCACCAATACCTTGCAACACGCGGAGCAGTTTCTGTCGGCGCGAGGCAGTGACTGTGGTATTGCCAACGTCAATATCGGTACTTCGGGGGCTGAGATCGGCGGTGCCTTTGGTGGCGAAAAAGAGACGGGTGGCGGCCGCGAGGCGGGTTCCGATTGCTGGAAGGCCTATATGCGACGTCAGACCAATACCATTAACTGGGGGGCTGAGCTACCACTTGCACAGGGGATTAAATTTGACCTGGTCTGAACGTCTGGTCATGCGAACCTGAACGGTGCTTAAATACCCATCTAAGTTAGTCAATAATAACCATGCAAAAAGTAGTTGATTTAATTTTTTTCATCGCCTACACTCTTTAACGCACTACAGACATCCCTGAGCATCTCCTCCTCTCTTTAGAATTGGAGATTCCAGTTCAGAGTGGTGCGAAGGGATGGCGATTCACCGGCACTCCCGGCTGCGATGAAGTTCAAGTGGATAATGGACTATTGTTACTTGAGCTTCTCCCCCCCCTGCGCAGTCGGGGTTTGCCGGATTACAAGGGCAGGCACTAAAAATAGCTTTCGATCTAATATTTAATCTATCACCTTGGTAGATCAAGTTTTTTTGTTCAATTATCATGTGCTTAGGCGAAAAAACGCCACCCATTTATTGGGTGGCGCTTTCAGTTCTAGCTAAAACTGGCCTGTTGGCCATTTAAGCTGAGCGCTTTTTTTCCATCATGTCATGAACGACTGGGTTGAGGATGATTTCCATCGCCAGCCCCATTTTTCCACCAGGCAGTACAATGGTGTTTGGACGAGACATCCATGAATCCTTTAGCATTGAAAGATAGTATGGCAGGTCATGTTTTTCTGGATGTCTGAAACGAATCACAATCAGGCTTTCGTCAGGTGTGGGAATATCGCGCGAGATAAAAGGGTTTGATGTATCGACCACGGGTACGCGCTGGAAGTTGATGTCCGTGCGAGAGAACTGAGGGGTAATGGTATTGACGTAATCAGGCATGCGACGCAAGATGGTGTCGGTTACCGCTTCTGCAGAGTAACCGCGCTGTGCGGTGTCACGGTGAATCTTCTGAATCCACTCCAGGTTTACGATCGGCACTACGCCTACCAGTAGATCAACATATTTGGCCAGATCAATCTCTTCGGTGACAACACCACCGTGCAGACCTTCGTAGAAAAGAATGTCGCTACCTTCTGGTACCGCTTCCCACGGGGTGAAGGTGCCTGGGTCCTGTTTGTAAGGGGCTGCTTCGACTTCGTCGTGCAGATATTTACGCATCTGACCGGTGCCAGACTCGCCGTAGGTTTTGAACAGTAGTTCAAGTTTGTCGAGAATGTTGGCTTCTGGACCAAAATGGCTCAGGTCCTTGCCACCTTTCGCTGCTTCCGCAACTTTTGCTTTCATTGCCATGCGGTCGTAGCGATGAAATGCATCACCTTCGATCACTGCTGCGTTGATGCCTTCACGATGAAACATATGCTGGAATGCGTTTTTAACGGTAGTGGTGCCAGCACCTGATGAGCCGGTCACGACAACGACTGGATGTTTAGCGGACATGTAATTCTCCCTTAAAGGTTATAAAGTCTTTGTAAATCTGTAACTTAAGTTGTGGGTGCGTGTTTGTTCTGTGGAACGGCTGGGCACCCAAAATCGAAATTTCTTGTTTTTTGCGTCTGCTGTTCGTACGTTTTCTGTACGGGCGGCGGTCTATTTGCCGTTACAGTGCGCAGGTAAACCGTGTATTGAAGCAAACGTGAGCGGATGTGGCAAGTTTTGGCGCCAAACTGGATGGTAGAAAGCGCTGATAAATCACTAATAGTGCGGCTTCAAGCGCTTGTTTTGATACAAAATGAATGAGATGATCAGGCATTAAATGTCACTGGGTTAATTCTGTTGGGAGTCTCTCCAGAAATGAAAGCGGGAAAGGGAGTTGCTGGTTTATTGCTTGTCGTTGCATTTTCCCTGGCAGGATGTGCGGGCTCACCTGTTCAACTGTCATTCGGCAATTCAACCATGGGAACCTATGTTGAAGCGGATCACTCTCTGGTACAGAAAGGGTCGGGCAACTACGCCGCGGTCTATTTTCTTCGCCCTCAAACTGAGCGCTACATGGGAGCTACGGATAATCGCCTGACCATTGATGTGGATAAAGAACCGCTGTTAAAACTGGTTAAGTCTGAATATACGCTCGTTCATCTTAAACCAGGCGAAATGGATGTGACGATTAAATCGTTGGCGATTGCCGGCCCATTTCGTGAATTTAAAAAGATGAAACGCACCCGGCGTTTTGAATTTGAGGCGGGTGAAACCTACTATATTTCAGTTGAGCCAGTGGATGGTGAGTTCCGTGGTACCTATTTTTTGCCTCATCTGGTTGATTTGACGGTCGCAAAAGAGAAGAGTCGTCTTATGCGTGCTAGAGGGCTGGCGAAAAAGGCCCCTCTTCATGGCCCGAATGACAATCCCCTACTCCCTTTTTGGCCCTTTATATAGCGCTTTCGTGAAACCACCCACTTTTTATCTAGATGTATTCAAATGCATCTAGTAATCCTGTTACTGTTGATTCTGGCATTGGTGTTTGGCCCGCAACTATGGGCCAGATCGGTGCTTAAGCGCTATAGTAAACAGCAGGAGCACTTCCCCGGGACGGGTGCCGAGTTTGCGCAGCACTTGTTAAGCAAGGCAGGCCTGGTGACCGTTAAGGTCGAAAAGACAGCGGTTGGTGACCACTACGATCCCGCTGATCGCTGTGTGCGACTGAGTGAGGCGAATTTTGATGGCAAGTCACTCACCGCTGTGACCGTTGCGGCGCATGAGGTGGGGCATGCGATTCAGCATGGTGACAATGATCCCAAACTGATGATGCGCGCGAGATTGGTGAAGATCGCTCAGATCACAGAGAAAATGGGATCACTAGCGATGTTTGCGGTGCCAGTGTTAATGGGGATTACCCGCGCACCTTCAGTGGGTGTGCTGATGTTTTTCATTGGGTTATTGAGTCTTGGCATCTCAGCACTGGTGCACCTGGTGACCTTGCCGGTCGAATGGGATGCCAGTTTTGGTAAGGGTAAGGCGATGTCGTTGATTCATGCGGGTGAATACCTCTCACGTGAAGAAGAGCGTGGGGCGAAAAAGATTTTGCGTGCCTGTGCATTCACCTATTTTGCCGCTTCACTGTCGAGTTTGTTGAATATCTGGCGTTGGGTGCGCTTTTTACGACGCTGATTTCACGCTGTTTTATAACTCTTGAAGACAAAAAGGTTTTTCTGATTTATATTTCCATTTAATACGAATAATAATATCGGTTCACGATAAGGTTTGGGGGGGGGGAGATGGGGAGCAATCCGGCTGGGATGCGGTGCGTGATTTTACGCTGGACAGTGCAGATATGAGGCATCGCCCTTATCGCACGTTACTGCTGTGGATCATCTGGATGCTGGCTGCCACCGGGGTCTACTTTGGTTTTTATCAGGATGCTGGCCTGTGGAATTTCCTCGCTCACGATAAAACCCGTATTACCTGGATCATCCTCGCCTTCTTTGTCTTTGGACTTGCCTCTAGTCTGGCGTTGAGTATTGCGCTGACAAAAGAGTCGTTAGCCGCGCGGCAAATAGAAGAGGACGTTAGAGATAAAGGGCTAATCGGTTTTGAGACCACCTCAGAGAGCCGTGCCGTGGCGCGTTATTTTCAATCGTTAAAGCTGGCGATGGACAGTAACAGCAAGCCAGATGCCGAGGCATTACTCAATGTCGAGCTGGCAGTATTCCAGCGCATGAGCCGCTCGATTGAGGTAGCGGGCAATCTGCTGATTACACTTGGCCTGATTGGTACTGTCATGGGGCTCACCCTGACACTAACAGGCTTGACCTCTTCGCTTGAAGCCCTCGGTCATGATCAGGAGCAGTTACTGGAAGGACTGCGCAAGGCAATGGCTGGCATGGGCACTGCGTTTTATACGACGTTGCTTGGCGCGATCCTCGGTGGTGTTTTACTACGCGTCTTTGCCCAGATCACCGAGCAGGGTGTAGAGGGGTTGTTTGACCGCACCATGCGCATCTGCCTGGTTTACTGTTCGGCTGATTTCAAACCATCGCTGGAACGTGATATCCGCTTTCTGGATGCGGAGATGGCATCGCTGGGTGAGCGGGTTAAATTCCTGCAGTCGGCCTTTAGTGCTTCGCGTAGATCAATGGAAGAGTTTCGTGAAGAGGTGGTTAATCTGCGCGGCCTTTCTCAGGAGGAGCGCACTTCTCTGCTTGAAACAATTGAGATGAATCGGCAGGCCTACATGTTGATGCGCCAGGAGACGCGTTTGATGAAAAACCTCAATCGCACCTTCTGGCAGCGATGCAAAGATGTGTTGCGCTTTAAGCCGCCTCGAACACGCCCTCCTGAAGAATAATCGCTAACGACTCCTACCGTGAAAGATAGACGTAAGTTTACCTACAGCAATGTCCATGAAAGTTTTTCGGATGTTGCGTTGCTGATGCTTGCCACCTTTATTTTTCTCCTGGTAACGATTTTGATCACCTCAAAGGTAGCCGAAGAAGATCAGTTACCGAGGTTAAAAGAGCAGGTCGCCAAACTGGAACAACAGCTCGAACTGTCGGGGGCAGACAAAGAGCGCCTGATTGGTGAACTGGACGAGATGGCGATCATGGATTCCGAAAGCCAGATGGATAAAGTTCTTCAACCTGCCGGACTGGCTGAAGGGGAAGGGCGTAAAGATTTTGAGATTTTTATTGAAGGGCTGAAAAAAATCCCTGGCAAAGAGATTCATCTGGTGATCGACGCCACGGGCTCGATGCACGGTGCATCGCATTTTTTGATACCGGTACTACGCGTGATCGTAACACGCTCAGGCAAGAATCTCGATGCGGTCACCTGGTTTTCAGACGGCATCGCCAAAACCTATACCGGTTCCATGGGTGAAATGTTTGATATGTTGATGCAGGGTGCTCCTTTTATTGGTAATAACGAAACCATCGGTGATGCCTTTCGCCGTGCAGGCAAAAACACCCGCGCACCAGGAGCTTATCTATTGATTGGTGATGAGCCGTCGGATGATCGGATACTCTATTCTAGAATCAAAAGTCCAGTGTTTACCCTGCCACTGGGACGCTCAAATCCACCGACCCTGGCGGAGTATAAAACGTTGGCTGAAAAGACTGGTGGGTTGATGTTGCAGATGAGGTTTGAGTAATTTAGGCATTGGTAATGCCCGACTGCGCGATTGAGAAACCCTGGAGGGAGTTCTCAATATTTCCCCTATTGCCCCAGTTCATTTAATAGCTGTTGAGTCATCTGCTCTGCCTGCGATAGATAGCCAGCGCCAAATAGATTGAGGTGGTTGAGGATATGGTAGAGGTTATAGAGTGTTTTACGGGTTTGATAGCCGCTCTCTAGTGGGTAGGCACTTTGATACGCGCGATAAAATTCACTGTTGAAACCGCCAAAGAGCTCGGTCATGGCGATGTCGGCTTCCCGGTCGCCATAATAACAGGCGGGGTCAAAGATAGTGGGAGCGCCATTCTGGTCGAAGCAGTAGTTACCTGACCATAGGTCACCATGTAGTAAGGATGGTTGAGGAGTGTAACCATCAAACAATCCTCCGAGGCAGCCCAGCAGTCTTTCCCCATCTGTTTGTAGCGTTCCTCCAAAGCCGTTTTGAGCGGCGAGTTCGAGTTGAAAGCCGAGGCGTTGTGTTCGCCAGAAATCGATCCAGTTTGATGTGTGTGGGTTTAGCTGAATGGTTGAGCCGATGGTATTGTCCAGATGCCAGCCAAAATAGTCAAAGCGCTTACGATGCATCGCGGCCAACTGTTCGCCCAATTGGGTATGGTTGTGAGGGTTGTTGGTGGTGTCGATATAACGCATCACCAGAAAGGTGTGGTTGGCTGCGATGCCAGTGCAGAGAGGCTGCGGGGCGGATATCGTCTCTGTTGCGAGGATTGCCTGTAACCCCGCATATTCAGCATCAAACATGACCAGACCGTTATCATCATTAAGCTTGATGAAGTAGCGTTGTTTATCCCCTGCCAATAAAAAGGTCTGATTAATGCAGCCACCACTAACGGTTGTACGCCGCTTGATTTTGAAGGGCTGACCGCTGCTTTCGCTGATCGATTTTTCGATAATATTCCACATCAGATCAATATACGCGCAGTGGTGGCTGAGTGGTATAGTGGCGCAAGGGGATGTGCTATTTCATTGCATTTATAGCGGGATTTGCAGGTGTTTTGTTTCGCAGATGAGCGCGTTATGATGCAGTGCAACGGTGCGATTTCTTTCAGTCGAAATGACAAGCGGGGAGTAACGTGGACAAGATTTTTCTACGGTTTATTGATATCTGTCGTTTAAAAGCGGCCCCGCAGGATCTGCCCTCTTCCAGATTATTAATGGGGGTTACGCTGTTTGCATATGGCACAATCGCACTGTTTCTGACGGTGGAAAAAATGGGCTTAGGTATCGCAATACAGATTGGTGTTGTCGATGCGCTGTTGTTAGCCGGTCTTGCTTATATCATGTTGTGGGTGCGGGATTTCACCGAACGTTATGTACAGATGGTGACCGCGATGGCCGGTAGTTGTGCATTGCTTGAGCTGTTGTTGTGGCCACTGTTGATGTTGCAGCAGTATGGTGTGAACGACGGCGGGATGTTTTTTGTTGTGATCGCAACCATTTTGTTATGGGCATGGCTCATTTGGGAGGTCGCGATTATTGCTAATATCATTAAACATGGTCTGGATGCCTCGATCTGGATGGCGTTGATTATCTCATTTTTCTATATCTTCATGTCGTACGGTGCGATGCGTACGCTGTTTTTCTCGCAGGAAGTAGCAACAGCGGTACCAGTGACCTGATTTATTCGACATTTATTGTGTAAGGCTTAATCTAAAGATGCATATCCATATTTTAGGAATCTGTGGCACCTTCATGGGCGGCATCGCGCTATTGGCGCGCCAGCTTGGTTATGAGGTGAGTGGCTCGGATGCCAATGTCTATCCGCCGATGAGCACGCAACTGGCGTCGCAAGGGATTGTGTTGTCTGATGGTTATGACACTGCCGCGCTTGATCCTGCGCCCGACCTAGTGGTGATTGGTAACGCAATGTCACGCGGCAACCCGATGGTTGAATATGTGCTGGATCGCAATCTGCCCTATCTCTCTGGCCCTGCCTTTCTGGCGCAATATATTCTGCGTGATCGCTGGGTGCTGGGTGTTGCCGGCACTCACGGCAAGACCACTACCGCCAGCATGGTGGCGTGGATTCTGGAATATGCCAAATTAAAACCGGGGTTTCTGATTGGCGGCATCCCTAAAAACTTCGGCATCTCAGCGCGCCTTGGTGACGCCCCATTTTTTGTAGTCGAAGCGGATGAATATGACTCTGCCTTTTTCGATAAGCGCTCCAAGTTTATTCACTACCAGTCGCGCACGTTGATTTTGAACAATCTTGAATTTGATCATGCCGATATCTTTGATGACCTCGATGCGATTAAACGCCAGTTTCATCATCTGGTGCGCACCGTGCCGCAGAACGGTTTGATTGTTGCCCCGAGCGATGATGACAATATCAAAGATGTGCTGGATCAAGGGTGCTGGACACCGATTGAGGAATGCTCTGCACCATCTGGCTGGGAGGCTCGAAATCTCTCTGAGGACGGCGCTAGTTTTGATGTCCATTTTAAAGGTAAAAAACAGGGGCGAGTCGAATGGGAGTTGATGGGGCAGCACAACATTAATAATGCCCTGGCGGCGATTGCGGCAGGCCGCCATGCAGGGGTGATGGTGCAGCATGCGATCGATGCACTGGGCGAGTTTCAGAATGTAAAACGGCGCATGGAAAAACGGGGCGAGGTGAGTGGCGTTCATATCTATGACGATTTTGCCCACCACCCCACCGCGATCACGATGACGCTTGAAGGCCTGCGCAGACAGGTTGGCAGTGAACGTATTATTGCGATTCTAGAACCGCGCTCGAACACGATGCAAATGGGGGTGCACAAAGAGACCCTCGCGGCAGCGTTTGCGGCAGCCGATGAGGTGGTGCTGTTTCAGCCCGGCAATAGTCAATGCTCCATGCAGACGATTGCCGCACAGATTGGCAGCCATGCACAGGTGTTTGATGATGTTGGTGCCATTGTTACGCAGGTAACGCATGAGGCCACAGCAGGAACGCATCTATTAGTGATGAGCAATGGTGCCTTTGGTGGTATTCATCAAAAATTGATTGATGCGCTGGAGGAAAAATGAGCCGCGATTCTATTACCCTGGCGATGACCGGTGCCTCGGGTGCGCAGTATGGCCTACGCCTGTTGCAGTGCCTGCTGGAGGCGGGTGAACAGGTATATCTGATGGTTTCAGCACCTGCGCAGGTGGTGTTGGCAATGGAAACAGATCTAAAGGTACCCGCTAGCCCGAAAGCGATGCAGGCTTTTTTTACCTTGCTTTATAACGCCAGGCCAGACCAACTGAAGGTTTATGGTAAAGAGCAGTGGTCTTCACCCGTGGCGAGTGGTTCTGGGGCATCGCGTGCAATGGTGGTCTGCCCCTGTACCAGCGCAATGTTATCGGCTGTTGCGACAGGTGCCAGTCGTTCACTGATGGAGCGCGCTGCTGATGTAGCGATCAAAGAGCAGCGTAAATTAATTCTGGTTCATCGTGAGACGCCGCTATCGGCGATTCATCTTGAGAATATGCTAAAGCTGGCGCGACTGGGTGTAACGATACTGCCTGCGAATCCAGGATTTTATCAGGAGCCTGCAACGATTGATGACCTGGTGGATTTTATTGTCGCCCGTATTCTTGATCATCTGGCGATTGAACACAGCCTGTTGCCGCGTTGGGGTGATGATTAGACTTTTATTTGCTTTAAAGCGCCAGCCCTGTTGCAGGGCTGGCGTTAATGATCGAATTACTTAATTCTCGAAAGATACTCATCCATACGACCAGCACCCATCGCCATGCCTGCAGTGAGTTTTTCTGCCGCTGCTTTGGCTTCCGTCAGGTTTTTCGCCTCCCCCACCTGAATCACACCGACCATACCAAGGAATTTGTGCAGGTCACATTCGTAAAGATACACGCCTTCTTTATCAACAGTCACGGTGATGTCATGGCTTACTTCACCTTTCCAGCTTTTCGCGCCTTCAGGGAGGTGACGTGAGATGTTGTTATGGCCAATATCGACTGAGACAAACTTGATGGTGTCACCTTTATTGACCTTAACAAAGGCGGGTTCAAAGACCATGATGTTGCCATCTTCACCAGTGTCGAGCATTTTAATAACATGTTCTGCTGCATTGGCAGAAACAGTGAGCATCATCGCACTGGAAAGTACGAGGCCTGAAATGATTTTACGCATGAAACTTCTCCGAGGGGGTTTGAAAATTATAGGGGTGATTTTATCGTTTATTACCCTCTGACGGCAATGTAGTCGATGATGAATATGGGTTAAAATGGTAAATCAGAGCAGGTCGATCAGTTTTCCGCTGGTCTGACGCAGTCGCAGGCTCAATAATTGTGAAAATTTCCACAGAATTTTAACGCCCAGACGAGGATGGTCTTCAGTAATTTTGGCAAAATTCTCTTTAGTAATCAGGATCAATTTTGAGTCAGCGCTTGCTTTGACAGTGGCGGAATAGGGCAGGCCATCAATCACTGACATTTCACCAATGGTTTTACCGGGACGCACATCAACCAGTTTTTTACTTTTTTCACCATCAGAGTCTTTAAGGACACTGAGTTTTCCTTCAACCAGTAGGCAGAGGTAGCTCGATTGCTCACCCTCATTAAAAACAGTGGTGCCTACTGGAGCGAGGTAGGCCTGGCAATAGTCGGCCAGAGTGCGTAGCTCCTGGCGCTCAAAATCGGTGAACATATTATTGTTCTCAAGCATTGAGACCACTTCACCTTTGAAATTCCCGCCATATCCAATCTGTTCGAGTTTTGGTGCTGAGCCTGTTGCCATTGTGACCACCTTGTTATCGAAGTTATTAAAGTTTTAGTCGCCGTACCTGTTGCTGTAGATGTTTGATCTGCTGCTGAGTATGACGCGGACGATATTTAAGTGCAATATAGAGATCGTTGATCTGCAGTATCTGAGGCTCAAGGTCTGGGCGTAATGTAATGATACGCTGCGCAAAATCGAGTGGCCCTTCATGTGGTTGACGCTGGATACCGATGGTTGAGAGCTTTTGACAGAAGCGCTGATAGATCAACGAGACGGCGTCCTGCTTTTGTCTGTTGCGACGCACTGAGAGTAGCAACAGGGCGCTTAGCGCGGTGACCACCGCAACCCCCATTGCTATTGCCATCTGTTTAATCGATTCAATGCCGACAAGTGAGAGTAATTCAGATTGCTTGAGTGAGTCATAGCCGATGACCCACTGGTTCCAGCTATTGTTCAGGCTGTCCCAGCCGTAACGCAATTTTAGCCAGTTGGAGGTTAAGAAACGGTTGTTAAACTGTAATGTTGACTGGCGATCAAACAGTTCAGAGAAGGCGCTTTCGGCACCATCTTCGATACGCTCAGGTGCGACAGATGCGGTGGGGTCGACTCGCACCCATCCCCTGTTTTCAAGCCAGACCTCTGTCCATGCATGGGCGTCACGTTGGCGCACAATCAGGTAGTTGCCAATGGGGTTGAAGTCACCGCCCTGATAACCGGTGATGATCCGAGTTGGAATGCCAGCGGCACGCATTAAGATGGTAAAGCTGGCTGCGTAATGTTCACAGAAGCCTCGTTGTGTCTTAAACAAAAATTCGTCGACAGGATTGTTGCCTAATAATGGTGGTTTTAACGTATAGCTGAATGGTTGTTGGTTAAAATATTGTAACGCGTGATTAACGATTGCCTGTGGCGATTGAATTTGCTGTTGCCACTGTTGGCCGAGCGCGACGGCACGACTGTTGCGATTGGCTGGTAACTGTAGTGCTCGCTGCATTTCGTTGCGGCTTAATGGCCCTGTTTGATATTTGCTAAAAGAGGTCATTTCGTAACGGATGAGTTCTTTTACTGCTTCTTTTGTTACCAGCTGAAAATCACGGTTGATAACTGCAGTTGATGGCGTTGTTGCAGGCAGATCCAGTCCATATAGCCATTTCTGATTGTGTGGCTCAAGGGTGACGGTGTAGTTGATGGGTTTTCCCATTGAACGATAGTTGATCTCACGGCTGATATGAGTGCTATCGCCACTGCTCCAGTTTTTTCCATCGGTTTGCCATAGCACTGGGCCACGCCAGTAACTGAGGTTGTTATCGATCACCTCTTCCTCGAAGGCGACACGAAAGGCGATCTTGTTTGACTGGCTTAGATTACTAATGCTGCCCATCGACATCTCATCGCTGATGCCGGTGGTGCCGCTATGTGCGTCATCAGGTAGTGACCAGAGTGGACCGGGGATACGTGGAAAAAGAAAAAATAGAATCAACATGACGGGTAGCGCCTGAGTGAATAGTTTGGCGGTTAGTTTTAAATTAATGCTGATGGCCCTGTTTTTTTGCGCTAGGTTGAGGTCTATTAAGGTTGCGGTGAGCATGAAGGCGACCACGAACATGTAGGCTGCCATTGGAAGCGTCTGATTGTCGAGAACAAGCGTGATCGCAAGGAAATAACCCAGCAGTATCGCAATAATATAATCACGGACTGAGCGCATCTCCAGTAACTTCAGGGCAAGCATGCAGGCGAGTAACGCGATACCTGCTTCACGTCCAAATAATGTACCGTAATACAGGTAGACAATAACAAGTATGGTACAGAGTAGCAGCGTGCGAAAAATACGATGAGGTAGTATTATGGTTGAGCGTCGTTCAATCGAAAATCGCCAGATGCCAAACATCAGGCAGAGTACTGAGAGCGTGATTGGCAGGTGTAATATATGTGGCGCAAAGGCAAGCAGCAGTGATGCGAGTAACCACCGTGTGGTGTTGCGTGAAATAATGATATGGGCGAGGTGCTTTTTCATTCAGGCAGCGCTACTCTGACGGATACAGTGCCAGTCGTTCAAGGCAGCGGTGTTGGTGGTCGTCACCCTGGCCCGGATGGATGGTGGTATCAGGCATGCGTAGGCCATAATCAACACCATTTTGTTCCGCATCAATAATCCAGCGACATAACTGGCTGAGGCGTGATTCGGTGTCGAGTGTCTGTAGTGAGTCCCACTCAAACCACAGTTCACTTGATTCATTATCACCAAAGCGTTTGGTGTGCAATTTGTCGCTGTGGGCGGCGGCTTTCCAGTTAACATGCCGAGGGGAATCGCCAGGTTGATAGTCGCGGTAGCCGATGAAATCATCGCCGCCGTTTTGTGAGTTCTCTTTTCCACTGCCATCACCTTTGCTAATGGGCGATAGTGGCTCTGTTGCCGGGAGAGGATAGACTAAACATGATTTAGGTAGAGAAATATCACTCCAGGCGCGGAAGAACCCGAGTGGAAAGACACTGTCGATGGTGACTTTTTCCATCGTTTGCCAGCCGCGCTGAGTGGTGCCGCATGTGAGTTTTATCGCTACCATCTCATTATTAATATTGATGATGGCAGGTGAATCCCCTTTGAAGCGGGCGCAGATATTGTAGCGCGGGCGTTGGTCTGGGTTTTCAATTTGTAGATGGAATGTTGCGATTGAGCCACAAAAGACGGCACTTGCTTTACCGGCCGATATTTTAAGCTGTAATAGATTGCGATAGGTGTGAATGATCGATACCAGGCCGATACTGGCCAGGAGAAAGGTTAAAACAAAGCCAAGGCTGTTGTTGTAATTGGTTGCGCCGACCAGGAGTAGCATCAATAGCATCGCAAAGAGGATGCCGTAGTAAGTTGGCAAAATGTAGATACGCCGTCGAACTAAAATGATGGAGTTATTGCGTGCATTGCCGCTGCGGCGCTCTACGTTGAAAAGGCGTGCCGCAATGTTTTCAATCAGGGCTGGCAGGTATTTCATCAGGTGTTGCTTTAATTAGATGGTTTAATCGAGCGGTACTGTCAGCAGGTGTGATACGGCCTCAGCAGGCGCTAATGTTGAAAATTCAGCAGAAGGTTGCAGGCGGTGATTGGTTGTAGCGGGCAAGATCGCCTGAATGTCTTCCGGTAGTAGATGATCTCGCTGATCGAGCAGCGCCCATGCCTGCGCGCAGCGTAGTATCGCAATGCCTGCTCGCGGTGAGAGACCGTTGCGATAAAAAGGGCTGTGGCGAGTGAAGTGGAGAACTTTTTGTAGATAGTCGATCAGCGAGTCTGAGACATGCACCTGCGAAACCGCTTGTTGAAGGGCAAGCAGCTGTGTTGGCGATAGTGTGGTATTGAGTTCTTTCAGTATTTCGCGGCGATCTTCTCCTCTCAGCAGCTCTTTTTCATGGGCTTCATCGGGATATCCCATCTCCAGGCGCATCAGGAAACGATCAAGTTGGGATTCTGGTAGTTGAAAGGTACCAATTTGATTGCTGGGGTTCTGAGTTGCGATGACAAAAAATGGCGATGGTAGTGGATGGGTTTCGCCTTCGGTGGTGACCTGGTGCTCCTCCATTGCCTCTAGTAGTGCGCTCTGTGCCTTAGGGGTGGCGCGGTTAACCTCATCAGCCAGTACCAGTTGAGAAAAAACAGGGCCGGGATGAAATTTAAAGCTGGCACTATTCTGATCGTAGACGGATACGCCGAGAATATCGGCGGGTAACATGTCGCTAGTGAACTGGATGCGCTGAAAATCGAGGCCGAGAACACGTGCCAACAGGTGAGCAAGGGTCGTTTTTCCGACGCCGGGCTGGTCTTCGATCAACAAATGGCCGCGTGCGATTAAGCAGGTTAGTGCCAGACGTAGCGTCTGCTCTTTGCCTAGAATGACCTTGTTCATCACTGCGAGAGTCTGCTGTAACCTGTCGATGTTTTTGTCTCTATTTTCAGCGGTGGTCAACATACTAGAAGCGATTGGACTCATCTTTTTCTCGTTGAAATCATTGGCTTAATTAGCCATTAAGGTGGATGTTTTTTAGCTGTCTGTAGATAAAGATTAGCGGCAGGGAAAAAGGATGATTTAATCGGTTATCTCAGCAAAACAGTTGGGATGGTGTTGCTAATTTTAATTTCGTTGTAGTGTGATTGCTGCTGGGATCTGGATTTCAACTGCCAGTGGGAGGTGATCGGAGAGGGTTTCATTGATTACTTCAACGCTGCGAATTCTGACTGACTGAGTGGTCAGGATATGGTCAATGTTGCGCACTGGTTTCCAGCTGGGGTAGGTGTTGTTGATGGCGGCTGGACGAGAGAGGTTGGTATCACGCAGTAGCATCGCCATCTCTTCGCTGTTGGGCTGGCAGTTCAAATCACCCATGACGACAACATGCTCAAATCGATTGACTAGACCACTGATAAAGTTGAACTGGTAGGTGCGGGCACTTTTACTGAGCGCAAGGTGAGCCATCAAGATGATTAATGGATTTTCAGGTGTACCATAGCGGGCTTCCATTACCCCGCGACCGGGTAGCAGCCCTGGCAGCTTATGCGTGGTGACCTGGTAGGGTTTGTATTTACTCAGCAGGCCGTTGCTATGCTGAGCAAACTTGCCCAGATTGCGGTTTGTCTGTTTATGCCAGTGTGGGAAATTCGCCTTTTTAGCAAGATATTCTATCTGGTTGATGAAAAAACTGCGCATGCTACCGCCATCGGCCTCTTGCAGGGCGACGAGGTCAAACTGGCTGATGACATCGGCGATGCGGTCGAGATTATCGAATGAGCGTGAGTGGGGCAGCAGATGTTTCCAGCATTGTGTCACGTAATGATGCATGTGAGTGGACGCCATACCGACCTGAATGTTGAAACTGAGCAGCTTAATGCGGTGGTCATCCACGCTTGTTATGGATGCCATTTGAGGGTTTTTAAGTGTGGATATTGGCTTCATTTCTTTAATATTAAGATGGCTATTAAATTCATTTTATCTCCAGGTGATGGAGCGCAACGTGCCGCGCCATTAACTATTGATAGTAGCGGCACGTTGCCAATTCAATAGAGCACAAAATTAATAAAAGGCCCAGGCACGATTGTTCGTTTGCGCCCCCTGAGGTGTTAATAGCGTATTCAGCCGGATCAGAGAACAAAACCTCTGTTTGTGCAAAGGTCTCAATAAGGAAATGGTAGTGGGATATTTCCGGCTTAATGGCTGACAAATAAGGTCGCAATGAATAATTAAGAGCTGCCTTCGAGTTTGATCAAATGATTGATCGCTTTGATCACCCCCGGAAAGCCCTGTTTACCCATGCCGGTGTCGATGCGGTATTTACCGTTGACAATCACGGTTGGGGTGCCTTGAATGCCATATTTTCGGGCGAACAGCTGGACACGGCGGACCTTGCTGTTAACACTAAAAGAGTTAAAGGTTTTGCGAAAGTCATCATTGCTAATGCCGTGTTCAGCAAAGAAGTCCATCAGCTTTTTTTCGCTATTCAGGCGACGTTTTTCATTGTGGATGGCTTCAAAAAAAGGCATGTGAATCTCTTCCAGCTTGCCAAGGGCCTGGGCGGTAAAGAAGGCGCGGGCATGGATTGCCCAATTTGGATTCAGGATAACCGGGATGCGAATAAACTCAACATTGTCTGGTTGGGTTTTCAACCAACGATCAAGGTGTACCTGAAAGCGATGGCAGTGTGGGCAGCCGTACCAGAACATCTCAATGACTTCGATCTTGCCGCTGCTTTTCATCGGCGGTTGCGCCGGTTGTACTAGTTGGTAGTTGACCCCCTCTGTCACTGGGCCTGCAGCATGTGTCGTGGGGATAAAGGCAATAAACAGGAGTGGGATCAGGCTTGCTAACACGCTTTTCATCGGTGGCACCTCAGTCAATATCGGGAAATTTGTATTTGAAATTGTATGGTTATTATTTAGAGAGATTAGCTCTCAGTGATACCTAAGACTATTCAAGTTTCGATTTATACGCAATAACCAGAGTGAATTTATCGGTGTTTAATGATGAATGAGGTATCATGCATCATACTGAGGCCTTTGCACGATACAATTCACGAATAAAAAGGGCTAATATTCCCCTGCTTTTCGTTAGAAAACTTGTCAATAGCTCGCTATTAACTGCGCTTTCTGCCTCAATCAGGAAAATATTAGCTCATTTTTCTTTCGCGCCTGTATCGTGCAAAGGCCTCATAATTTCAATAGAATTAAGATTTTGCAGGAGATAGTTGATGACAACAAAACCTTTTGATTTGGCTCAGTTCCTCAATCAGCAGCATCTGTGTGAGTCGTTAACGATCAAGGAAGTTCAGACGTTACTCGATTACACCGAGCTAGTGGAATATAAAAAGGGTGATGTCATCACTGATATCGGTGAGGTGGGTGATGCGATCTATTTTGTGGTCTCGGGTGAAACCGCGCTGGTTTATGAAGAACGCGGCAGTGAGATGGAGATTGGCCGCATGTCTGAAGGTGAACTGGTCGGTGAGATGTCCTTTTTTGATCGTCAGCCACGCCTGTTACGGATGCGTGTTGCGACCGATAACACGCAGCTGATGAAATTGTCGCGCGTGATGTATGACCGTCTGCGTATTGAACACCCTTATCTAGCGGTGGTCTTTCTGGAACATGCAATCATCAGTCTTGATCATCTGGTGCGTCGTGTGAGCAGTAATGAGATGAGCCTGAGCCGTTATGTGTATGGGCGTGGTGGTAAGCGTTAACCCTGTCCTGTTATGACGCAAATATGTGTGAGTTGAATGATGCCTGAGCCGAACCACCCCTATCGCCGTGCCACCTTTATGTTGAGTGTGGCATCGCTTTCTCAGTTGCCAGATGACGAGGGGGCTGAGGTGGCGATTGTGGGACGCTCCAATGCGGGCAAATCGAGTGCGATCAATACCATTACCGGGATTAACGCGCTGGCACGTACCAGCAAAACACCAGGGCGCACTCAGCAGATCAATTATTTTGAGATTGCTGATGAGCGTCGCCTGGCAGATCTGCCAGGGTATGGCTATGCCAAAGTGCCACTCAGCACCAAACAAAAATGGATGAAGTTGATCGAAGATTACTTTCAGACCCGTCAGTCCTTGAAGGGGTTGATTATTGTAATGGATTGTCGTCGTCCGCTGCAGGAACTCGATTGTCAGTTGCTGGCCTGGTGCCGTGAGGCGAAGATGCCGGTTCATCTACTGCTGACCAAAGCGGATAAGTTGAGCCGTGGCGCCGCAGGCAATATGTTGCAAGCGGTGCGCCGAGATGTTGCTAAGGATTTTAATGCCGAGGGCGATCAGGAGATCTCGATGCAGCTTTTTTCATCATTGAAAAAGGTGGGGATTGATGAGGCGCATGCCTGTCTGGATGGTTGGTTGAAGCCTGGGTAGAAAATTGAGGATAAAAAAATCCCCGGTTATTTTAGAGAGAGGGAGGGAATAACCGGGGTTAAAATTCATACTCAGCCTGGGGTGGCTGAGTAAGAAGGGGCCACTCAGGGAGGCTGAGTGGTTGTGTCCAAAGACACACTTGTAAAGTAAGACGGCCAATGTTTGAAAAAGTTCAGCTTTTTTTAATCTTTTTTCGAAAAAAACTTAAAAAAGGTCATTTTTCTTCCAAATTACGCTAATTTCACCTTAATGTGCCTCATCCCAGTTGATTCCATCACCGATATCGACCACTAACGGGACTGCAAGCCTGGCGGCATCTGTCATGCAGCTGCGGATGCCATCTCTGGCGGCCGCTAGTTGATTTTCCGCAACCTCAAAAACGAGCTCATCGTGTACCTGCATCACCATTGTCACATCGATCGAATCATTTTCAAGCCATGCCGCAGTTTTTAGCATCGCTAGTTTGATAATGTCCGCGGCGCTGCCCTGCATCGGTGCGTTGATCGCAGCGCGTTCGGCGTACTGACGGCGTTGTGCATTGCGTGCGCTGATCTCAGGCAGATAGAGGCGGCGACCGAAGAGGGTCTCGACATAACCGTCGGCCCTGGCTGTTTCACGCATGCGGTCCATGTAGGAGAGCACGCCGGGGTAACGGCTGAAATAGAGGTCGATATACTCCTGCGCCTCTTTGCGGCCCACGCCGAGCTGTTTGGCGAGGCCAAAGGCGGACATGCCGTAGATCAGGCCGAAGTTGATCGCCTTGGCGCGGCGGCGCTGCTCCGAGGTAACACTAATCGGCATTGTGTTGAAGATCTCGGCGGCGGTGGCGCTGTGGATATCATCACCGCGCTGGAAGGCGTCGAGCAGGCCAGCATCCCCTGAAAGGTGCGCCATAATGCGTAGCTCGATCTGTGAATAATCGGCCGCGACGATGATTTTACCCTTAGGGGCGATAAAGGCCTGGCGAATGCGTCGTCCCTCTTTGTTGCGGATTGGGATGTTTTGCAGATTGGGGTTGCTGGATGAGAGTCGCCCGGTGGCGGTTACCGCCTGGTGGTATGAGGTGTGAACACGGCCAGTTTTGGGGTGGATCTGTTTGGGCAGTTTGTCGGTATAGGTCGATTTGAGTTTACTCATGCCGCGATGTTCGAGAATCAACTTTGGCAGCGGGTAGTCGAGCGCTAGCTCTTGCAAGACCTCTTCAGCCGTCGATGGCTGTCCTTTCGGGGTCTTCTTTATAATAGGTAGCTGCTGTTTCTCAAACAGAATCTCCTGAATCTGTTTGGGTGAACTGAGGTTGAATTCCTGTTCAGCGACAATAAAGGCCTCTTGTTCGATCTGCTGCATCCGCTCGCTTAGCTCGCCACTCTGAATGTTGAGCATCTCGGCGTCGACTAACACGCCGTGGTATTCCATGCTGGCGAGGATCGGCAGTAGTGGTAACTCAATGTCATTAAATAGCTTGTGCAGTGCCTTGTCACCTTCGACCTGCGGCCATAGTTTTTGATGCAATTGCAGGGTGATGTCGGCATCTTCGGCGGCGTAGGGCGATGCAGTCTCAAGCGGCACCTGATTAAAGGTGATCTGTTTCGCCCCCTTTCCGGCAACATCCTCGTAGTGGATGGTCTCCACACCAAGGTGGTTTTTCGCTAGTGAACCCATATCGTGGCGCGAGGCGGTGCTGTTGAGTACGTATGATTCGAGCATCGTGTCAAACGCAATACCACGTAGCTGGATGCCATAATTGAGCAATACATTGGTGTCGTATTTGAGATTCTGCCCGACTTTTTTGCGCGCTTCATCTTCAAGTAGCGGGCGTAGCTGTTCGAGAACAGTGGTGCGATCGAGTTGCGCTGGGGCATCTTCGTAGTCATGGGCGAGCGGTACGTAGGCGGCAGCACCCGCTTCGGTGGCAAACGAGACGCCGACAATTTCAGCTTCAATATAATCGAGACTGGTGGTCTCAGTATCAAACGAAAACAGTTCGGCGCTGTTTAGCTGAGTGATCCATTTATCCAGCGAGGCCTGGTCGAGAATGGTGTCGTAGTGGCATTCAATTGGGGTAGGTGTTTCTGTTTCGCTTGCTGAGGATTGATCTGAAGACGCGTCATGTTCAAGCTCATCCAGCCAGCGTTTGAATTCCAGTTGCTGAAACAGTTCGCGTAGCGCATCAATATCGGCTGGTTGTGTCTGCAGTGTCTCGGGTGTTTCGGCGAGCGGTACATCAAGTTTGATGGTGGTGAGCTGGCGCGAGAGTGGTAGCTGTGCCATGTTGGCGCGGAATTTTTCGCCAATCTTGCCCTTGATGGTCTCGGCCTGGTTGATGATCTCATCGAGCGAGCCATACTGGGTAAACCATTTAACCGCCGTTTTGGGGCCAACACCAGGGATGCCGGGGATGTTGTCAGAGGTATCGCCAATCAGCGCTAGATAGTCGATGATCTGCTCTGGTGGCAGGCCAAACTTTTCGATCACACCAGCACGATCGAGTTTCTTGTTGTTCATGGTATTGACCAGCGAGATATGTTCATTGACTAGCTGAGCCATATCTTTATCGCCGGTCGAGATCACGCTACGAATTCCACTTGCGGCCGCTTGTTGAGCCAGTGTGCCGATGACATCATCGGCCTCAACCCCTGCTTCGACGATACACGGTAACCCCATGGCGCGCACCACGGCATGTAGTGGCTCGATCTGCGTGCGCAGTTCGTCCGGCATCGGAGGGCGGTTTGCTTTGTACTGATCAAACATCTCGTCACGAAAGGTCTTGCCTTTGGCATCAAATACGACCGCAACATAGTCTGGACTATATTCATCGATCAACGTGCGCAGCATATTAATCACGCCGTAGATTGCGCCGGTTGCCTGCCCCTGCGAGTTGGTCAGCGGTGGCATCGCATGGAAGGCACGATAAAGATAAGAAGAGCCGTCGATCAAGATCAGCAGTTTGCTAGTGGTGTTTTTAGTCATGGAGTTAATATAGTTGGTTTATGGTCGGGGTTGATCTGCTAATATTGGGGTTAGTGGGTACCATTATAATGATCTAGCGTTAAAAAGTGTTATGGACGAACGAACAAAAGCGGGTCATCCCTCTTTAACGGGCCAACCGATGAGGCTAGTCAGACGTAGAAGCCTTGATTATTCTGGTGAGCCGCAAGTTTTGGGCGGGGCTGTTGAACTGGTTTGAGCAGACGCTGGTGGTTGAGGACACGATCAGTGTCGAAGATTTTGAACTGTTTGAGGTGTTGGATACTCCTCGGGCGGTGGTCGATGCGATATTTCAGCATTATGAAGAACGCGGATTTGAACCATCCGCCGAAGAGCGTGAGAGATTACTGATGTTATGAAAAAACTGTTTCAACTATTGTTATGCTTGGTGCTGTCTGTGGGTGGTGCCCCGTTGGTGCTGGCGGCGGAGCCTGATGACGAGCCTGAGATTACAATTACGCGCAGCAAGACTGAAATTATAGAAGAGTACCGCGCCAACGGCAGGCTTTATATGATCAAAATCATACCGAAAAAGGGTTTTGCTTATTTTCTGGTGGATACGGATGGCGATGGTAGCCTGGATAGTCGCCAGAATGAGTTAGATGAAGGGTTGTTGATTCCTCGTTGGACGCTTTTTAGCTGGTGAATAAGGATGTAATGTTTCACCATGAATGTTCCATGATTCATGGTTTATCATAAGAGAACCATCTAACTACTTGTCATAATTGAGGATTGAGGGTTTTCCACAGAAACTGTGGATAACTCTGTGGAAAGTTTGGGGTAAAAGGCCTGAAATCGTTACAACTCAAGGCCTCGTGTTAGATTGTGTAGTTTTTGACCGATATTGATATTTCATATAAAACAATTGGTTAGGTGTTTTTTATAGTTTTCCCATGTTGAGCTTGGTGTATTAACGCGTCAGATGAAGCAAACTGTGTATAAGAATTTGTGTTTTAGGAAAAAGCAAGCCAGAAAGCCGCTTTATTTACCTGAAATATAGATGTCTTTAAAGTGATTACGACACAATGACTTTGCGTGGCATGCGGCGGTTAAAGATGTGAGGGGCTTGGTTAAATCTACAGGGTTAAGGTGTTTAGGGGCATGGGTAATGGGTTTGTTCATTAAGAGATTGCGATGAAATTGTCTGTTGACTGGAAAGGGTTGCCAGGTGTGGTTGCGAAGGGCGCTAATACGGCGCAATGGGTGACGGCTGTCAATGTGACGTTAGTGGTATTGCTGGCCTATCACACCGCGGTGTTGAGTTGGCGTTTGGTGCCGACGGCAGAGAGAGAGGTGCTACCTGCTGTGCAGGTGGCAAGCTCACAGCAGGCCGTCGTTTCGAGTGGTGGCTGGAATATTGCGCGCTGGAGCCTGCTTGGTAAAGAGAGTCGGAATACCCCCATGCTGGTGGCGCAGAAGGATATCCCTAAAACAACACTTAAACTGACACTTCGTGGTGTTTTTGTTGCAGATGGTGGCGGTGGTGCAATCATTGCTGAAGCAAATGGTAAGGAGCGTTACTATGCAGTGAACTCCCGAATTTCAGGTGGAGTCGTTCTTTCCGAGGTGCACCCAACCCGGGTTGTATTGAAGCGTAATAATTCGTTGGAAATACTGGAGCTGCCTAAATCGAGCATAAAGACGGCAAGCTCATCGACCAGAGCGGGTAATAGATCTTCTCGAACAGGCGCCCGTGCTGCACCGATGAGTCTTAAGCAATATCGTAAAGACTTGCTGAAAGAACCTCAGCGCTTGACGGATGCAATCAAGATGACCCCAAAAAGTGAAAGGGGTAAATTTATTGGCTATCAGGTTAAACCAGGGCGTGACCGTGCGCTGTTTGATCGCGTTGGCCTGATGTCCGGTGATATTGTGACGGCAGTGAATGGTATTCAGCTTGATACCCCGGCAAAGGGACTTAATGTTCTGCGTAGCCTGCAAACAGCGAATAGCGTCACACTTGATATAAAAAGAAATGGGCGCGCTCAGTCATTTGACGTTAGTATTGATTAATTAAGTTGCGCTGAATCAAATGGATAGACGTCAATTTTTAACATATAATGCCGTTAGTCTGTGTATAGCATTGTATTGAAACCATAAAGAGCAATAATACTCTAAACGATTTTAGAGATAGCGAGAAGAAGTTTGCAGTTGATAAAGTATTTTCACAGGGGATACCGTTATACATGGAATGGGGCGCTTTGCACTGCATTGTTGATTGCATTCGCCTGTTTTTCAACCATTTCTGTGGCGAAAAATATTACCCTTAATCTTAAGGATGCAGATATCAGTGCGGTGATCAGCACGGTATCTGAGGCGACCGGCAAAAATTTTATTGTTGATCCTCGGGTAAAGGGCAAAGTGACGATTATTTCCTCTCACCCAATGGCAAGCGAAGAGCTTTATAGCGTTTTTTTGTCGATCCTGGAAGTTCATGGTTTTTCAGCGGTACCGAGTGGCAATGTGATTAAAATTTTGCCTGACGCGAGCGCGAAACAAAAAGCGATGCCGCTAGCGGATGATGATTCGCCAGGTGCTGGTGATCAGATCGTCACGCGCGTGATTACCTTGCGGAATGTCTCCGCCTCTCAGTTGGTGCCCATTCTGCGCCCACTGGTGCCACAGCAAGGACATCTTGCTGCCTACGTGCCAGCAAATATCCTGATCATCTCTGATCGAGCCGCTAATATTGCGCGCTTGATGAATATCATTGGGCGTATTGATACCCCAAGCAATGATGAAATCGAGATTATCCAGCTAGAACATGCCTCGGCTGCTGAAGTGGTGCGTATTATGACGTCGCTGGAGCAGAAAGGAAAAGGAAAGGGAAAGGGAATTGGGGCCTCTACGGGTGGCGCGCCTATTTTGATTGCCGATGAGCGCACCAATAGTATTTTGGTGGGCGGTGGTAAATCTGGACGCTTACGGATTAAAGCCATTATTTCGCATCTCGACACACCACTGGAGAGCGGAGGCAATACGCGTGTGATCTATCTCAAGTACGCGAAGGCTGAGGATATGGTCAAGGTATTGACGGGCGTTAGTAAAAGTGTTGAAAAACAGGGCAAAGGCAAGGGTAAGGGCAAGGGCGCGGCCAGCAGAGTATCAGTTGATATCCAGGCCGACGAAGCGACTAATGCGCTAGTGATCACCGCGCCGCCAGACCACTTTCGCTCACTGGAATCAGTCATCAGGCAGCTTGATATACGCCGCGCACAGGTATTGATTGAAACGGTCATTGCCGAAGTTTCCGAAGACCTGAGTGCGGAGCTAGGGGTTCAGTGGATATTTGATGGTACCCCTGGCCGCGAAGGGCCTGTTGGGATGGTTAATTTTGGCTCGGGTTCTGGTGGCAGTATCGCGGAGATTGGTGCGGCAGCTGCGGCTGGCATTGCACCAGCGGCGGGCAATGGTGTGCTGGTGGGGTTGGGCAGGTTTAACTCGAATACACTCAACTTTGCCGCGGTATTAAGGACGCTAAAGGGGGACGCCACGACGAACATTCTATCGACCCCAACCCTGGTAACGATGGATAATGAAGAAGCCGAAATTGTGGTTGGGCAGACCGTCCCGTTTATTACCGGTGCATTTACACCCCCTGGCGGCTCTGCTACGCCATCCAATCCTTTCCAGACGATTAAACGAGAAAACGTCGGCATTACCCTTAAAGTAAAACCGCAGATTAACGAAGGTAATGCAGTGCAGCTAGAGATTGAACAGACGATTGACAGTATCAGTTCAAGTGCGGTGGGTGCGGTGGATCTGATTACCAATACCCGTTTAATTAAAACCAATGTGATTGTTAACGATGGGCAGATGATTGTGCTTGGCGGGCTGATTAATGATGAGGTGCGTGAGTCGGTACAAAAAGTGCCGTTACTGGGTGATATCCCACTGCTGGGTTGGCTTTTCAGCCACAAGAGCTCCAGCAAGGTTAAACAGAACCTGATGATTTTTTTGCATCCGACAATCATTCGAGACGCGGCAATGACTTCGCGTCTAACAAACAGTAAATACAACTATCAGCGGGCACAGCAGATGGAAGTACGAGAAAGGGGTTTGTTAATGCTGCCAAAAGAGGCCTCGCCAGTGATGCCAACGATGCGTGAAGCGCTGGCATTGCCGCCCGAGTTTGATATGCAAACGATGTCGGGTGATGGCAACACCGAGCCAGCGCTGCCGGGTAGTGGCAGTGTCGCCGTTGAGTAATCTTAATGAGTCGGTGGCTGAGGTAACCTCATTAGACGTCACCTCTCCATCTCCGGACAAAGCAGCGGAAGCAGCTATTGATAACAATTCCGAAACAGTCGTTGCACAACGCCCGCCATTCAACTTTGCAAAACGCCATGGTGTGCTGGTGAGTGAAATTGGTCGTGACCATTCTCTGTTGTCGTGTCGCGAAAATGTCACCGCACAGGCGCTGGCGGAGACGCGTCGTTTTCTCAGGATGCCACTCAAGATTGAAGCACTGATTGATGCGGAAGATTTCGACACCCTGATTCAAAAATCCTATGCCAGTGATGGTTCTAATTCGATGCAGTCGATGGGTGACCTGGGTGATGAACTGGATCTCTCCAGTATTGCGCAGGCGATGCCAGAACCAGAAGATCTGCTGGAGACGCAAGACGACGCGCCGATCATCCGGCTGATTAATGCGCTGCTGACAGAGGCCATTAAAGAGAATGCCTCTGATATTCATATCGAACCCTATGAAAGCCGCATGGTGGTGCGTTTTCGTGTTGATGGCGTATTGCGCGAAGTACTTGAGCCTGCGCGCGTGATTGCACCGCTATTGGTATCACGTGTCAAGGTGATGGCCAAACTCGATATTGCCGAAAAACGGCTGCCACAGGATGGCCGTATCTCATTACGTATCGCTGGGCGCTCGGTTGATGTGCGTGTTTCGACACTGCCCTCTGGCCACGGTGAGCGGGTGGTGTTACGTCTGCTCGATAAGCAGGCGGGCAGTCTCGATCTCGATCATCTCGGCATGGAGCCGGGTGAACGGGAGATTATGGATGGCATCATCCACAAGCCACACGGCATTATTTTGGTAACGGGTCCGACCGGTTCCGGTAAGACGACGACACTCTATGCGGTGTTGTCGCGGCTCAACAATAAAGACCGCAATATTATGACGGTTGAAGACCCGATTGAATATTACCTCGATGGTGTTAGTCAGACACAGGTGCAGACGAAGGTCGATATGACGTTTTCGCGTGGGCTGCGGGCGATCCTGCGACAGGACCCGGATGTGGTGATGGTGGGCGAGATTCGGGATCTGGAGACCGCTGAAATTGCGGTACAGGCAAGTCTAACGGGCCATTTGGTGTTGTCGACACTGCATACTAATACCGCAATTGGTTCGGTTACGCGGCTGCGAGACATGGGTGTCGAACCCTTTCTGCTCTCCTCAAGCCTGATTGGGGTACTGGCACAGCGACTGGTGCGCAAGCTCTGTCCTGACTGCAAGCGTCCCTATTTAGCCGGCAAAAAAGATTGCGAAAGGCTAGGTGTTTCCGATCAGTCCCCGCCCACACTTTACAGCCCGGATGGCTGCAAAAAATGCAATTTCAATGGTTATAAAGGTCGTGTGGGGATCTTTGAGTTGATTGATGTTGATGAGACCACACGCACTATGATTCATGATGGCTCGGCTGAACATCAGCTCGAACAACATGCCCGCACCCGAACGCATAGTATTTTTCAGGATGGCGCGCGTCGTGTGCTCGCTGGTGAAACCTCGTTTGAAGAGGTGCTGCGCGTTACTTATGAAGAGTAGGTGCGAATAGCTCGTGGGTGCTTTTGAATACAAAGCGCTGGATAGTGGCGGCCGTGAACGCAAAGGGGTGCTCGAAGGCGATACCGCGCGTCAGGTGCGTCAGCAACTGCGTGATCAGGGGATGGCGCCACTTGATGTGGTCGAAGTGGCACAGCGAGAAAAGCGTTCGGCAGGAAGCTCGGCTTCATTCCAGCGTGGTATCAACGCCACTGACCTTGCGCTAATTACCCGCCAGCTATCGACACTCGTTCAGTCAGGTCTACCGATCGAAGAGGCACTGCGCGCAGTCTCGCAACAGTGCGAAAAGCCACGTCTCAAAAGTATGTTGGTTGGAGTGCGTTCTAGGGTGATGGAAGGTCATACGCTGGCGACCGCACTGGGTGATTTCCCGCATGTCTTTACCGATCTTTACCGCGCCACGGTAGCTGCGGGTGAGCAGTCTGGCCATCTTGACGTGGTGCTAGACCGGCTTGCCGACTACACAGAGACGCGTCAGCAAATGCGCCAGGAGATAATGCAGGCATTGATTTATCCAGTGGTGCTGGTTGTGGTGTCGATTCTCGTGGTGAGTTTGTTGCTTGCGTTTGTCGTACCAGAAGTCGTTAAGGTGTTTGATGATATGGGGCAGGAACTGCCAACGTTGACGGTGGTCATGATTGCTGCCAGTGATTTTATTCGTGAATCTGGCCTGTTGTTATTGGCTGTGATCGTGGTGCTGTTTGTTATTATGAAGGCAGTTTTGCGCAAGCCGGGGCCAAAGCGCTGGTCTCATCATTTACAACTGAAAATACCGCTGATCTCTAAATTGGTTCGCGGTGCCAATGCGGCACGTTTTGCACGCACGCTGAGTATTTTGAGTCAGAGTGGTGTGCCGGTGCTGGAGGCGTTACGCATTGCGGAGCAGGTCGTTTCCAATATTCCGATGCGTAGCGCGGTGGAGATGGCGGCAAAACATGTGAGTGAAGGTGCTAGTATGCACAAGGCACTAGAAAAGAGTGGTTATTTTCCGCCGATGACCATACATCTCATTGCAAGTGGCGAAAGCAGCGGTAAACTTGATGAGATGCTGGCGCGAGCGGCCGATAGTCAGGAGCTGGAACTCAATGCTGTCATGAAGATAGTGATGGGCGTGTTTGGCCCGATAATCATTCTGGTGATGGGCGGTGCTGTCATGTTGATCATTCTCGCAATCCTGCTGCCAATCTTTAACATGAATGAGTTAATGATTTAATGGCGCGGTGACTTCGAACCCAATAAGTAAAGAGAGACAGGAATATATAGATGAAAATATCAACATACAACAGACGCAGGGCAAACCGTGGTTTTACCCTGATTGAAGTACTGGTGGTGATTGTTATCCTCGGTATTCTCGCATCGTTTGTGGTGCCTAACATAATGGATAAGCCGGGGCAGGCGAAGATCACTAAGGCCAAGTCTGACGTGCGTGCGATTGAAAGTGCATTGAATATGTACAAGCTTGCAAACCATGATTATCCTGGTACCGATGAAGGGTTGGAGGCGCTGGTTGGTAATGAGTTACCACGTCTGCCGACAGATCCTTGGGATAACGCTTATTTCTACCTTAACCCAGGACAAAATGGCGTGATTGATATCTATTCACTGGGGCGTGATGGTGCGCAGGGTGGTGAAGGTGAGGATGCTGATATTGGTAACTGGAATCTCAGCGGCGATTAAGCCTTACGCCAACTCATGAAGAAATTACCCGCATTCAGCTGCAGTCGCCGACGCACGGCGGGTTTTACCTTGATCGAGCTGATGGTGGTGGCGTTGATCATCGGCATCACCCTCACCTTTGTGGTGGTGGGGTTTGATCGTGATGTGGATGATGAGGTTCAAACCGAGGCGCAACGCCTCGCTGCGTTAGTCACATTGGCGGCGCAGGAGTCGGTGCTGCACTCCAGAGAGCATGCGCTGGAGTTTGGCTATGATAGCTATCAATTTCTTATATTAAATAATGGAGGCCAGTGGCAGCTGCCTGCGGAAGATGCCATGTTACGCAAGCGAAAATTGCCCGAGGGTATTTACCTGGAACTTTACCAGGAAGGGCATGAGTTTGCATTTGAAAAAGAAATTGAGGCTTCATCAGAGAGTGACGAGGAAGAGGCGCAAACGATTGGACCACGAGTCTATATGTTGTCGAGTGGTGAGATGACCCCTTTCGAAGCAGAACTACGCCATGAAGATGGCGAGGTGCGCTTTGTGGTGAAGGCTGGCATTACCGGCAAGGTTAAGATTGAGCAGGAGTGATGAAGACACACCGCTATCAATTGCGATTAAAACGCGCGCGTGGATTCACGCTATTAGAGGTGATGGTGGCGCTGACGGTGATTGCGATTGGCCTCGGTGCGGTGATTACCGAGGCGAGCCGCAACATTAGTAACGCCACATTGCTGGAAGCTAAGACGTTGGCTCACTGGGTTGCGACCAATAAGGTGGTTGAGATGCAGGTGGCCAATGCGTGGCCGAGTGCTGGTGAAGAGTCGGACGATGTCGAGATGGCCGGGCGCGACTGGTACTGGACCATGATCGTGATCGATACCCCGGATGAGCGCATCAAACGGATGGATGTGGAAGTGCGTACCGATTCGGGTAGTGAAAGGCCGGTCGTGAAGGTGATCGCTTATCTGGGTAGGCCAATATAATGTGGCGGCGCAGCGCAGGCTTTACTCTGATAGAGCTATTGGTCGCAATGTCGATCTTTGCGATGGTGGCATTGATGGCCTATAGCGGACTGGATATTGTGATGAAGGCAGGCAAACAGGGCGATGCTCATGCCGTTAAGCTGGCCGCATTACAGACTGCATTTGCGATCCTTGAACGCGATATTGAGCAGGCGGTGAATCGTTCCATACGTAATAGTTTTGGTGATAATCAGCCAGCGATGGAGGGCGATGAAGAGGTGATAGAGTTTACCCGCACCGGGCGGCGTAATCCAGGTGGTTTTAGTCGTAGTAACCTACAGCGTATCGCCTATGGTATTGAGGACGAACAGTTGATGCGTGCAAGTTGGCAGGTGCTGGATCGAGCGCAGGATAGTGAATTTGTTTCTGGGCCGCTATTTGAAGAGGTTGAATCAATAAAGTTTAGCTACCTTGATGATCAATTAGAGTGGCACAACAGATGGCCAGTGCAAAATCTAACACAGGCAGCAGCCCCGTCGCCGGGTCTACCCAGGGCAATTGAGTTGATTATTGAAAGTGAGCAGTGGGGCAAGATTCGGCGGGTCTTTCGTGTGGCGGGGGTTCCGCCACCATGATGCCTGTACTGCAAAGCTTTAGCTGTGTTGAGATCTATTCGTAATGAAGCGAAGACAAAATCAGTCAGGTGCCGCCTTAATCACCGCAATCTTAATCACCGCAATTGCGACGATTGCAGCAGTGTCGATGGCATCACGTCAGCACCTTGATATTCGGCGTACTACTAACGTGATCGAAGCTTCGCAGGCCTATCTGTTTGCATTGGGTGCCGAAGAGTGGGGCAAACAGTTATTGGTGCGAGATCGTTTAAATAATCAGATTGATCATCTGGAGGAGGATTGGGCGACGATGCTGCCACCGATTGATGTCGAAGGTGGACGTGTTGCAGGGCAAATCGAAGACCTGCAGGGGCGTTTTAATCTGAATAATCTGGTGATAGATCTGCCGCCAAATCCACAAGGAGGCCAGCAGGCAGTCCAGCAGGTGAGCCAGCTGGACATGGATCGCTTGCAGCGTCTGCTGAGAGGGCTTGGTCTGGATGAAAATCTTCGCTTTGCGATTCTGGACTGGATCGATGAAGATACCATCCCCAGTATTCCCGGCGGCGCAGAAGACTTTATATACCTGGGGCGTGAACTGCCTTATCGTACCCCCAATGCGAGGATGGTGAGTACCAGCGAGTTGTTGTTGATTAACGGGATCTCTCGCGAGATATACGATACGTTATCATTGCATGTCACGGTGTTGCCTGAATATACCGATATCAATGTTAACACTGCTAGTTCCGAAGTATTAACGGCACTATCGAGTGAGTGGATATCAGGTGATGTTGATCAATTGATTGATGCGCGTACACCAAATGGTTTTCAGACAGTGGGTGATTTTGTTGGTCATTCTGCTGTTGCTGGGAAGCTGAGTGGTAATCAAGGCCTCAGTGTAGAGACAAATTACTTTATAATAAACGCCGAGTCAGAATTTGGGCGGGGCCGGACAAGTCTGTATAGTTTGGTAGTGAGAGATCAGAATGGGGAAGTGAGAGTAGCAATGCGCGCACAGAGTAAAGGTTACTAATGCAGTCAAAGCTTTATATCAGGCTGACGAGTGACAGTGCACCTGCGCTGCGTACACTGCTGGTCGCGGAAGATGGCACATATGCAGCGTCACAGGAGACCGCATTAAGTGAGCTTGCCGCACTGGCGAGTGGTTGTCGGGTGATTGTGATTGTACCCGCAACCGAGTTATCGCTAATGTCGGCTGCGGTACCGAGCCGCAACCGCCAGCGCATTCTGAGCGCGGTGCCCTATATCCTTGAAGACCAACTGGCGAGCGATGTTGAACAGCTCCATTTTGTGATCGGTTCACCCGATGCTGCCGGGCAGGTAGCCACCGTGGTGGTCGAGCATCAAAAAATGGTGCAGTGGCTTGAGTTGCTACGCACCAATGGTGTTGAGCCACATATGATTGTTGCCGACCTCTGCTGTCTGCCTGTTTCTGAGACGCCGCAGTGGACACTGTTGTTAGAGGGTAACACCGCATTACTGAGCACAGGTCATAACCGGGGCTTCGCGCTGGATCGTGATAACCTGATGTTGATGCTGCGCAGTGCGCTGCAAGCGTGTGAACAAGCGGCGGATGCACCGGAGCAATTACGCCTGATGAGTAGTGCTGGGTCGGCTGACGATTTGGCGCTGGTTGAAGCGTTGAGTGAGTTTGATCTCATCATCAGCCGTGAAGATGAAGCCGTCGATGCGCTGGCCCTGTTTGCGCAGGGGCTAGATGAAAAGCAGACCTTGAATTTGCTACAGGGACAATATAGCCGCCGAGACCAGATGGGCAAACTGTTACGCCCGTGGCGTGCTGCCGCCGCAATGCTGGTGGCGTTGATACTTTTTTCGGGTGGCATGACCGTGGCCGACTATTTTGAACTGCGCGGTGAGCAGGCGGCATTGAAAAAACATATTGAGCAGACCTATCTTGCATCCTGCCCTGGTGCAAAGCGGATCGTGAACGCAAAAGCCCAGATGACGCAGTGCCTTAAAAAATTACGCGGTGGCGGTGGGTCCAGTGATGATGGGTTATTAGTGATGCTGTCATCAGTAGGTGATGCGCTGAAAGCAGCCGGTGGGCTACAGTTGCAACGGATAAGCTATCGTAATGGGCAGCTCGATATGGCACTAGCGATTGCCGATATTCAGGTACTTGATCAATTGAAGCAGCGGATGATTAAAGACGCCGGACTGCAGGTAGAGATTCTTTCTGCGACTTCGCGCGATAATCGTGTTGAAGCGCGTCTGCAACTAAAAGGTAAAGGGGCATGAAGGCGTGGTTCGCAACACTTAGCCCTCGTGATCGCATCATTGTCACGGGTGGTGGCGGCCTGTTAATCATGGCGTTATTGGTTGGTAGCTGGTTCTCATTTGTGGATGATGTAGAACGCATGCGCGAGGTGGTAAGTGAGCAGCGTGTGGTGAGTCAATGGATGGAATCGGCGGCCCAGGAAGCGCTGATACTGCGTAAAGGCGGTAACCAGAAACGTGTTGCGAATAGCGGCTCATCACTCTTGTCACTGGTCGATCAAACGGCCAGGCGCAGTGGGCTGGGTAGCGCGATGACAAGGGTAGAACCGGATGGCAGCGACAAGGTGAGGATTCGTCTTGAACGAGTTAACTTCGATAAAATGATGCGCTGGCTAGAAGAGCTGCAAACAAAGCATGTGGTATCGATTGATAGCATCACCGTTGACCAGCATCAGGATAGTGGCATGGCCAATGTGCGCCTTTCATTAAAAGGTGCAGGATGAAGAAAAAGAAAATTGCATTATACAGTGCGTTAGCACTGGTTAGTTACCTGGTGTTTGTCGCGGTACAAACCCCGGCTGATCGCCTCTATGGGCTGATTAAAGATAAACTACCTGACGTAAAGATTTATCAACTTGATGGCACTATCTGGCAGGGGCGTACAGCCCTGGTTACGATTGGGCCACGTGCAGAGCGGCTGGAATCACTGAAGTGGGAGTTGCAACCCGCTGCTCTATTGCTTGGGCGTGCGCAGGCTGAGATAAACTTTAAATATGATAACCGCAATGTGACTGCCACCGTGGGCCGAAGTGTTGGTGGTTATTTTTTAAAAGATTTAAACGCCAGCCTCGTCGCGGCTACTGTCGAAAAATTTGCTCCGCAGCTCGCCATAGGGCTCAAAGGCCTTTTTAAGATTGAATTAGATGCGCTTTCTGTATCGGATGGACAGTTGAGTCATGTAGAAGGAAAATTAACCTGGCGTGATGCTGGCGTCGACTTGAACAACACCTCTTTCGGTGATTTTGAAGCGATATTGAATACGGTGGATGGCACCATCAACGGTGTGATACGTGATATTGATGGGCCGATGAAAGTGAATGGCACATTAATTTTACAGCCAACAGGTGAATATGTTTTTGCGGGTACAATAGAACTGCGTGATGACAATCGTAATGACCTGCGTCAGGGGTTACGCTTTATCGGCACGCCAAACCCAAAAGGGATCTACACCATTAAGTACCAGGGTCAGTTACCGATGAGTCGTCTCGCTGCGATTTCAGGTTAAAGTGTTTCATGATAACAGAGAATAAAAATGGGTTAGCACGGCTGGCCAGTGGCATCGAGTGCTTTGGCGAATGGAGTGGTCGTTGTGTCTCCTGGTTAACATTGGCATTGGTGTTGCTGGTCAGTTATGACGTGACGATGCGCTATCTCTTTCAGGATGGCTCAGTCGCACTGCAGGAGCTAGAGTGGCATATTTTTGCACTGATCTTTCTATTGGGTGCAGCCTATACCTTAAAGCACGATGAACATGTGAGGGTTGATCTAATCTATCACTCACGCTGGATGAGTGAACGCCGCCGTGCCTGGGTCGATCTATTCGGCACGCTCTTTTTTCTACTGCCATTTTGTATTTTGATTATTGTGAGTGCATGGCCGTTTGTCGAAAACTCATATGAGTTGAATGAACATTCACCTGACCCCGGCGGCTTGCCTTATCGTTATCTCATTAAAATGATGATCCCACTCTGCTTTGTATTGTTAGCCCTGCAGGGTATTGCGATCATCATTCGTAGCGCACAAAAAATTACCACAGGCAAAGCGGAACCGAATGCCACCACTAATAAAGTTTCGCAAGAGCAAAACATCTGATGGAGATGGAAGTCTGGGCGTTGATTATGTTCGGTGTCGTCATTGCTGCACTGATGATTGGTTTTCCGGTTGCCTTTACCCTCGGTGCGGTATCGATGGTATTTGGTGGCATCTTTCTTGGTTTTGGATTTTTCGAGCTACTACCGATGCGCATCTGGGGGGTGATGACCAACTTCACGCTGCTTGCCGTACCGCTATTTATCTTTATGGGGATCATGCTGGAGAAGTCCGGTATTGCCGAAGAGTTGCTGGAGACAATGGGGATGTTGTTTGGTCGTGTGCGCGGCGGCCTTGCCGTATCGATTGTTATTGTCGGTGCGTTACTTGCAGCTACCACCGGGGTGGTCGGTGCAACCGTGGTGGCGATGGGTGTGATCGCACTGCCTGCATTATTAAAACATGGTTACCGTACTGAGCTGGCCACCGGTACCATTGCAGCCTCCGGTACTTTAGGACAGATCATTCCGCCTAGCATTGTATTGATCTTGTTGGCTGATGTAATCGGTGTTCCGGTCGGTCAGCTCTTTGCTGGTGCGGTGGTGCCTGGTTTTTTATTGATCACCCTGTTTATTGTTTTTATTATGATCGTGGCGTGGCGTAAGCCCGAGTATGCACCCGCGATAGATGTGAAGAAGTTACAGGCGGAACGTGGTGATAGCAGTCTGTGGGTAGCGGTCGTTACGAGTCTATTGCCACCATTATTGTTAGTGGTGGCGGTGTTAGGCTCGATTTTTTTTGGGATTGCATCACCCACTGAGTCAGCGGCCGTCGGTGCGTTGGGTGCGATGTTATTAGCCATCCTTCGTCGTCGTTTGACGATGCCTAACCTGCAGGGCACCATGCGTCAAACCACACGTATGACCAGTATGGTGTTTTTAATTTTGATCGGCGCGACCGCCTTTGGTCTGGTGTTTCGTGGCATGGGTGGCGACATGTTGGTCGAAGACCTGATGATGGAACTACCCGGTGGGGTGTGGGGCTTCCTGCTGGTTAGTATGCTGGTTGTCTTTATCCTGGGCTTCTTTTTAGATTTTATTGAAATCTGTTTTGTGGTGGTGCCGATCATTGCACCGATTGCGATCATGATGGATATCGATCCCGTATGGTTTGCAATCCTGATCGCGATAAACCTACAAACCTCATTTCTCACCCCACCATTTGGATTTTCGCTCTTTTATCTCAAGGCAGTCGCACCTCCGACGGTGAAGATCACGCAAATCTATCGAGGGGTCATTCCGTTTATCATGATTCAATTGTCAGTGTTAGGTTTATTGATCGCCTTCCCGGATGTTGTAACATGGTTACCTCAGCTAATGGATGAGATGCAAGGGTTCGGTTAACTTTGCCTATTTCAAATGGATGATAATCAGGAGTAGCTTTTGATGACGACTGAAGAAAAAAAAGACAAACCAGTGACGCAAGCAGATCGCCTTATCTTTGCCGGCTTGAAAGGAGCATTGATTGTAACCGTCTTTCTATTTACACCGCTGTTAACGATGTTGCTCAATGCGATAGGCATGGACTCCATCGTGCCATTCATGAACGCCTTGATGTTTCCCTTGTTGTTTGTCTGTTTTGGTGCGATGGCTTATGGCATGTGGCAAAAAAAGATGAAGGAGATGCAGGATAAACATGACTCAGATGATAGCGACTAATGCTGGTCGCCTTGATAGTGTACTAGTAGAGTCGCGGATGGTGATTTTCCTGTGCTATTCCTGGCTGGTTTTATGAAATGTGATCGAGTGCAAAGAAACTGTTCCATAATAGAACCTATTATCTTCTCGTCCATGACTATTTCAGGTTTGTGTTGGTTTTTTGCAAAAGGTTATTGTTAATGAAAAATTTTTTAGTAGTGATTTTATTTCTTGGCTTTGCCATGCATGCCAGTGCCGAAACGGAGGAAAGTAAGAATCACTTTGATGCGGATAAGCTCTATTTTGGTGGTGGCCTGTCAGAGAATGATTTTAATGGGCCCAATGCGACCGGCATACAGATTTTTGTTGGTTATCCACTTACCATAAAGGCTGGAAGTGGCAGATTTGCATTAGAAGGTGGCTACATGAATAGTGGGAGTTTTGATCGCTCGGTCACTGTCCCTGCATTTGGGCCTGTGGTTTCAAGTTCCACAGCAACGGGTTTGTGGGGTACTATCGTTGGCAGCTGGAATATTGCCGATAGAACGAGTTTTATTGGACGCCTTGGACTGGATATGGGTGATGACGATGGCCTGATGTATGGTGCTGGTATTGGTTACGATCTGATTGAACGACTCACGATCCGTGGTGAATATGTGATACGTGACAATATTGACTCATTGCAGTTTAACTTTGTGTTTCGTTAAACCTTAGCATTGTTTTATGCATGGGGTAGTAGTGCATTGAACCAGGGATGGTTCTCTTAATTTGTTGTATTCCTTATGATTAGCCCTTATTCATAAATTGAAATATTGGCGTCCAGTACTCCTTCGAGTAGGCATTTTGTAAATCATTGTGGCCTGCCCCATCAATTTTAATAAATATCTTCTCTGTTTTTGCACGGTTGAATATTGCTTCTCCCATTGAAAAAGGAACAACGCGATCCTGAGTGCCGTGAATCACTAGCAGTGGTGAGTTAAGGTTGTCTATTTTTGTCAAGTTATCAAATGCATCGCCTGCAAATGCAGAAATCAATCCTAATCCACTTGCTTTGGCCTGCTCCTTTCCGTTAGACAGTGGCGAAACGAGAATGAGTCCATGTAGTTTTTTATTTTGAGCGAGATCGACCGCCACGGTAGAGCCGATTGAGCGCCCAAGAATAATGATATTTTCTGCTGAAAAATCAAGCTCTTCAATCGCATACTGATAGACCGCTTTACCATCCAGATAAATTCCCGCTTCGGAAGGGCTACCTTCACTTTTTCCATAACCTCGATAACTGGCACCGATAATATTGAAGCCAATTTTTTGAAGATGGAGAAGACCAGGCATTCGATGGTAAATATTACCCGCATTGCCATGAAAATAGATCAGCAGTTTTTTAGACCCCGTTGAGGGGAGGTAGAGTGAGGTGATCTTTACCTGATCTTCTGTCGTTATTGTGATTTCTTTTACACTGGGTGGCAGGTTTTCTATCGCAATGACATTGACCTTGTCTGGGTGAAAGGCGAAATAATTTACGATGGATTTGCATCCAGATGCCACGAATGAAAACAAAATTAAAACTAGCAGTGTGCTGAATGTTCTTATCATTTTTTTATTATACCGTCGTGATATATGCTAAATATAAGTGATGTCAACAGATTTAATTGAATAGAACATCGACATACCTGATGCGGTGTAGCAGACTGATGCCTACTCTTTTGATGCGGCCTTTATCAACTCATGTCCAATACCAACAGAGAAGGCGCTCTTTGATCGCCTTCTCTGTTTTTACCTAATCGACATACGGCCCATATTGAATAATGGGTTCACCGTGGGGTGAGCCATAAGCCAGCATTACACGCGTCGCTTGTTCTGTACCAATCAGTACCTCTTTTTCACTCTCAAAAAAAGCACTCTCTCCAGCACGATAAGGTTGCTGATTTATCGTCGCATTACCATCCGCAACATAAATAAAACCACGCATGCCTTGAGGTATCGGTTCGAGATGTGAACCTCCATCATCAAGTTCAATATCTAAGTAACGTATCGCTGTTTTGATCTTTAGTGGAGAATCACCACCAACCAGTACCTTTATTTTCACGCCATTCTTTTCATCGACAGGAAAGGCCGCATGATTAACCTGCTGGTATTCAGGCTCAACCTGCTTTAAACGGCCAGGAAGGTTGATCCAGAGCTGAATGCCACGTGTTGGTGATTCTTCATTTGGCATCTCTGAATGTACAATTCCTTTACCAGCAGTAAAACGTTGTGCGCCTCCACTGGTTACCGTAGAGCTGTTACCGAGATTATCGGTGTGTTTGATCGAACCACTATAAAGATAGGTGATCGCCTCAAAACCACGATGTGGATGATCAGGAAAACCGTTGCCCGGTGTAATCGTAAAGTCATCCCATAATACAAATGGATCGTAATTACGAAATCCAGCAATTGGCATTAAGCGTTTCACATTAACACCATCACCCTCTTTCATCTCTAGCGCCCTGTGCCGCTTAATCATCGTTTCCTCCTGTTATTTAAACACTGCTATCTGTTATGACTCCCGTCGCACATTGGAACGTTATCTGTCTTACCGCAACCACAAACATGCAACGTTTCATTTTTCTGCGCCATATGGTTGAGCGGCTCGCCGGTTGGATACGCGCCATGCGAACCATCGCAATAAGGCGGGTTTTCACTATGCCCGCACTGGCACAGATGAACAGTTTCACCCGCCTTCACCTTTACCAGATACGGAAAGCCTTTGTCATACATACCCATTACTAAACTCCTTTTCTGGAAATCAAAAACGGTCACGGTCATGAGGGGCATTAAAATTTTGCTGCGGCCCCACGGGTACAATCCGTGTTGGATTAATCACATCGTGACTATAATAATAGTGCTGCTTAATGTGAATCATATTCACCGTTTTTGCAATGCCCGCTTGCTGATAAAGCGCCCTCAAATAATGGCTCAGATTCGGGTAGTCTGCTATCCGTTGTCGATTACACTTAAAGTGCCCCACATAAACCGCATCAAAGCGTATTAATGTTGTAAAAAGGCGCCAGTCGGCTTCTGTGATTTGATCCCCCACCAGATAACGCTGCTGTGCCAACTTTAGCTCGACTTCATCCAATGCACTAAATAACTGCTCAAATGCCTTTTTATAAGCTGCCTGGGTCGTTGCAAAACCACATTGATAGACACCGTTATTGATATTTTCATAAACAAAGGCATTTACCTGATCAATCGCCTCACGCAGCGCTTCAGGATAATAGTCATCCTTAATCCCAGTATGCGCATTAAAGGCGCTATTAAGCATGCGAATGATCTCTGATGATTCATTGCTCACAATCGTTTGCATCTGCTTGTCCCATAACACCGGAACCGTCACCCGACCACTATAATCATCGTTCACCTGCCGATAGAGTTGATAGAGGTAGTCATGCCCATTCACCACATCCAGCGTGCTCTCAAAGTTACCGCTAAAGCGCCAGCCATGTTCCAGCATATGTGGGTCAACCACTGACACACTAATCACATCCTCCAACCGTTTTAACTGACGAAAGATCAAGGTACGGTGTGCCCAGGGGCAGGCGAGTGACACATAGAGATGATAACGTCCCGATTCTGCAACAAAGCCACCCTTGCCACCTGGCCCAGCACTCCCATCCACGGTTATCCAATGACGGAACTGTGCATCATTGCGAACAAATGTACCGCCGCTCTTAGTGGTGTCATACCACTCATCACGCCACTCACCTTTTACCAATACCCCCATGAACAGTGCCCTCTGCTAGTATCGAAACTATGTCGTTGCTGCTTTAACTGTTTTATCACTTCCTTTTTGCTTAATCCAGGCATCAATACTCCATGCGCCGGTACCCAGTGCGGCCACATAAAGTAAGCCGCCTGCTATCGCAAAGTTTTTCATGAACATAATCGACTGAGTTTGATCGCTAAGATTAGCGTGAAAAATCACTGCTGAGATAATACTAAAACCAGCCAACCCCAATGCTGCCAATCGCGCCTGAAAACCCAGTATCAATGCCAGTCCACCACCAATTTCCAGCACGATCACCACCGGTAGCAGTCCACCCGACACGCCCATCGCTTCCATCCACCCCTGTGTCGCAGCATAACCACCGATTTTGCTGATGCCCGCCAGCAGGAAAATATGCCCAAGAAGGATTCGCCCGATTAATGTTGCTGCCTTTTTCATAAAATTGCTCCTGATTTGTTGTAGTAGGATCGAAACATTGATCTGCTTCGTTATTCAACCTGAACTATTATCGTCATATTAATTCGATTAAAAAGCGTAAATATTTGCTAAAAACTATCGAATTATTTGATAATAGAGCCATGAATAAACTACGAGTCACCCTTGAGCAGTGGCGCACGCTACAGGCAGTCATCGATTTTGGTGGCTATGCCCAGGCCGCTGAGAAGCTACATCGCAGCCAGTCATCGCTTAGCTATACCATTGCTAAACTGCAGCAACAACTGGGCATGCCGCTGTTGCGGATCGAAGGGCGCAAGGCGGTATTGACCCCTGCCGGTGAGGTATTGCTACGCCGTTCGCGTCAACTGGTCGATAGTGCCGCTGAGCTGGAAGCGGCCGCACACAATCTCGACCAGGGCTGGGAGCCAGAAATCCGCGTGGTGGTTGATGCAGCCTTTCCGAGCGTATACCTGATGTCAGCACTTAAAGCATTTATACCACTGAGTCGCGGCACCCAGATCCAGCTCAATGAAGTGGTACTTTCTGGTGCAGATGAAGCGCTGCTGGCAGGCGATGCCGACCTGGTGATCTGCGGGCATGTGCCACAGGGGTTTCTCGGCGATCAATTGATCGAGGTTGAGTTTATCGCCGTCGCTCATTGTGACCATCACCTGCATCAACCTGGTCGCGAACTGACTTATGAAGATCTGCGACGTGAAATTCAGATCGTGATTCGTGACTCCGGTGTACAATTGAACCGTGATGTCGGTTGGCTAGGTTCATCTCATCGCTGGACCGTCACCAGCATTGATAAAGCAACCGATGCACTGGTCGGCGGGCTGGGTTTTGGCTGGGTACCGCATCACCATGCAAAAAGGTATATCGAATCTGGTGAGCTGCGACCACTGCCGCTACGCGAAGGCCAGCGTAGAAAAGTACACCTGTTTATGGTTTTTGGTCAATCAGAAAGAGCAGGGCCAGCCACCCATAAACTGGCGGCTATACTGCGTGAGAATTGCAATGAAACAAACATAAAAACGATGAGAGAAGAATGAAACACTTTGAAAATATCACTATCGATAAAAAAGTTAACATCTATTTTTATGGTGGTGTCACCAGCCACATCATTCACTTTTCCAGTGGTGAAATCAAAACACTCGGCATGATGCAGTCTGGTGATTATGAATTTAATACCAAACTATTTAGCGGAACGATCCAGTCGTTCCGCTAAAATTCATTAATCCTCCCACTTTCCATAGCCAGGAATATCAATTCCTCGCTCCTCAAAATCCCCCTTTTGGGCGGTACGATGACATACATCACAATTACTCAGGCTACGAATTTTTTCATTTTTAAGCACGTCTTTTGGCACTTCGCGATGCTCTTTTTTCAGATAAGGTATCATCGTGATCCGTAATGGAGCATCTCCATTACGGATTGAGCGCATCAATTTTTTTGAACGTTTATAGTTAGAATGATCGCCAGCATAGGTGACCAGATAGTTTTCAAGTTTCAGGCGATCTACCTCATCCAGTTCTGCATTTTCATCAAAATGATCATCTAGCCCTGCCATTAATTTTCGCCATGAGCGTTCTGGTAGCAGGCCAGGCTGATAGGCAAAATGGCAAGTACCACATTCTTCTGCATATAGCGTATTATTGACTGGCGCAACACCGCTACCACCACCCGCATTCGCTGAAATCGCCATCATCAACAATGCGCCACTCATTACCATTTTACTTATTAATTTAGTGTTCATACTTCATCTCCAGGTTTGGGGCTATTGCCCTTTTAAATACTCTAAAAAATCACCTTTCTCCTGAGCACTGCATTCTCGTCCGATCGTCCATTTACAGTTTCGCTTCAACCACTTTTTCATGAATTTTATATCAGTCAAACGCTCACTGTTAACCGAGCGGGCCAGCGGCTCAATCACCTTTCCAGTGCGCGCATGCTTGCCACTTTGAGTCAGCACCTTTCCGTGGCATGTTTGACAGTTACGCTGCTTGCCACTTTTTTTATCAAGATTATTTTTCACCCACATCTTTTCACCATTGCTAGCACTAAAATTACCTGCTCCTGCAGCCTGGTATTCTGACTGTAGCGTCTCGACATTACCTGCTTGAGCTTGCATATTAATCGCTAAACTCAAAACAACTGTGCTTAACATTAAAACTAGTTTTTTCATTTAAATCTCCATTCAATCGATAATATTTAAGTTAATCAGGGATCTTCATCGCTGAGTCCTGAAATGTGCCTTGTTCAGCATCAAAATGGCATGCACCACAGTTTGATTTACTCTGTACAGATTTTTTCTGCCATATAGCATCAGAAATTTCACTATGTTTCTCTTTCCAGTAGGTGATTGATGTAATCTTTAATGGCCTCTCATTTTTCATAACGGAACGATTAATCTTCCATGCTGCTTCTGTTTTATTTTTTTCTGCGGAATTTTCTCGTGCATAGTTCAGCAATTCACTTAACGTCTCTTCATCTAACATCAGGTCTTCCTCGAAGTGATTTTCCTGTTGTGTAAAAAGGTACTGCCATGAACGAGCGGGTAACAGGCTGGGGTGGAAGGCAAGATGGCATGCACCACACTCTTCATTCCATAGATCATTCATCGCCAATGATGGCCCTTTAAAGGGCTGGTAGGGTTGATCATCCGAGGAAATAAGATAGGTATTCAATGACAGGCCACCCCAAATGATGGCAGAAATAAAAATGAGACTTGCAATCAATCGATGTGCGGGCACCATGGCCGACTCACCAACTACCCATTTGGTGCCACGAAACATCGCGCCGATCAGATTTTCACGCTGCAACAAACTTTCTATAATCACACCACTAACATGCACAATAACTAATGTAAGAATTCCCCACGCAATCATTTCGTGCAACATCCTAAATGGTTCGCTCTGATCAAAGGAGATATAACCTGCCAATAACCCTTGTTGCTCCTCGCCACCCAACACAATCAGGCCAGTGGTGGATAACAACAGTCCAAGTGTTATTAATATGAAAATTGCCCACGCACCAGCGGGGTTATGACCAATGTAATACTTAGTCCCGTCACCAAATAAGGAATGAAGATATGACAATACCTCGCCAGGCGTATAATTAAATTCACTAAAGCGTGCGTAGTGGCTACCTACCACACCCCACACCAGGCGGAAGAGAAGCAGAGCAAAAAAGGTGTAGCCTGAAATGGTATGAATATCGAGATGACGACTATCATCGTATGTTGCCCATGCAAGCGCAAAGGCAAGCACCAACAACCAGTGAAATAGTCGCGTTGGTAGATCCCACACTCTCTTTTTTTTCGGCTGCACCATTTTCACCCCCGCAGAACAGTTTTCTTATCCTGGGTGCTAGATTAAATGGGCAAGCTGAAATGGAACTGAAAAAAAATAATTAAGCAATAAGCAACATCGTACCCATTTTTAATTTTAAGTAGTTTTAAAAAGGGATTAAGGGTTTGATACAGAATGAGCAAGGATGCTGCTAAGTACCAACGACCCTCAATCATAGAGCAACATATTCAATCGAAAAATATGTCCCTCGTAAATATTGGGGCTATCCGGCTGAACGGTGCTCGATATAACGCCCGATAAAATCTCTTGCAAGACTATCTACATCAATAAATTCGACTCCATGATGAAAAATAGAAGATTCTCCATTACGTTGGGCTGAGATGTGCCTTACCATGCAGGGCAAAGTGACCGCCTTTTTATTGTCTGGCGATAACGTTGGCATATCAATACTAAAGCGTTCACCCAATCCACCTAGTTTTACTGATGCAACAAGGCTTGCACCAGTAAAACTGATATTTTTCATTTCCACCGATAATTTGTGCCCATCGTCATCCATTGCCAGCCTGATCACTGATTCTCGTACTGGCATTCGTACCGCACGACGTGTCATAGTCGCCTCAATACCACCTGGATATTCAAGATGAACATGCAGATAGGGGGCCGTTGAAATATGTATCACCTGGGTTTTAAAAGCGTACTGGCTCATCCCGCCCAGATAACGTACCGTCACCTCATCCCCCGGCATCAGTGGTAGTCGACCATCATGTTCCAATGGTGCTGAAATGATGACCCCTTCACCCACGCGATACCCCAATAACTCGACAAAATAGCGTACACCACTGTCATTTTTCTCTAATTGAAGCCCCACACCGACCATCAGATTCAAATCACGATTTGTCATTTCACATGCCTCATCCGTTGACGTAATCAATCTCAAAAGCACTATATATAGATCTCTAGTTGATTACAGGATACTACATATTGTTATTTTTAAATTTCGACCGGATTTACTAAATCTTAAATACTATTTAACATTAAATACCCGGTGGATGTGATTAGATAATATTTTTATTGATATATATAGAGTTCTTTTATTTGTTCGACTCAATCACCACGCTATCTTAAAGACCTGTTGATCAGCGGTGATAGTAGCGTTCATAACAGTCGAATAATCATTTAAGTTCGCCACATACAAGCCGACTAATGAAATGATATAAATATCTAAATGCATTACGTGGCTGACATCGGATATCAAGAGTATCAGTGCAAAAGCCATAAAAAATTGAATAAAGGAAACAATTATGAATCCAGTGAATGCAACTGCTGCAAGCGATGATGAATCCCGAGAACTGATACAAATGCGCTCTGCTATTGAAGGTGCAATTACAGCAATCATGATGGTCGATAGGGATTTAGTGGTCACGTATGCTAATCAATCCGCTTTTTCACTGCTAAGAGAAAACGAAGCCGTTTTGCAGTCACTCTATCCTGGCTTTAAAGTAGATGACATTATCGGTACCTGTATCGACACATTCCACAAAAAACCATCTCACCAGCGCAACATTCTGGATAACCCAGATAACTTCCCTTATTCAACAGACATCAGCATCGGGCCATTGATCATCAATCTCAATATCTCAGCGCAGATTGATGATAATGGCAACTATATTGGCACCACATTAGAGTGGCAAGATGTCACTAAACAGCGAGAGTTAGACAACCTCAATGCCGACTATAAAGGGCAAATTGATGCCATTGGAAAATCTCAGGCAGTGATTGAATTCAATCTCGACGGCACCATTATCAATGCCAATGAGAATTTTCTACAGACAGTAGGCTATACGCTGGATGAAATCCAGGGCAAACACCACCGCATGTTTACCGAAGCAGAGTATGCTAACTCGCCGGAATATCGCTTGTTCTGGGAGAAACTTAATCGAGGTGAATACGGCGCAGGTGAATACAAGCGCATAGGTAAGGGCGGTAAAGAAGTCTGGATACAGGCCTCATACAACCCTATTATGGATCTCAATGGTAAGCCATTTAAGGTTGTTAAATATGCCACTGACGTAACTGCAGACAAACTACTAAATGCTGATGTTAGTGGCCAGGTTAATGCCATCGGAAAATCCCAGGCTGTAATTGAGTTTAATATGGATGGTACGATCATCACTGCCAATGATAACTTCTTAAATACACTCGGTTACTCCCTGACAGACATACAGGGCCAGCATCATAATATGTTTGCAGATTCTGATTACGCCCAGAGCCACGAGTACAAGCTGTTCTGGGAAAAACTCAACCGCGGAGAGTATGACTCAGGTGAATACAAACGGATAGGCAAGGGGGGTAAAGAAGTCTGGATACAGGCCTCATACAATCCGATTATCGACCTCAATGGCAAACCATTTAAAGTCGTTAAATATGCCACTGACATCACTGGCCAAAAAAATGCGCTCACCCAAATTGCAAAATTAATTGATTCAGTCAAGCACGGTGATCTCGGGCAACGTATCGATACCACTCACTATGATGGATTTGTTAAACAGTTGAGCGACGACATCAATTCAATGATGGATATCATTTCAGCACCACTACGCGAAACTGCCAGAATTGTAAAAAAACTGGCGGATGGCGACCTGACAGATCGAGCCAGTGGAGAGTTCGAAGGTGAATTTGCCACGCTCAGTACCTCTGTTAATGCCTGCCTGGATAACCTCTCTAAAATGGCAACGGAAATACTCGATGGTTCAGCATCACTCAGTGGCTCTGCCGGAGAAATTGCAAAAGGAAATGAAGACTTAAGCCAGCGCACAGAAGAACAAGCCTCATCGCTTGAAGAGACGGCGTCCTCCATGGAAGAACTCACCGGCACAGTTAAACAAACCGCTGACAATGCACGCGAAGCTGACCAGCTTGCAAACAAAGCCCATGCTGAAGCAGAAAAAGGAGGCCTCGTAGTTACCGATGCGATCACTGCTATGAGTGAAATCAATGCCTCTAGCAAAAAAATTGCGGATATCATTGGTGTCATTGATGAAATCGCCTTTCAAACAAATTTACTTGCATTGAATGCGGCAGTAGAAGCTGCGCGCGCAGGTGAACAAGGCCGTGGATTTGCAGTGGTTGCCAGTGAAGTACGTAATCTTGCACAACGCAGTGCAGGTGCCGCTAAAGAGATTAAAGGATTGATTAACGATAGCGTGCAGAAAGTTGAAGAGGGATCTCGTCTGGTTGACAAATCTGGTGAAACCCTGACTTCTATCGTTGCCGCTGTACAGAAAGTGAATTCTATTATCGCGGAAATATCCAGTGCCTCTCAGGAACAATCAGCTGGTATCGAACAGGTTAACAAGGCCATTGTTCAAATGGATGAAGTGACGCAGCAAAATGCAGCGTTAGTTGAGCAAGCATCCGCCGTTAGTGAATCAATGAGTGATGAATCGAATGCGCTCGCTGAATTAATGACATTTTTTAAGGTTAAATAATTGCGAGGATGGATTATCCGTTAAAAACCCATCAAAATTGCAGCGATGGATTAAAATCAAATCTCCCCTGAAAGTCATCAACAACTCAAAGGGGAGAGGAAATAAATGCTATTGCTCTCCCATTATATTAAACTGCAGCTGAAAGTGCATATCAGGACCACCCTGCGATCTGAGCAATGAGGGAACACCACCATAGACGCGATGATCTGAGTGATAAACCAGCACTAAACTATCAGCAACCTCATTTAGATTAAAAGGGAGCTCACGCTTCATGGTTGCATTTCCAGATTTATCGGTAGTGAGAATATTGGGAATGCCGCCAAAGGGTCCCGGTGGGCCTGCTGGATTAAACTGCCAGACGCCATACAGGCTATTGGGAAGCAGTCCTCTTAATTTCATGGTCACTTTACTATGCCCATTTCTTTTAACTTTTATTTTCAACGTAGAATGATGACCTCCAATCCAGTCGCCAAAGGTAATCGGGCTTGGGTTAGCGGGATAAACGAGACCACGTGTTGTAGGTCTAACATTGACATTTCCATTCATGTCAATAACAGGCGCACCGATAGATTCATCAATGACGACAGGCATATCCCTGTCAGTAATATACAGGGTAGGAACTTGTCGTAATGGCACAGGGTCACTACCATCAACCGGTATATTATAAAGCACCTCATCATCATGGGTCTCACCTATCACAGGTGCTTCAAAGCCATTATCAGTCTGAATTAGTAAGGATTCAAACACCGCGTTTGAGGGTGTCGTTAAGGTTCCTGACATTGGTTCACCATAAATAATAGTTTTATGAGCCAATGCCGGGGTTAGCATCGTAAATGCCAGTAAACTAGTTGCTAGTGTTGATACCAGATATCTTTTCATTACTCTTTTTCTCCTTATAATATCTATTATTGAATTTCTACATTAATTGCTAACAATTACCAGTTGGTGTATGTGCTAATCATAGTGACGAACACAACTAGTCTCTTATAGTACTTGTGACCATCTGGTTTTTGAAAATATACTCCCGGCACTGCAAACTGCTTGCGTAGGCCTTACATATTCCTTACGCGCAGAATTAATTTTTTATACCGTACTCACTGCTGTCCTGTTAACCTTTACAGCAAAGCCAGCTGATTGATATCAGGTTGACTACTATTGGGCGAATCATCTCTTAGCAGCGCTATCATGCACTATTTTTTAAACAGATTAAGCTGTAATAACTGTAAGATTTGTTGCATGCTTTCATGCAATAAACTGGACAATAAAGATATCAATAGCGACATGTTTTTTGCGAGGCCATTTTTTGATGGTGTGACTAAAATTTACCAGCCTCATATTAGCTATATTGAAAATGGGGCAATGACTTTTAGCAAAGATAAGGTATCACTGGATACATCACTGTCGAGATGGCATTTTATCATCGTGCGACATTGCGCTAGCGTTACTTCAGCCATATCTCGATTATCCTGAGCCAGGTAAATTGAGATTAATTTACGATACAGCGGTTCTGATAAGGGTTCTAATACAAGGGCATTTTGACAGATATTCACCGCTACATCTGATTTTTCATGCATATGATCCAGGCATTTAAACAAGGTGGCCAGATACATATTTCGATAGCGTTCACGTTGTGCCATAACGTCTAATGCATCATCGTCGGGCAAATATTCACCTTTGTATAATTGTTGTAACCACACTGCAATTTTTAGTGCATTTTCTGTCGATATTTGTTGTTTTGTCAAATATTCAAACTCAAGGATATCGATCCAGAAATATTTCAAATTAAGTTTTATACTGTCTCCCTGACGCAAAATTGTCTGTTCATTGTCAAAGTGTTTTCTTAATCGGTGTATTTGTGTGTCCAGTAGTTGTGATACTTTTTCATGCTCTATATCGATGTATAATTTTTCCTTCATGGCGTAACTCGTCAGGCCTCTATCCTGAGCGGTTACCAGTGTTTTCAGCAAAGCAAACGACTTACCGGCACGTTGTTTCAGGACAGTAGTTCCTTTTTTTGCTTTTACTTCAAAACGGCCAAAGGTATAAATTCGGAAAGGCCATGGCCACTTTTGCGATTTAGAGCTAGGCGCAGGCAAGTTCTGATAGTGCCTTTCTACAAACTTGTAAACATAAGACGTTTCTATTTCCAATGCCAATGCGCGTTGACAGGCCCAGGTCATAAGTACTGATGGCCAGTGGCAGCAGGCAATAACTTCGTCACGTCTTGCCGCAGTGAAACCTTCGCGCAAGTAGTGGTTTGACCGATCACGCTCACCGCTATCGAAAAATACCCTGGCATAAATTAGGTAGAATCGCGATAATTGCCCCTGAAATGCCAGTTTTTTGCTGTAATTAAGTAAATCATCGTGAAGTGCCAGCGCCGCGACTGTTTTTTGTCGTACACACAGATAGTAGACGTATAGCAGTTTATTATGAATGATAAAAGGGGGTATCTGTGTGCTATCAAGACGATTCAAATATTGCTCGATTGTTTGATCAAGGTCTTTATACTCATCCATCATATATGTGCCCGCAATTACTATGCTTGTCATATATAATGATTGACCAATCAGATCATTTTCGACGATGTTTTTTTTCAAAATGTTGATATATTTTTTCGCCAGATCGAATTTATTTAAGCCCAATGCAGCGACGACGATTTGTGTATGAATGTGACTATTGAAAACGGAAACGCCGCTTTCTTTTGCAACCTCTAACGCTCGATACTGTAATGCCAGCTGCTTATCAAAATCATTAAATGACCATACACCTATTGAGAAAAAAATAGATGCGCCAAGATACAGTACCGGGTCATCTTTTAAATCAGCCAGGCTACTTTCAAATTTTTTAAAAATTGCTATATCCTGTTCTCTAATCCCAGAGGCTGCCGCAACAATGGCATAATTTGACATCAATTGCAGGCGCATAGGTGAATCAGGCAAAGCTTCAATTGCTGCAGCCAGGCGTATGCGTAACTGCTCCCTTTTTCGCGGGTCCTGACCGGAAAAAAAATAACCGTGCAGTAATATAGCGTCAAAAATTCCTTTCTGCAGCGCCTGGGGTGGCTCTGAATTACGACAACTTAAAGCATCATAGCGCTTTATCCAGGTAACCAGACGATGCCCCCCTAGTAACGTACTGCAAATAACTGATACGGCAGCATACCATGTCAGATATGCACCTTTTGTATCAGATTTTTCCATAAAACCAACATAAGCGATTTCATAGCAATCAAGCGCAGCCATCACATCTTGATAACTAGACATCTTACCTTTCCAGTAATTGATCCAGGGATCGCGTTTAGTAAATTCCTCTGGTAGGCTACCAATGTACCGCTGTAACGGCTCAATACGGCCACTTTCGAACAGCTCAGCTGCATGTTTGAGGATCACTGCCATCAACGCCTGCCATGCTTCTAGTTCTAGCAACAGATCGGCGGCGGCTTCATATTCGCCATCGCACAGTAATGCCTTTGCCGTTGCAAAACGTAAATCATATAATTGCTGTATTGAGAGGGTGCTTTCAGCATGTTGTCTAAGATATTCTTTAACAAGAGGATGTACCGTATAGCCCTTGATACCCTGTCGTAGCACAAATAAGTTTTTTTGTGCCAGTTCGGCAAGAAGTTTTTTTGACTGCGCAATATGGCTCACTGCGACTGCCGATGCTGCCGTGATATGAGGCATATAACATACCTTCATTAATAGCTCACTGGTATCCGCATCTAACGAAGACAAAAACTGTTCCGCAATATAGCTATCCAGTATATCAATCCCTAAACCCGAGCTACTCGTCTGATCAAAACTACCCGCAGTGTCTGGCAAAAGGACTAAGCCAGCTATCCAGCCATCGAGTTTATGATGTAGCGATAACAGTGCGTCTTTAGAATGCGTCGTTTTAAATAAATGACTCGCTGCAATCCATTCTTCTTCTGCGAAACGTATCAATTTTTCATCAATGATGCATAGCTGACGTTTACTAATTAATGAATTCATTGACGAAGGAGGCAAATACCTGCTTACGATAACCAATGAAATGCCATCTGCCATCGAATTGGCAATACAGGGTAACAAAGATGGAACCGGATCCGTCTCGGGCAACAATTGAAAGTTATCCAGTATTATAACGCCATCGTCTTTTAATTTTGATGAAAGGTCTGAAAAAAAATGGCGAGTAAATGCGGGTATTCCCTGCTGATATTCAGGGGTCAATTTAGGAACAGCTTTCTTTCGGCGTGGCGCTGCTAATTTGCCAGCTAAACCCAGATAGTGAAAAAATGTTGCCAGATCTCTGTCATCTCCATCTATCTGGTACCAGCAATGTGCAACCTGCTTTTTCTCTAGATAACTAGAAACCAGTGTCGTTTTTCCAGAACCGCCGGGGGCGGCGATCCAGATTATTTTTGCCTGCCGCCTGGCTTCATCGATAACATCAAAAAGTCGTAATCGATGTATTATTTTTGTCGTGCTGGGACAGATAACTTTAGATGGATAAATTACTTTACGAGACACTTTGCAGATTTTCCTGTTTCGTCGTTAAAATGGCTAAGCTAACTATATATTGTAGGTAAATATGGGTTTTATTGAGTAGGGTTTCCGCACAAACTAGTCAATTGATACTCATAGTACACGTTATCAAATGTGCGTACGCCACAAATGGTGGATCATGGTTTAATTCAAAAATTAGTACTATCAAAACGAAGTGTCCTTCAATACGCAAGAACCTCAGCTAAATAAAGTAAACAGTAATGAAATAACAAACACAAAAACCATACGAAAAACAAGGCAAAAGAGTTGTCAATTAACAAATTGTTATCTATAACCCGCATTGATAGAATTTCTGTCAGGGTTAGCGCTTTCAGCGCAACGACTTAGCCCGTTAGTTCAACAACATTCGATGCGCATGGAGATGCAGGCATTTGTTCGAGGTGAATCTGCCCGCTCGTTTAACTACTTATCAATGTATGCGTTTGTTTCAGGTTACAGCCCATACAAACTAAAATTATCATCACTGAAACAAAAAATATTAACCAGCAATCCCTGAAAAGAGGCCTCCTTCACTCCACATCAATCCCTTTAGCCTGTTGAACATGCTCTGTTAGCGCATCAAAGGTTTCATGTGAGCTTGTTTGATATAAAGTGAATATTTTTCCATCACTATTTTTCAATCTAACTTGTGCGGCAATATGCCCATTTAGCGAGCAATATCGCCCACCCAGTATTTCAAATCCTTTCATTATTAAGTCTTTTTGGGTCAATTAACCTGAAGCCCAGTTTTGTCATCACCTGATTTAACGCTGCATAACTCACTTGCAGATTTTTCTGATGATTAATCGCGATTTCCTGTGCAATATTTTCAACAAGCTGCTGCTGAGTGGGCGCAACATCCATCAACTGCTGTAATTTTTGAGCAGACAATGTCTTTTTCTGGTAATAATTATTAACGGCTTTATCAGTCGCATCATTTTTACTCATGCGATACCACCTTGATTTCATTAGCGCTGAAGTAGCATTGAATTTTCTTTCGAGTACGAGTTAACATACTAAGCACGGTTCCCCGGGCCAGGCCTGTAATAGTGGTAATTCCCAGCGCAGTGTAACCCTCAGCCACATTCAGATATAACACTTCACGTTCAATTCCACGTAACTGTGCAAGTGCCGCTTCAAGCAGAGGGTCATGAAAGTCATGTGCATAATCAACATCAATTAATTGATGTACAGGCTCTGCAATAGATTCAAGTGATTCCATTGGAACCAGCCGTTCGCGTTTATACAAATTATAATAGCGAGAGCGAATCGCACAGAATAGATAATCTTTTTCATGTGGGCCACCTGCCTGAATCACTGCTACCCACGCGTCCGGCAGAAGGTCTTCTGCTTTGGCCGTATGATGGGCAAGCGACAGCGCATAGCGATAGTCGCACTGTAGCAATATTGCTAGTGATTCTGGCAAATGATAATTCCTGCTAACCTGTCAATTTAACTGCATTATAGTTTTTCAAGATGGTATTTACGCTTTTTCCCATTAATCGAATGCACCAGCGGCTGCGTGGTAATCAAACTATTGTTCGACTTACGTACCATAAAATCAATATCAATCATATTGCCATGTTGGTCAAGAAACAGCACAGCTTACGTAAAAATTACCCTTTTTAACAATACCACTGTGCAGTGCTGGCAGCTTTAACTGTAACAGTTTTCTTTCAATCGCATCATAAACATAAAGGTGCTCATCAATCGTTTGTATTTCTATAAGACTTGCCATCGACTGCTGTACCTTCTTTCTAAGATCCCCTTTAATTGAAGGGGCACTTGCTGAAGACGCAATTCCAGAGAAAATAAAAGCGACCAGCAGCAATCCAGTGCTGGTTGATTTGGTAAGTATCGATGATTTGATTAAGGCTCTCCAGTCAATTAATTCATCCCTGCTTATCAGGGCGATACTGTAGTAACAAACGGGAGCACGATTTGGTTGCACGCTGTAGAAATAAATATTTAATGGTAAAAAACAATAACTTCAGGTTTTTTTACGAGGATCAAAGCCTGGTCGTTAACAAACTGTAATACAAGGATAATTTTTGTGATACAGATCGCGTCTTTTTTTACTTCCAGCGCTATAATAACCGCCTGGGTTTGAGAGAGTATGCAATGCTTTTTATATATAGTGGGGAGGTACCCGCGCTTGATCGTCGTTTAAGCTATGAGCTAGGGGCAAAGCACCGATTACTCACAATTCCATACGCTGCTGACGAATATTGGGCTGCGCTTGAAGCAAGAGACTGCTTCAGAGGCGATGGCCTCAATGCACATGCCCTGAGTAAGCGAGCCTGCAGTGACAAGGCGCAACTACGAAATGAAGTCTTCACCTCCGACGCCATTTATCTACCTGGTGGTAATACTTATCAGTTTCTTGCATTTGCCAGAGAAATGGGTCTCTTCTCTCTATTGCAGGCATTTGAATCACTCGGCGGTATTATTGTTGCGGAATCGGCCGGTTCAATTATTCTTTCATCGGATATTTCTACTGCTGCTATCCCCACTACTTGTCCGGATGAAAACAATATCGGTATTACCGATTTTCAGGCGATGGGCCGCCTCTCTTTTCATGTTAGCCCCCACTATGAACCTGATGCGCCGCAGGCGAGCAACGAAATGGAAGAGTTGCAAATGCTTGCCAACCTGTCTGACACTCCCGTTCTGATTTTACAGGATGGTGCTGGTATTGTGATGCAAGGTGATGAGGTTGTTTTTTCGACGGGTTCCCCTACGTGGCTCTCAACTATCAATGAACAGCCGCTGGAACAGGTTGCTCAAATGAAGTTGATACAAAACTGAGACTCACTCTTTAGCGAGTTAAACCGCTAGCTAATGCCTCGAGAGCCTTGAGTTCTTCTATAGAAAAGCCCGCCTGCTGACGTAACTCATAATCAAATGGCCCACGTAGCTCGCCAATAAAGTAATCGTCAATTAATTTCCGAAAAGTGTTTTCGGGGTTAAGTGAGCGCTCGTCGCAGAAATATTTAAACCAGCGTGAACCGATTTTGACGTGGCCGATCTCATCGCGCAGGATAATTTCTAAAATTGCAACGGTCTCATTGTCGCCTGCTTTTTTCAATCGCGCCATCATGCCAGGTGTAACATCAAGACCGCGCGCCTCTAATACTCTCGGCACCAACGCCATCCTCACCATCGGGTCGTCGGCTGTTTTTTGTGCCATTGCCCATAAACCGTTATGGGCAGGGAAATCACCATACTGGTAACCCAGACGCTGTAAACGTTCCGACAGCAGTTCAAAATGGTACGCCTCTTCATCCGCCACACGTATCCAGTCATCATAATATTGTTCAGGTAGCCCACGAAAACGGTAGACGGCATCCCACGCAAGGTTGATTGCATTAAACTCAATATGGGTGATCGCGTGAATCAATGCTGCGCGTCCTTCATCACTGCCAGGGCCACGGCGCGGTACATCGGCAGGTGATACGAGCGCTGGCTTTTCAGGATGCCCAGCCTCACCAATCGGCAGTGCCTCCTCACTAGATAGCAAGCTATAAGTGCCATTACGCCACGCCTGCGCCGTCTGCCTGGTAAGTGCCACCTTTTCAGCTACCTGATTGGCCATAAGGCATTGCTGAGCAGCACTGAATATATCGAGGGAAGTCATCATTGTATCGTTGTATCTATAATAGAGAGCTGAGCAACATGGAGTGGATAAAGATTAACATGATGTCGATCATATCGGCATTAAAGTCGGCTTAATCTCAGTAATACTATGAATAAGAAAAAGGGGCTGATATCCTTCGCTCAACGAAACAATTGAGCGTAAGGATTAACCAGCCCCTATGGCCAGTAAAAGCATCTATAAAGTGATTTTCCATAATCAGGGGAAGCTATATGAACTCTATGCTAAAGAGGTCTACCAGGGCGAGTTGTATGGCTTTGTTGAGATTGAAGAGTTGATCTTTGGTGAAAACAGCTCGGTAGTGGTTGATCCGGGTGAAGAGCGCCTGAAATCGGAATTTGCCGATGTTAAAAGAAGTTTTATCCCAATGCACTCCATCGTTCGCATTGATGAGGTTGAAAAAGAAGGTTCAGGAAAAATCACAGAATTATCGAGTAAAGGTGATAATGTTACCCAATTCCCTGGGCCAATCTACGCCCCCGGAAAAGATAGCTAGCATCAACTCAAGAGCAGCGGCGTTACAAATATTGCCAATAGGCTCGCTACGGTGTGCTCCTTTGGGTATTACCGACGATTCACAGCCTTGCTGTGGCAAATCTGGATCTCCAGTCTGCCGCGCTCAGAATTAATAAAGGTGCACTTAATAATGCCGTGCAGCTGTCGATATTCAATAAAATACCGAATGTAATCACTTTATTGAATTGATCTGCGAGCCTGCATTATGCGATGCCCCAAATGCGAATATGTAAGAGAAGAAGCGGAAGCGGCGCCGGACTGGCAATGCCCCAGGTGTGGTATCGCTTATCACAAGTTTAAGCCCGCAGTGGAATCGGTACCAAACAAGGCGGCGTCCGAGTTCACTATTCGTACATCGCCAGAAAAAAAGAAAGGCATTACTTTTAAAGATTTTCGAATTGCAATTTTATTGCTAATCCTGCTATTTGTGGCACTCGACAGCTTCTTTATGAAGGCTAACACCTCAGATTGGGATCAGCCGCTTCGAGTGGTCATTTATCCAGTTAATGGCGATCTGAGCGAAGTCAGTTCGTCATATATTGCCTCACTACAGGAGAGTGGGTTTTCACCCATTAATCAGTTCATGCGACGTGAAGCCGTGCGGTATGGCATCGCTATCAGTGATCCACTCGATATCCGCATGGGGCCAGTAATCGAAGAAATACCGCCACTACCACCTCATGAAGGCAGCATACTGGACACTGTTCTATGGAGCCTCAATTTCCGCTACTGGTCTTTTACGATGGATACCTATGAAGGGCCAAGGCCTGATATCAGGATTTTCACACTCTTCTATGATTTCCACACACACAAACGACTGCCGCATTCGACCGGTATCGAACAGGGCATGCTGAGCATTGTGCACGCCTTTTCAAATCGCAAAATGGCAAAACAAAATAATTTTGTGATTACACATGAAATGTTGCACACCCTGGGCGCAACCGATAAATATAATCTTGCAAATAACCTGCCCATTTTTCCTGATGGCTATGCAGATCCAGATAAAACACCGCGCTATCCTCAGCACTTTGCAGAGATCATGGGAGGCCGTATCCCCCTCAGCCAGACACAGTCTGAAATACCAGAAGGATTAAATGAAGCCATAATAGGTATGTTAACAGCGAGGGAAATTGGTTGGGTAAAAGGTGAAGAATAGCGATAGCAGTAGGCGGTGGTGTGGGGTGAACATCTGCTAAAACTACGTGTGCTCGTTCTTTGAATATGAGAAAATCAGGCCTTCGATTTTTTAGTAATGATGGGGCTGTGGTATGGCGAACGAGTTACAGGCACTAATTTTTGATGTGGACGGTACCCTTGCCGATACCGAACGTGATGGGCACCGTGTCGCATTTAATGCGGCCTTTGAAGAAGAGGGGCTAGATTGGGTGTGGAATGAAGCGCTTTACGGAGAGCTATTAAGCGTCACTGGCGGTAAAGAACGCATCCGTTTTTATCTAGAAAAATTTAATACTGACTTTGAAAAGCCTGCGCAATTCGATGAATTTGTGGCCGGCCTACATGCGGCTAAGACACGCCATTTTGTGGCGATGATGCAACGTGGCGAAATCCCACTACGCCCAGGTGTTGAACGTCTAATAAAAGAAGCGCGTGCCGCCAACATGCGCCTTGCGATTTCAACCACCACCACGCCTGCCAATGTTGAAGCGTTGGTTAGCAGCACATTGGGCAGCGATGCGATGCAGTGGTTTGAAGTGATCGCTGCGGGCGACATTGTACCCGCTAAAAAACCTGCGCCGGATATCTATGATTATGCACTGCAAAAAATGGGACTACAGGCGGATCAGTGTATGGCCTTTGAGGATTCACGCAACGGCATTCTTTCGTCGCAGGCGGCGAAACTTAAAACCATCATCACTGTGAATGGTTATACCAGTGAAGATGATTTTAGTGGCGCAGTCATTGTCCTGGATCAAATGGGTGAACCAGGCGTCCCGTGCAAAGTACTACAGGGTGATATTGATGTGACATGCCTTGATCTGGCTGTCGTGAAGAAACTGTTTCAGGCATAAGTTTAAGATGAGTGACGGTCTCGCGACCGTCACACGTTAGATTTTTTTTTACCCTTCTTTTTCTCTTTTTTTCCCGTAACTTTGTCGGGATAACCCTTTTCCGAGCTGATCTTCACATTAATATCATATTGCTGTAATGCACCGATCACATGATAGATCATCGAGTCACCTGGAATGATTGCGTTATAAGGGTTTTTGATTTGGTACCAGCAAGGGTTGTCCGGTACGGCTGAATGAATCCCGAGTAGGTCCATCGCGAGCGCGTACCAACCATAGCGCTCCACTTCATTGGCAAAGCCAGTCATCCTGGTGGCAGTTGATGCCAGCACTATCTCAACTGCTTTATCATGCACGCTATTCTGTTGTGCCATATTCAATTTATTAAAAGTGTATTTAGCAAAGACCAGATTACTAGCCGCTTTATGACGGCGTTTCATCGCAAAAAGTTTTACCGCAATAATGGTAACAACTAATACACCTACGATAGTTAACAGGATCTCCACGGGGTCACTCCTTAATTATTTGTCATCCGCTTTTATTTTTAGCAACATAAATTCGATATCATTTTTTCTAAGTTGTGAACGTGTTTGATTAAGCATTGGCATTTCGGTGATGGGGCCGATACGCACACGATGCCAGGTACTGTTATTATCAATGGTGATCGTCTGGATTTTTGATTCAAGCCCCTTCAGGGCAAGCTGTGCTTTAAAGGCATCGGCATCCGAGAAACTCCGAAAGGAGCCAACCTGCAACAGATAAGTGCCTGGGCGTTTTATTTTGGGCATCCGAAGCTGCGTTTCTTTATCCTGCTCAGGGATAAAAATTTCCATCTCGGGCAATAAGGTATAAAAATCAAAACGAGATTTTTCTGGTTCCACTTCAGCAGCACTCGGTTTGTGGCTAGTGAGCGGTGGCTTTGTATCTACTGCTGCCTTAGCTGGCGCCATTACTTCATTGGCTGGCGTGGTCCACTGCACATAGAGATAGGCGGCCAGCGCAATCACCAGCCCGATCAACATGCCTACTGCTAGCGAGCCCCAGCCGATAGCAGCGCTCTTTTTTGCCTCGGCCTTTTTTTTGCTCGATTTACTCGATTTATATCCAGAGGGCATCTTGTAATCCTTTGCCACGACTACATCTTTTCAGGTGCGCTGACACCTAATAGGCCAAGGCCGTTACTGATCACCTGGCGTGTGGCCTTAATCAATGCAACACGGGCATTACGCAGCGTGGCATCATCAACGATAAATTGATGTGCGTTGTAGTAGGTGTGAAAGTCATTCGCTAGGTCACGCAGGTAATAGGCAACCTGGTGCGGCTCATGAGATAGCGCAGCAGACTCAACCACCTCAGGAAAGCGCGTCAGGCGAGAGATCAATGCTAACTCATGTTCGTTGTTGAGTAGCGACAGCGCGCCTTCATCTGGCTGTTGCCAGGAAAACCCTTTTTCATCCAGTTGACGTAGCACGCTGCAAACGCGAGCATGTGCATATTGAATATAGTAAACAGGGTTATCATTTGACTGCGATTTGGCCAGATCGAGATCAAAGTCCATATGCTGTTCACACTTACGCAGCACATAGAAAAAACGTGCGGCATCATTACCGACCTCTTGACGCAGTTGGCGTAGTGTTACAAATTCGCCACTGCGGGTCGACATCTGTGCCTTTTCACCGCCACGATAGAGGATTGCAAATTGCACCAGTAGCACATCAAGTTTATCAACGTCATCCCCTAGTGCCTGCAACGCAGCCTTAACGCGCGGCACATAGCCGTGATGATCGGCACCCCAGACATCGATCACCTGGTCGAAGCCGCGTTCCAGTTTATCCATGTGATAGGCGATATCAGAGGCAAAATAGGTTGCCTGTCCGTTTTCACGAATGACCACGCGATCTTTTTCATCGCCAAAATCGGTAGAACGAAACCACCATGCTCCCTTCTCTTCATAGAGATGGCCGCTGGCTTTGAGGCGACCAATCGCGCGATCAATCGCACCGGAGTTAACCAGTGAGTTTTCTGAAAACCACTTTTCATAGATGACGCCAAATTCCTGCAGATCCTCGCGGATATCTTTGAGGATGGTATTGAGCGCAGCATTGAAAACAATCTTATAACCTTCGTCACCCAGTAATGTCCTGGTGCGTTCAATCAATGTATCGATATGTAGCTCTTTATCACCATCCGCCTGACCTTCATCAGGATGCAGCCCATTCGTCACCACATCGGCGGGATGACGTAGCGTATCACCATGTGCCTGTTGTAACGCGGCGGCAATGTCGTAAATGTATTGTCCCCTGTAGCCGTTAACCGGAAAGGTGATCGCTTCGCCGCAACCTTCGAGATAACGCAGCCAGGTACTGGCCGCCAGAATATTCATCTGTCGTCCAGCATCGTTCACATAATATTCGCGATGTACTTCGAAACCAGCTGCCGCCAGCAGATCAGCGACAGTGGCCCCGTAAGCCGCCCCACGTCCGTGGCCCACGTGCAGTGGGCCGGTAGGATTGGCCGATACAAATTCAACCTGTACGCGTTTGCCACACCCCACCGTGCTATGGCCAAATGCCTCGCTGCTCTCGAAGATCTTACCGATCACTGCGCGCGTTTCCCCTTCATTGATGAAGAAGTTGATGAAACCAGGCCCTGCAATATCAATCTTCGTCACCACCTCTGATGCGGGTAGTGCCGCGACAATTTTCTCGGCCAGGTCACGTGGTTTGCACTTCGCCTGTTTTGAGAGCATCAGCGCGATATTGCAGGCGAAATCGCCGTGAGTTTTATCGCGAGTGCGTTCAATCTGAATGTTGAAATTGAGCGCTTGAGGCAGATCGCCGTTTTGTTGCAACGTAGTGATCGATTGAGTGATGAGTGTTTGTATTTGGCTTTTCATTAACGCTTTGAACTGTCGGTGAGTTTTAATTGGCTGCCACGAAGTGGCGAGCAACGTATTATCAGGGGTGAGCAGAGCCGCTACAAGTAAATTCTTAGCTTGTGTTCAAGATAACTCCATCGCGTCAACATCAATCGACCAGCGCACCTTTTTTGCCAATGGCAGTTGTCCTAGCTGTGGCAGCCACTGGCGCAAAAAATTGTGCAGGCGCGCGCGATCATCTGCCTGAATCAGTAACTGCGCACGGTAACGCCCCGCGCGCTTTTCCATTGCGGCGGGGATTGGCCCCAGCAGTTCGGCAGGATTGGAGAGCTGAAATCCCATATCGCGTGCGGTACCAAGGAATTCATTCGGCATTTCGCGGCTACTCGCCTCAGCACGCAGCAGTGCAATATAGCGAAATGGCGGCAACATTGCCTGTGAGCGCTCTAGCAATAGATCGCCAGCAAAGCGGCTGTAATCATGCGTGATGATGCCGTTGAGCAGTGGATGCGCCGGGTGATGGGTCTGGATCAGCACTTCGCCGCGACTGTCACCACGCCCCGCCCGCCCAGCCACCTGAATAATCAACTGGCCCATGCGCTCGCTGGAGCGAAAATCGAGCCCAAACAGCCCTTGGTCGGCATCGAGTATCCCCACCAGTGTGACATTGGGTAGGTGGTGCCCCTTGGCCAGCATCTGGGTGCCGAGTAGAATCTGGCTGCGGCCGCCTTCCACCTGCTTAAGCAACGTTTGCAGTGCTCCCTTGCGGCGAGTACTGTCACGATCAATGCGGATAATCTCATTATCGGGAAAGCGTTCGCTCAACGCCTCAGCTGCCCGTTCGGTGCCCTGGCCTAGCGGGCGCAGGTCAACACTGCCACAGTCGGGGCACTGGCTATCAATGCGCCGCTGGCTATCACAGTGATGACAACGCAGCAGATGCCGTGATTTGTGCAGGATCATATGGGCATCACAGCGCTGGCAGTTGGCCAGCCAGCCGCAGTCGTGACAGATCAGGGTTGGCGCGTAGCCTCGACGGTTGAGGAATAGCAGTACTTGCTGGCCCTTATCAAGATGGTGCTGAATCGCCTGCAACATCATCGATGAAAAGCCTTCAGTCAGCTTTTGCTGGCATACATCGAGCAGGCGGATTGTGGGTGGTGCTGCATTCCCTGCGCGCTCTGGCAGAGTCAGGTGCTGGAAGCGTCCTTGTCGTGCATTATGCAAACTCTCCAGTGAGGGCGTGGCCGAACCTAGAACAATCGGAATCCCTGCCTGCTGTGCGCGCCGAATCGCCACATCGCGCGCGTGGTAGCGGAATCCCTCCTGTTGTTTAAATGAAAGGTCGTGTTCTTCATCGATCAGGATAATGCCGAGATCTTTCATCGGGGTGAATACCGCTGAGCGGGTGCCGATGACGATTGGGGTATCCCCCGCCTTCGCCTGCAACCAGCTATTCTTGCGTGCCTTATCACTGAGGCCTGAATGCAGCAGCGCAATTGGCACCGAAAAACGGGCCTGAAAGCGCTTTAGCAGTTGCGGTGTTAGCCCAATCTCTGGGACCAGGATCAGGGCCTGCTGTCCCATACGCAGCACTCGTTCGACCGCGCTAAAATAGACCTCTGTTTTACCGCTGCCGGTAACGCCATCGAGTAGTAACGACTGAAAGCCGCCAAGGGCTCGATCGATTGCGTCGCAAGCCGATTGCTGTGCGGCGTTCAGTAGCGGTGCAGCATCGGTTTCGGTGGCGGGTACTAAAAGAGCAGCCAGCTCTTGAATTTCGATCCAGCCTTTATCCGCCAACGTACGCATAATGCTGCGCCAATTCTCAAACTGCACGTCTAGTGCGCCGACATTGAGTGGCTTATCCGTTTTTTGCAACAGTAGAAGCAGTGACTGTTGGCGAGGTGCGCGTTTCAGGCTGCTGGGATCAATGCTCATCCCTATATCATTTAATGACCAGACTTTTTCACCGCTAATTTTGGCTGGTTCACCTTGACGCAACAGCGTCGGCAGCGTTGCCGCCAGTACCTCGCCAAGCGGGTAGTGGTAGTAACGGCTTGCCCATTGCGCCAGCGCTTGAATCTCCGCTGATACCAGGGTCGTGTCATCGAGCAGTTCCAGCGCCGGTTTTAGGCGGGCACGTTCAAGCTGACTATCATTGGCGAGCGCCACAATCACCCCAATTTTTTGGCTTCGCCCAAATGGCACGCGCACCCGCATGCCCGGCATCATTTGCTCCATCGCGCCATTCACTGGCAACAGATAATCGAAAATTTGGGGTAGTGGAGAGGGGATGGCGACCTGAATAATACCCGCGAAGTCACTGACTGTATGCATGGCGCGGACTCTACCATGTTCACTCGCAGGAACCCACGATTCCAGATGACAGGATTACGTTCGAATTCTTATGAAAACTCTAGCAAAAGAACGTAACTCCTTGTGAGGTAAGAGAATACGGGGTTATCCACAAAAACTGTGGATAACTCTGTGGATGAATTGGGGTCATCGTTACGAAACCCTCGTTTTTATTGGCTTTGTGTCAAATTGATGACATTTTAGCCGGTAGTATTAATCATTGAAAAATCAAATAGTTATAAATTGCATGACAATTTATCGAATGGCCTGGACAGCCTGTCGTGAACGCTTCATTGAAATAAAATTTAACTGTGCATAAGATTTCTGGTTGACATAAAAAAATCCCTGTCAGCTTAGCGAGATAGAGATGAAGCGTGCGACTTATCCCCAGCAACAGGCTGTAAATGAGAGTCAGGCCTAGCTCATCTTAAGAGCAAAAAAACTAACGAAAGCAGTCAACTTTCACGCTGCTAGAATGGTTTAACGACCACCAGGATAATCACCGCAACAAGCAATAAAACGGGCAATTCGTTAAACCAGCGATAAAAAAGGTGCCCGCGCTGATTAATGTCCTGCCTGAATTCTTTAACGATCTTGCCACAGTAGAAATGGTAGCCAACCAGGATCGCAACAATCAGCATTTTAAGTTGTAACCACCCCATACTGGCGTACAGTGCCCAGCCATAATCAACGAGCATCCACACACCAAAGATAATGGTCAGCACGGCGCCCGGTGTCATGATACCAAAGTAGAGCTTTCGCTCCATTACTTTGAAACGCTCATTACTAATTTCATCACTGCTCATTGCGTGATAGACAAATAAGCGCGGCAAATAGAATAACGCAGCGAACCAGGTGACCATGAAAATAACATGGAAGGCTTTTACCCACAGCATTCTGGAATTCCTGAAGTTAAAATTTCAGGGGTAGTATATAGGTTTGGTTGAACGGTAGCTCAGCGGAATTGGCCCTACTGACACCAATGTTTAATTGATTTTCGCGTCTTAACCAACTGTTTAAGCCGCACTTCATCAGAAACATAAGTTCGCTCACCCTTTGCATCTTCGGTAAAAAGACGGCCGACATTTTGCAACTTCTGTAATTGCTCTTTTTCTTTTTTACAACGTTCAGTACGCGTTGCCTGAATTGCTTTTAGATCTTTTTCAGCACTTTCTGCTTCATCCCCTTTTGCAGCATCTTTACTTACATTCGTAGCTGGCACCGTTGGTGTGGGGACATCAGGGGTAAAAACCTTCACATCTATCTGCTCAGACGACGCATTAGCAGGACGATCACTAAAAACAACTTTACCATTTTCATCAATCGATTTGTAAAAACGCACCGCGCTCACATCAAATGAAGCCAGCAACATTAAGCTACTCATTGCGATCGCTAAGCCTGTAATTCCTCTTAACATACCAGGTTTTTCTCTCATTATGCGAATGGAATACCCTGTTTATCGGCACTTTATTTTTAGACAATAGCCTTTTGTAGGCGATCTAAACGAAGCCTTTCTCGGCTGTCAAAAAGATGCCGGGCTCCCATTGTTACAGCAAAAATAGTACCGAAACCTGTTCCGGCGGTTATCATAAACATAATCAGTATCTGGTAGTTCACTGCCTCCATTGGCGCGGCCCCCGCGAGGATTTGCCCCGTCATCATCCCAGGCAGACTCACAATCCCGGCCACTGCCATCGCGTTGATGACGGGGATCATGCCACTACGAATGCTTTCGCGGCGAATATCGCTGATCGACTGTTGTGGTGTCTGCCCCAGCATGAGGCGCGCTTCAATGACATCGCGTTGTTGCCATGCCGTTTGTGTCAGTCGGTCAAGCCCTAATGCGATGCCGTTCATGGTGTTACCAAACATCATTCCCAGCAAGGGGATTGCGTACTGCGGGCTGTACCACGGCTCAGCTGAGATTATCACGGTGAGCACCAGTAAGGTCACTAGCACGGTTGAAATAAAGAGTGATAGCGTGCCCAGCGCGAAGCTATGCGTACCCGTAAAACGCCGCTGTTGACGTACCATGACCTCGCGCCCAGCCGCAAGCAGCATTACCATGGCCACCAACACGACCCAGCCAAAATGTGTGGTATTAAATAAGAACTTTAATACCAGGCCAATCAATATCAACTGAATCACTGTACGCAATGCGGCAATCAGGATTGAGCGGCTAAGGCCCAATTGCATCTGAAACGAGAGAGCCGCCAATGCCACGATCAACAATGCCGCCAATGATAGATCCCACGGGGTAAGGGTGATTAGCGCCATGCCGCCTCCTGCTCAATCAACGTACCCTGCTTGATGATAAAGTGGCGTGAGGCAACACGTTGTAACTGTTGATGGTCATGGCTGATCCACATCACGGCAGACTTATGCTGCAGTTGATAGTTGCCAATCAAGGTCTCAATGCGGGTAACATTTTCAGGATCCAGGCTCGCGGTGGGTTCATCCAGCAATAGCACCTGCGGTCGATTAGCCAGCAGCCTGATCAGTGCGAGTCGCTGACGTTCACCACTGGAGAGCGTTGCCGTTGCCGCCTCTAATACCGCCTGATTCAGGCCTAATGCGGCTAGCCATTTAGAAATTTGATGCTGGTCGATCTTTTCATCAAAATGTTCTCGCACATAATCACCCCACCACTGACTCACCGCTGGCAGGTAGCCAATATTTTTGCGCCATTGCGAGCCACTAAATTCCTCACGTGGCGTATTATTCAGCAGCACCTCGCCCTGATGCGGATCGATATCGGCAATCGCACGCATCAACAAACTCTTACCGCAACCCGACTGACCGCGCAGTGAAACTGCTGCATCACCTGTAACAGTCAGGCTTAGCGGGCCAACATGGTGAGTCTGGATATTTTTGACCTGCAAGCAGCTCAGTACAATGCTCCCTTTTTTCGCTGGAATATTCATAATGAGACCTTTTCACGAGTCTATTTTCCGCCCCAGCTGCGTTATAAATGATCTCAAAACAGTCATTTACTTCGTGTAAACTCCATTTTTTCGATCATTTATGCCTTGCTGGAACGAAAACTAGTTCTCGTGCAACGGTCTCATAATAGTATAACGAGTGAAGCGAACACTTATCATCATTAAATGGAGTAAGGAATGGACAAGGCTGTTGTGGCGAAAAAAGGGCCGTATGAACTGATACTAGAGGCGGGTAGTTACGGGTACTGCACCTGCGGTAGGTCTCAGCAGCAACCCTTTTGCGATGGCTCGCATGCTGGTACTTCCTTTATCCCGTTAGAATTTGTACTGGATAAAAAAACCCATGTCACTCTATGTGGCTGCAAACAGAGCAGCGTGCCGCCACATTGCGATGGCAGCCATGAAGGGGTTTAAGATATATCCAAAATTTCAGGCATAAAAAAGGGGTGCCAATGGCACCCCTTTTCATTGACTGATTTACTGGCTGGTCTTAATTATGACCGCGTGCACCGGTAAATTCAGGGTAGGCTTCCAGACCACAATCTGTGATGTCGAGGCCCTGATACTCTTCTTCTTCGGTGACTCGGATGCCCATCACTGCCTTGATGATCGCCCAGGTCACGAGGCTGGCAACAAATACCCAACCAAAGATCACTGCAACACCGGTCAACTGACCCATAAAGGTGGCGTCCGCATTAGAGAGGATAACTGCCATCACACCCCAGATACCAACCACACCGTGAACTGAAATTGCACCGACGGGATCATCGATTTTCATTTTATCAAGACCGAGGATAGAGAAGACCACCAGTATGCCACCGATTGCACCGATGAAGGTTGCAAGCAGTGGGCTTGGGTCAAGTGGCATTGCGGTAATTGCAACCAGTCCTGCCAGTGCACCGTTAAGCACCATGGTGAGATCCGCTTTACCGAACATCAGGCGTGCGGTTATCAGTGCTGCAATCACACCACCTGCTGCTGCTGCGTTGGTATTTACAAAGACTTTAGCAACCGCATTCGCTTCGCCAACATCAGACAATTTAAGTTCTGAACCGCCGTTAAAACCGAACCAGCCTAACCACAGGATGAATGTGCCCAGTGTTGCGAGTGGCATGTTGGCACCGGTGATAGGGTTGATCTGACCATCTGGGCCATATTTTCCTTTACGTGCACCGAGTAGTAATACACCCGCAAGGGCGGCTGCCGCCCCTGCTAGATGCACTGTGCCAGAACCAGCGAAATCGACATAACCCACACCGCCGTCAGCGGTCAGGAAGCCACCGCCCCAGTTCCAGAAACCCTGCATTGGGTAGATGAAGCCGGTCATCACGATACAGAAAACGAGGAAGGCCCATAGCTTCATGCGCTCCGCGACCGCGCCTGAGACGATCGACATCGCAGTTGCGACAAACACGACCTGAAAAAAGAAATCAGAAAGGTTTGAGTAATAGATGTCGCCGCCGCTGGCGATTACATCCGCTGCGCTGTTATCACCACCGCCAAGAATGCCATGCAGCCCCGGCCAGTAGATGCTGGAAGCACCGTCGCCAGGGTACATAATGCCGTAACCCACCAACAGGTACATGATGCAGGCAATTGAGTAGAGCGTAATGTTCTTGGTTAGAATTTCAGTTGTGTTTTTTGCTCGAACCATACCAGCTTCGAGCATGGTAAAACCGGCAGCCATCCACATGACCAGCGCACCACATACCAGAAAATAAAAGGTATCGAGTGCGTATTGAACTTCTGTTATTGCTTCCACGATTTACATCCTCCAAAAATAGAGATTAGTGTTTTGGATTAAAGTGCTTCAGTACCGGTTTCGCCGGTACGAATACGAATGGCTTGTTCCAGGTTGAAGACAAAGATTTTGCCGTCGCCGATCTTGCCGGTCTGTGCTGATTTAGAAAGCGCTTCGATCACCTGGTCTAGTAGATCATCAGCGACTGCGACTTCGATCTTGACCTTAGGCAGGAAATCAACCACGTATTCCGCACCACGATAGAGTTCGGTATGTCCCTTCTGGCGTCCAAATCCTTTGACTTCAGTGACGGTAATTCCCTGCACGCCAATTTCAGACAACGCTTCACGTGCGTCATCAAGTTTAAAAGGTTTGATAATTGCGCTGACAAGCTTCATAACTTTTCCCTCTTTCATTACTTAAGTTATCCCGGTTATACAGGAAATTAGAGCCTCCTGCCTGTGTTCGCTATCATTTGACTGGTACGCTGGCAGGAATAAAAATTTTTATTTTCCTTATTCTTTAGCACGCCCCGTGCCAGGCTTAAAAAGAAAAATAAAAACAAATAGATAGAGTAAATTTGCAGTGATTTACATTTCTCGATTGCACCATCAAAGGATGCTCGCCGCCAACGCGAGCACTAAAATGGTGCGTCGATTGTCGCGCCAACAGATGAGGGGTGAAATTTGTAAAAAATTGCGTACACTACAGGCTTTCGTAAATAACAGCAGCCCACGTTGACGGACAGTGGCTTAATGGGAAAAATGATGATTGACGCGAAAACAGTAGAAGCGTTCGCCAGACGTATTTCAGATGCGCTACCGCAAGGTGCGCAGGTGCTACAGCAGGATATTGAAAAGAATGTGCGAGCGGTGGTCAGTAGCGGCTTTGAAAAACTGGACCTGGTATCACGCGAAGAGTTTGAGGTACAGAGTGCGGTGCTGATGCGCACTCGTGAAAAACTGGAAACACTCGAAAAACAGGTCGCCGCACTTGAGGCCAGCACCCAATAGCATCATCATTTATCTGTTACAGGATGTAGCCGGTTTGAAATTCAGCAATGGAGTGCAGATATGTCACTTGCCACCCTTTATAGCCGTGCTCAGGCCGGTATCAATGCCCCGTTAGTCACGGTTGAAGTGCACCTTGCCAATGGCTTGCCAGCACTATCAATTGTCGGATTACCTGAGACCGCAGTCAAAGAGAGTAAAGACCGCGTGCGCGGAGCGCTGCTCAACAGTCAGTTTGAGTTTCCGGCGCGGCGCATCACCATCAACCTTGCCCCAGCAGACCTGCCCAAAGATGGTGGACGTTATGACCTCGCAATTGCTCTCGGCATTCTTGCCGCCTCAGGGCAGATCCCTTCCCAGCAACTGGGCGACTATGAGTTTATCGGTGAACTTGCATTAAGCGGTGAATTGCGCCCGGTACGTGGCGTTCTACCCGTTTCGATGCAGGCACGTGCAAGCGGCCGCACCCTGATGGTGCCGATCGAAAACACCAATGAAGCGGCGCTGGTAGAGGAGGCGACGGTACTCGGTGCGCGCCACTTATTAGATGTCTGTGGGCATCTGCATGGTAATAACCGGCTCAAGCCACATGTTTATATCAATAATGGCGCGATTGAAGGCGACTATCCCAATCTTTCTGATATCCGTGGCCAGCACCATGCTAAGCGTGCGCTGGAAATATCTGCAGCGGGTGGTCATAGCCTGCTAATGATTGGCCCACCCGGCACCGGTAAAAGTATGCTGGCGAGTCGTTTGCCTGGCATATTGCCCCGTATGAGCAAAGAGGAGGCGCTTGAATCAGCGGCAATCAATTCGATCAGTCACAACGGCTTTGTCCCTGCAACACTCAACCAGCGCCCCTTCCGAACCCCACACCATACTGCCTCTGGGGTTGCGCTAGTCGGCGGCGGTAGTCAACCCAGGCCGGGTGAGATTTCATTGTCGCATAACGGCGTGATGTTTCTGGATGAGCTACCCGAGTTTGATCGTCGTGTACTGGAGGTGCTGCGTGAGCCGCTGGAATCAGGCAAAATCGTCATCTCACGTGCCGCCCGGCAGGCTGAATTTCCCGCTCGGTTTCAACTCATCGCGGCAATGAACCCATGTCCCTGCGGTTATCTGGGGGATAAAAATGGCCGTTGTCAGTGTAGCCATGAGCAGATTCGGCGCTATCGAGCGCGCCTTTCAGGACCGCTCTTAGATCGCATCGATATGCATATCGAAGTGCCGGCGGTACCATTCGATGAGCTAAAAACACCGCCAGATCGTTCCGAAGATTTAAGCAGGCAAGCGAGAGAGCGGGTGCAAACCGCGCGTGATTACCAGCTGGCGCGTTGCGGTAAGGCAAATCATGCGATGGGGATACGAGAGATTGAAAGTAGCTGTCAACTCAGCACAGAGAGCGCGCGCCTGCTAGAGCAGGCGAGTCAACAACTGGGGCTTTCAGCGCGCGTCTACCATCGGATTCTAAAGGTCGCGCGTACCATTGCGGATCTCGCCGCCGTCGATGAGATCACCACGCAGCACATTAGTGAAGCAATCTCGTATCGCCGCCTTGATCGACGAATTAGCTAAGGAATCGCTGGATAATTACTTTGCTTCTGCCTTATCAGCAGCGTCGCTGAGTTGCGTATTCACCCTGGAATGAGCAAGGTTGATTTTATGGGAAGCAATTTCGATTTCGGTGTCATCGACATGTAAAAACAGCGTTAAGATCTCATCGGCCGCCTGGTCGCCGTAACGGGTGCTGATCTGATAGATATAAAATTTCCCGCTGAATACCGTGTTGACCATATTACTTTTAAAAGAATACTTCGTCATTAGCCCTAACTTTTTCATATTACCCTGCAAAAATCTTGCCCAGTGACCTTGCTGATTTGCCTCAAAAAGCTCAACAGCATTATCAAACTCGCCATTTTGCAGCATCGCATAGTAGCTTTCGGCGATGCGCATCGCCTCATCTTCATCACCCACAGGTACATTGCTCGTACAGCCAGTCAATGCTATTAACAACATGACCAGTGGCAATATAAAACGTTTTAAACAGGTGCTGACAATCATGATTTCTCCCAAACGATGCAAAAATGTCTGGGCGTGATTATAGGTAAATTGCGGCAGTAATTATACGGCTATGAAACCCTCTTAATCTGCAACAGGGATATTTTTATGTACTATCTGTTAAATAAATCGGTTTTTCAGATGGAATTAAGAGGTACCTTCCAGTTTCGTTGCGAGGATAGTCTTGATTGATTGAGAAAGATTCATTGGGTCAAATGGTTTAGGGATGACATCCAGTGCACCCATGGCCTTAAAATCCGCCACTTCATGTGGTTGCACCTTGGCTGTCATAAAGATCACCGGCGTATCGACAAAGTCGCTCTCTTTGCGTAATGCTTCAAGTGTACCTGGGCCATCCATGCCTGGCATCATCACATCGAGCAAAATAACATCGGGGTTAAAGGCCTTTATCTCATCCAGATGATCCATCGCATCACTGCCTGAATTGTAGATTCGAACCTCAAAGCCGCCGACAGCCTCTAATGCAACCCTTGCCACCGCCTGAATATCGGGTTCATCTTCCACATAGAGCACTCGTTCTATGTCTATATCGCTCATTTCACAACTCCTTCTCTCATTAAAAAACAGGCATTCATTCTGCCGACGAGCTTTTGATGCGCGCTTTTTTGACTAGAATGAGTGATGACGAGTGACAGAAGGCTGGTTAAGCATCAGTAGATGTTGATATTTCATACCCATCAGCATCCTTGCATAACCAATCAATGGGTTAGATTTTGTTTAATCCATTAAACGCCCAATATTACTGGTTTCAATTTTGTTATCGACAGGGTCACAGCGATACTTGACCCAATACGAAGAAATCATGCAGAGGTCTCTGGCTACTGTTTTATGTTAAAACCGGCATCAAGCCGCTTCTTAACCGCAATTTTCTTAAGTTGAACATATTGCGGCAGACCATTTTTATACGGTGGATAATCTTCGCCTTTAATCAATGGTGCAAGGTAAGTGCGACAGCGCGGGGTGATGCCAAAGCCATCTTTAGTAATAAAGCTGGCTGGCATCATTTTTTCAACATTCGCAACACGAGAGAGCTTCGCTTCCCCCACTTTCCAGCGATAAGGGGTGTTGGAGGTGCGCACAATCGTTGTCATCACCGCATTTTTCCCTGCCAGGGCAAACTCAACCGCCGCCTTGCCAACGGCGTAGGCTTGATCAACATCACTTTTTGAGGCGATATGCCGCGCCGCGCGCTGCAGATAATCAGCCACTGCCCAGTGGTATTTATAGCCTAATTTGGACTTGATCAATTCAGCTACCACAGGGGCTGCACCGCCTAGCTGAGCATGCCCAAAAGCATCTTTTGTACCGGATTCCGCAAGAAACTGCCCTTTTGAATGACGCACCCCTTCAGAGACGACAATCGCGCAATAGCCATATTTTTTAACGCACTCTTTTACTTTAGAAAGAAATCGGGTCTGGTTAAAGCGTACCTCTGGAAACAGGATGATATGCGGCGCATCCCCCTTGTTTTCAGCCGCAAGGCCACCTGCAGCAGCGATCCAGCCAGCATGACGCCCCATCACCTCCATTACAAAAACCTTAGTGGACGACTTACACATTGAGGCGACATCAAAACTCGCTTCACGGATCGAAACGGCAACATACTTGGCAACCGAGCCAAAGCCAGGGCAGTTGTCCGTGAGCGGCAGATCATTATCAACTGTTTTGGGGATCCCGATGCAAGTGATCGGATAACCCAGTTCTTTGGAAATTTGCGACACCTTATGGGTCGTATCCTGAGAGTCACCGCCCCCATTGTAGAAAAAATAACCAATATTGTGCGCCTTAAAGACGTCAATCAGACGCTCATACTCTGCACGGTTTTCATCAAGCCCCTTAAGTTTGTAGCGACAGGAACCAAAGGCGCCACCTGGCGTGTGCCGCAACGCTGCGATAGCACGAGCCGACTCTTTACTGGTATCAATCAGTTCCTCAGTCAATGCGCCGATGATGCCATCGCGTCCCGCATAAACCTTACCCATCTTATCTTTGTGCTTGCGGGCTGTCTCAATCACGCCGCAGGCGCTGGCATTGATGACTGCTGTGACCCCACCAGACTGTGCATAAAAGGCATTTTTCTTTGGCATTAACAGCTCCTGATTTTGAATACAACACCGCGCTTATTGAATCAATAAACGTTAGTAGAAATAAGACAAGCCAACACGATGAAAACTATTACATAACGTTGACTTAACCATGTCAGTAAAGTAGTTTTACCATCGATGACAGGGTTTCGCCAGCAGCGCAATACTGCACTCGCGTGGTCAGGTATAACCTTATGAAAATTAAAGACTAAAATAATAAACACCAGACATCCATCTGATTAGGATCAATGAATGAAAATTGTATTGCTAGGCGCACCAGGCTCGGGAAAAGGTACCCAGGCCAAACAGCTGACCACCAAATATGGTGTTCCACAGATTTCGACAGGCGATTTACTGCGTGCAGCGGTCAAGGCTGGATCGGTTCTGGGCGTACAGGCCAGGGCTGCAATGGATGCTGGGCGTTTGGTATCGGATGAGATTGTACTCGCGATGATCAAAGAGCGTCTGGCACAGCCTGACGCCAAAAATGGTTTTATTCTGGATGGTTTTCCGCGCAATATCCCGCAAGCTGAGGCGCTGGATATTATGCTCGATAAAGTAAACCAGCCACTGCAAAGCGCATTATTGATCGATGTTGATTTTGATTCCCTGATTCAACGTCTGACAGGGCGACGTACCTGTGAATCATGTGGCCAGATGTACAATGTTTACACTTCACCGTCTAAGCTGGATGGTCAGTGCGACAAGTGTGGCGGCAACCTGCATCACCGTGCGGATGATAATGAAGAGACCATCGGTAATCGACTGCGTGTATATGAAGCACAGACCGCTCCACTCATCGGTTACTACAAAGCGCAAAACCGATTGCGCACCATCCAGGGTATTGGAGACATTAGCGATATCTTCAGCGCCGTTTGCAAGGTGATTGAAGAGTTGCCCGATGTGGTTGAGTTCACCCTGCCAGTCGTTGAAGACTTAACCTCAGAGATTACAGCGAAGGCTGAGCCCAGGGCTATTAAGACTAAAGTAAAAATGCCGGCACCAGCGGCTAAAAAAACACCAGCGGTTAAAAAAACAACAGCAGCTAAAGCGACACCAAAGAAGGCTGAGGTCAAAAAGAAAGCGGTTGTGAAGAAAAAGGTGATTAAGAAAGTCCCTGCTAAAAAGGTCACAACAAAGAAATCTACCGTTAAAAAGAAAGTAGTAACGAAAAAAACTGCGACTAAAAAGGCAACCACTAAAAAGAAGGCGGTTGCTAAGAAAAAAGTTGCTATCAAAAAGGCGTCTGTGAAAAAGAAAATAGCTGTCAAAAAAAAGGTTGCCGTTAAGAAGGCGGTCACTAAAAAGAAAGCGGTGGTGAAGAAAAAGGTAGCTACCAAAAAGAAAGTCATTAGAAAATCGGTTGTTAAAAAGAAGGCCGCGACCAGGAAAAAGGCGGCTGTAAAAAAACCAGTGACCAGAAAGAAAGCAACAGCAAAGAAAAAGAAAGGCGCTAAGCGACGATAATCGCCGCTGATTCAAGCGGTAAAGCAGGGTAAAAGTATGTCAGGAAAAAGTATCCGGGGCGGCGCGTTTTCTGCGTGTCGCATGCGTCGTATGCGTCGTGATGAGTTCAGTCGCCGTTTAATGCGTGAAAACATGCTGACCAGTAACGATCTTATCTATCCGATGTTTGTCCTTGAAGGTGATGCACAACGCGAGACGATCCCATCAATGCCAGGTGTTGAGCGCATGAGTATCGATCTGTTATTGAAAGAGGTGGATGAACTTTATGCGCTGGGCGTACCGGCCATTGCACTTTTTCCGGTAACACCACAGTCTGCGAAGAGTCTGGATGCCGCAGAGGCCTTTAATCCTGGTGGTCTGGCGCAACGCGCGGTGCGTGCAATTAAGGCGCGTTGTCCAGAGATGGGGGTGATTACCGATGTGGCACTCGACCCCTTTACCACTCACGGTCAGGACGGTTTGATTGATGGCAGTGGCTACGTGATGAATGATGAAACCACGGAGGTGCTGGTTAAGCAGGCGTTGTCACATGCTGAAGCAGGTGCTGATATCGTTGCACCCTCCGATATGATGGATGGCCGGGTCGGCGCGATTCGTACCGCACTTGAAGACTCAGGGTACATCCACACCCGTATTCTGGCCTATGCTGCAAAATATGCATCAAGCTTTTATGGGCCATTTCGCGATGCGGTGGGGTCATCCGCTAACCTGGGTAGTGGTAATAAACAGACCTATCAAATGGACCCTGCGAATTCAGATGAAGCGTTGTGGGAAGTCGGCATGGACCTCGCTGAGGGTGCCGACATGGTAATGATCAAACCCGGCATGCCTTATCTCGATATCGTGCGTCGCATCAAAGATGAATTTGGTGCTCCCACCTATGTCTATCAAGTGAGTGGCGAATACGCGATGATCAAGGCGGCCAGCGATAACGGCTGGCTTGATGAACGTGCCATTGTGCTCGAATCTCTGCTTAGCATGAAACGGGCGGGAGCTGATGGCATCTTGACCTACTATGCCAAGCACGTTGCACAGTGGTTAAAAGAAGCGCCTTAACATCTTAACTTCACGGGGGCCCAGCTATGATGGCTTTTCTGCTATCATCCTGCGCCATTCAACGCAGTTCAATTCGATTATTAAGGACTACTTATGTCTAATTATGTGTATAGCATGTTTGGCGGCTCACCAATGCAACCGCTGCAAGACCATATGGCGCAGGTGCACCTGTGTGCTTCAGAGCTGGTCGTTTTTTTTGAGGCTGTGATTGACCAGGACACCGCGCGCATCCAGGCAGCACAGGCATCAATCGTTAAATTTGAGCACGAGGCAGACAAATTAAAAAAATCGCTTCGTCTTAGCCTGCCTAAAGGGATGTTCCTGCCGGTCTCTCGACATGATCTATTAGATATGTTGACGATGCAGGACAATATCGCCAACAAAAGCAAAGACATTGCCGGTTTGATGCTGGGACGACAGATGGTACTACCAGAAAGTATCGCGCCACTTTTTCTGACCTATGTGAAACGCAGTATCGATGCGGTCGCGCAGGCCGACACCGCCATTAACGAACTCGATGAGCTGGTTGAGACCGGCTTCCGTGGACGTGAAGTTAAAGTGGTTGAGAAGATGATCAAAACCTTGAATCAAATTGAAAGTGACACCGATGAGATTCAGATTCAGATTCGCTCTATCATGTTCAAAATAGAAACAGATTTACCACCCATTAATGCCATGTTTATCTATCGTATTATCGAATGGGTCGGTGATCTTGCTGATCTTGCTCAACGTGTAGGCAGTCGCCTGCAGTTGATGCTGGCCAAATAAATCGGAAGAGGTAGTGACTCGTGGAAAACGCATATATTTTTATCATTCTGGCCTGCATTTTTGGTTTTTTCATGGCGTGGGGGATTGGCGCTAATGACGTCGCTAATGCAATGGGTACCTCGGTCGGTTCCGGCGCCATCACCATTAAACACGCGATTATTATTGCAGCGATCTTTGAATTCAGTGGCGCATTACTCGCAGGCGGTGAGGTAACACAAACTATCCGCAAAGGGATGATCGATACGACTTCAATCGCCAACACGCCGGAGTTGCTGGTGTATGGCATGCTAGCCGCGCTACTTGCGGCGGCTGTGTGGCTATTAATCGCTTCTTATTATGGCTGGCCGGTCTCAACGACCCATTCGATTGTGGGTGCGATTGTCGGTTTCGCCGCAGTCGGTATCGGCATGGAAGCGGTGATGTGGGGTAAAGTTGGCACCATTGCGATGAGCTGGATTATCTCACCGCTCACGGCGGGGGTGATCGCTTACGCGCTCTTTATGAGTGTGCAAAAGCTGATCATCGATACCCCAGATCCATTTGCCAGCGCCAAGCGCTATGTGCCATGTTATATTTTTCTGGTTGGCTTTATTATTTCGCTGGTCACCATGTTTAAAGGACTCAAGCACGTTGGGCTTGATCTAACCACCTTTCAGGCCTATTTCTTCTCTGTACTGATTGGTATCGGCATGGCACTCATCAGCAAAATCTTTATTAACCGAATTAAACATGAACCATCGGAAGACAAAGACTTTCACTACACCAATGTGGAGAAGGTGTTTGCGGTATTGATGATCGTGACCGCCTGTGCAATGGCCTTTGCGCACGGCTCGAACGACGTTGCGAACGCAGTTGGCCCAATCGCTGCCATTGTTGGCATCGTTGAGAGTGGTGGTGAGATTGCAGCCAAATCGGTGCTACCAATATGGGTACTCTTACTGGGTGGTGTCGGCATTGTGATTGGACTGGTAACCTATGGTCATCGGGTTATCGCGACTATCGGCACCAACATCACCGAGTTAACACCTAGCCGTGGTTTTGCGGCCACGTTGGCGGCAGCGACTACCGTGGTGTTTGCCTCCGGCACAGGCATGCCAATTTCGACCACGCATACATTGGTGGGTGGCGTGCTGGGTGTAGGGTTGGCACGCGGAATTGGCGCGCTTAACATGCGCGTGATTCGCACCATCTTTATGTCGTGGGTGATTACATTGCCAGCGGGTGCTGGCCTTGCGATACTCTTTTTCTTTATTTTGAAGGCCATCTTTGAATAACAGGGCTGGTGGAATACCAGAACGGGTGGTTAATTAATGTCTTCACTGTTCGATTTTGATGCTAAGCCTGATGCCTATGCAGTGATGGGGAACCCCATCTCGCATAGCAAATCGCCCTTGATTCATGCCGCATTTGCGCGGCAAACTCAGCAGCGCCTGGACTACAGTGCGATTCAGGTAGATGCGGGTGGCTTTGAACAGGCCGTGGGTAATTTCCGTGCCAGTGGTGGCAAGGGGCTTAATATCACCGTGCCGTTTAAACAGGAGGCGTGGAAATTTGTTGATGAACGTAGCGAGCGGGCCGTACAAGCCGGTGCGGTTAATACCATTAGCTTTGATGATGGGTGTTGTATTGGTGACAACACCGATGGTGTGGGGCTGGTACGTGATCTAATCGAAAATCATTCTGTTGGACTGGCCGGTAAGCGTATTTTGATACTAGGTGCTGGTGGTGCAGTACGCGGTGTATTAGGGCCGATGTTGGCTCAGCAACCATCGAAAATAGTGATCGCCAATCGCACCGAAGAGAAGGCGCTTACCCTTGCAAATGAATTTAATCGGAGAGATCAGCTACGAGGGTGTGGCTTTCCAGCGATTGATGACCAGTCTTTTGATCTGATTATTAACGGCACCGCCGCCAGCCTGCGGGGTGACCTGCCCCCTGTTCCTGCGACAGCCATCAGTAATAACACCTGCTGTTACGACATGATGTACGGCAAAATGCCAACGGTCTTTATGGCCTGGGCTTCTAAACATGGCGCGCTAAAAGTGCTAGATGGCCTCGGCATGTTGGTGGAGCAAGCGGCAGAATCTTTTTTTATCTGGCGCGGGATACGGCCTGATACGAGAGAGGTCATTGCGTCGGTAAAGGCGGCGCTGTAGTGTTCTGCTAGGCATGAGTTTATCCATGCACCCATTTCAAAAAAATATAAATTCAATTCAATAAGTTAATGGTTTTCACCAGGATGGGGGTCCTCTTCAAGTTTTCCGTAACTTAAATCAGAAGCTCCTTAGTATGGTAAAGGTGTCGCTAACCAACGATGGTTTTGTTGGTCGCTTACCCAGATCCGGTTACCTTGAAAAAGCAAGCCTATCGGTTGGTTCAGGCTTGTGGCTGTCGGTGGTGATGGGTTCAGACTGCTAGTCATGTCAGCTTGTCCGAGAACGGAAAATGCGACGTCTCCAGTTGTAATGGGTAGAGTGTAAAAGACAATTCGATGACTAAATCTATCTGTAATACCCAGTATATTATCGCTGCTTATTGAAACGCTTTGTGGCGTATTTAAGCTGTTGGCGCTCACAGTACCACCCTGGTTGGTCAGGCAGCTGGTGAAATCCACCTGCCCGATCACTGCGCTAGCAGCTGGGTTATTTGTTACTGGAATAGGATCATAAATTAAAACTCTGTGATTACTTTGATCGCTCAAATACATTTTATTATCGTGAAAAGTAAGTTGGTGCGGTCTGTTAACGCCGCTAGATGAACATGCTGCTGCTGTGTTGATAAAGTTGGCCTGACCGATAACAATATCGGCTGAAACATTGTTGATGATGGGAATGGTGTTAAAAATTAATATGCGGTGATTATCACTATCGGACACATAAATTTTCCCGTCCCGACAGCTCACACCTTGTGGTGAATTAATGGTGTTGCTGGCAGCACCTCCACCTTGATTAGCAAGATTAGATATGAAGTCGGTTTGGCCAATGACAACATCTGCTGACGCACCATTTTCCTGAGGAACCTGATTGAAAATCAGTACTCTATGGTTAAGTCTATCGGCAACAATAAGCTCACCTGTTGGGCATACCGCAGCTCCATTTAAAAAGTGTAAACTGGCAGCACTTACCCCAAATGAATTGGCGCCCCCCGTTGTAAAATCAGGTTGGCCTACAATAACATCTGCAACCGCAGTGTTGTCTATCGGCAGTGAGTTAAATATGTGAATTCGCGCATTTAGCCATTCAATCATTAACATCTTTAACTTGTTGCCATCATTCGGATCAACGAAGGCTACCATCGTTTCTGGGAAGTGCATTCCATTTTGAACACGATCCCGCTTCCCATCCCTCTATTAGCGGTTTCACCGGTATAGTTGTCCTGAAAAAGTAACACATCTGCATCCAGGTTATTAGTTAGTGCCCATCCAGAAATAGACCCTTTTCAAAAAACCACCCATAAACACATTCGCGATATTACTAATACCTGCATGTATTTCGTATTTTCAATACCTATCTTTGAAAACGGGTTGAATTCTGATAAA
>JAKISP010000007.1 GCA_021648525.1 Gammaproteobacteria bacterium
AAGCAGTAAATAAGCTTCATTAACAGGCCGGATATACGACCGCAATCCTGTTCCTGTTATTTATATCACAAAGATTGCAAAACGGGGGGAGACCATATACGGGCTGAGCTTCCAGCGAAACCCGGGGAATGTGGCACTGTCCTCCCGGATTTCGCTGGAAGCTCAGCCCGGGCTACTTGCTTGTTATATTAGTTTGTTTAAATCAACTTGAATGCCAGCTTGCTTGAGTTTCGGTGCCCGGCTGAATCTCCATGTGCTGCGGTCATCCATCGCTATCATAGATCACCCCAGGGTGGTCACTGGGTATTTCTATGTTTCCTTTGAATAAAACACAAGCATTTGAGCGGCCCTCTGCCCCGCAAAAATACCCAGGTTTCAGGGTGATATTTTGTTGGGTATTTCACTCCGAACTACGAAGAACCATTATCGTATTCCATCCATTTATGGAATCGCTTACAGATTCCATTGGTCTGTGGCGACATGGCTGCTCTCTTTCAGTATGCCCCTTATTATCATAGAATTGGTTTAAGCAAAAAAATAGAATGAGTGATGGAATGAGTGATGGAGTGAGTGATGCCCAATTTTGTAATCGGAACAGCAGATCCTGCAATAAAACATGACTTCGGTGCTGGGTCCTGGAATAAAGAGAAAACTGAAGCTAAAATGATCGCATTCAAATTAGTAATAATGAATTACATGGTGCATGCGACCGTTTTAGTCGGTGATGATGCCGCGAAGCACATGCGGCACTACTTAATGAACTCGGGAAAAGAATATGAGTTTGATTTGCAGGGGATGGTTGATGAAGTGGAGCCAGCTAAAAAATTATTTGATGATGAAGTAGATCAAGCAAAGATTTTTTCTGAGACCTTACCGCCTGGAACATACAATATTGTGGCTTCTCGGTTGAAGGGTGATTATAACAGAGAAATTGATAGTAAAAACTGGTTTTTTGCGGTGGGTGGATACTCAATATGGGGATAAGCCAAACTGATTGTGGAACAGGACGGTGTGGGTGGTAAAGGCTATCAAATGGATTTTGTATTCAATTGTGCCGATAAATACAATTGGGACAAAGGCAAGTCCGTCAAAATTGCTAATATTGAGATTGCCGATGATCTGATGGGGCGCTCCATCGACAAGGCTTAGCTAAAGAGTATAATCTTCGCGGCCAAATTAAAAGTCAGCATCAATGGGGTGATAAAACCGTTTTATCCAAAATGAAGCCGCTATCCGGTGGGCGATAATGTGAAAAAGCTGATCTTACTGTTGGTGCTGAGTCTTTTCTTTGTGCTAGGTCTTTACGTTGTCTCGCGTCTGTTAGAAGTGCCGGCTCAGGTGTTAACTGAACCAGTTGAGCATATAGAGAAAATAAGCGGCCTGGAATTTCCAGCCGATGCTAAGTTGTTGTATCGTACAGAAAGTGAGAGGGGGGAAGGACTACATTCATTTGGCGAATAATTTATACAAAAAACCCGTTTAATATCAAGTAATATGAAACTCGTCGAATATCCACCAGGTCAGGGTACGAAAGTATACGTTCATCACTAAAAAATAGTGATAGTGATAGTGATATGGATATAGGGCTGCTTCCAGTCGAATTTTTTCTTGTTTACGAGTGGACAAACGAAGACGGCGAATGGGACGGTACCTGGGTAGAGACCTCAAATGGATATTATCTGGACTTACAACAAATGATTACATTAGAAGTAGATCAGATATTGTCTGAACCGGTTGAGCATATCGGGAGTATGAGCGGCCTAGAATTTCCAGCCGATGCTCAGTTATTGTATCGTGTAGAAGTTGACAGGGGTGTCAAAAACTCATACATCAGGCGAATAATTTATACAAAAAGCCCGCTTAATTTCAAGCACTATAAAGCGTTTCGAGAATCCTCTAATGAGTACGAAATTATGCGCTCATCACTCATTAATCGTGATGTTGGGCTTCTTGTCGAACATTCTCCTCTTTACGTATGGACCAACGAGGAAGGAGAATGGAGCGGTATTTTGATAGAGACCTCAAATGGCTATTATCTGGATTTACAACAAGATGACTACAAATGATGACCTTTCAGATAACAAAACAGGGAACAGGACGGGGTGGGCGGTAAAGGCTATCAAATGGATTTTGTATTCAATTGTACCGATAGATACAATTTCTCCATGGGACAGAAGCAAAACGCTTGGCCGAGGTGATGGAAACTAACCTCAAGCGTAAAGTTTCGCCTGAAGAACGTGCTAAAGGCCCTAAAATATTTGATCGGCTAAAGAAAAATAGTCCTTGCCTTGCCTGATACAGGCAGTATTCAACGTTTTGAACCTGATAATGATCGCCCAGAATTGCTCTGTTGTGATGATGATCTTGATGAATTTTATCTAATCGATTCTATCGAAAGCGCGAAACAACTTCTTTCTGTCACTTATCTGGTAAAGCTTGAAGATGGTACGGTACACCCTGTGCTTTCTTTAGTGTTTTTAATGATGTAGTGAAGAAGAACCAGAAAGAGGTATCCCGGTCTGCATTTGAGTGGTTAAGCAGGCTTTTCCCACGTGAGAAACGTTATGCAAGTGTAAAATAGGCAGGTTGGGTGTTGCTTACGATTATCAGGGCGTTGGTGTTGGGCAATAGGTAGTGAATTAAAAGAGTGGCTCACGTCTGGAAACAAGACAGGCTGTCGCATCTGTTGCAGGTTAAGCCTGAAAGTATTTAATTGTACTCGCCAGGAAGCACATTTTTTTTAACCGTAACCCGGCCAACTTTTTTACCTGATATTCTCAATAATTCATCACCTGAAAATTCAAAACCAAGCTTTAATGCTATTCGTGCAACATCATCGGCAGTTGATAAGGAGAGCACCTCATTTTTAAGTGCAGGTTCAGACTGCATTTTCATTAAAAATGCGTCGAGTTGATCTAAAGCCATATTTGAAATTCCTATTCTCACGAGTTGCCCATATATTAGACAGGAAAACCATTGCAGGCTTCAAGCAAATTCTCTAGAAATTGGGCTTATTTTGATAAATTGTGCAATATTGGCTGAATTTTCAGGTGCACTACGATATGAAAATTAGCTCGCGATGCGATCAGTTATGAATTTGAGGGCATATTAAGCCACTCGGCTTAAAGGACTAAAGGTTCTACTGTAAAAAAGAGCTCGTTGATTAGCATCACCTGTATAAACAAACACTTTGTTTAAAGCCTTTTATTTCGCCGTTCAGCGCGATGTCGTGCGCGGTTTCGCCTGCGCCAATGCATGCTGAAACGGTAAAGAAGCGCATCAATCCAGCCCCAGTACCATTCAAGACAGCGTCGGTGCCATGGGCGCTCACACCAGGCCTGAAGTTCAATCTCTGAACACTGTTTGAAATCATCATTGAAGAGGTTTTTTACTGAGCGAGCAAAATCAGGGTCATCAATTTCCTGATTTGCTTCGAGGTTCCATACCAGGTTCCAGCGGTCAAAATTACTTGAACCGATGGTGCTCCACTGGTCACAGAGCATAATTTTGCTATGTGAAAAACGCGGCTGGTATTCAAAGATGCGCACGCCACTTAACAGTAACTTGAAGTAGAAGCGTCGTCCTGCGTGTCGGATAGCGGGGTGGTCGGTATGTTCGCCGGGTAGCATTAAGCGCACATCAACACCGCGTTGTGCTGCCTTACGCAGTGCGCGCTGCATCCGCCACGAAGGGACAAAATAGGCGGTGGCTATCCATATTCTATGCTCTGCACCATGCAGGTGACGGTTTACCGAGCGTCGAATCTCCTGGCGTGAGGTGGCCTGGGAGAGTGCAACACGCCCTGTTTGCCTGGGGGCGATGTTATTGTCTGGTTCATTCTCAGGATAGGGTGCTGGCTTTGACGGCAGGATGGGTGTCATCCCTTCAATTGGCCAGCTCTCGACAAATAGACTACGCCAGTCATCGACGCAGGGCCCTTTGATTTCAATGACTGTCTCACGCCAGCGCAGTGTTTGATTATCAACTGGGTCGAAGTCATCAGTGATGCCAACACCGCCGACATATGCTAGTTTTCCATCTAACAGCAGCAGTTTTCGGTGGTCACGAAATAGATTGTTAAACCAGCGGCCATAGCGAATGGGGTTATAAAAGGCGAGGTGAATGTTGTCGTGATTTAGCCGCTCTCTGTCTTGCCTGGTAAGGTTGCTGGCACCAAATCCGTCGAGAATAATATAGACCGAAATGCCGCGCTGGGCTGCCTGTAGCAGGGCATCAATAAAACGGTCTGCGACTGAGCCGGAACTCATCAGATACATGTTTAGTGCAACGTAACTACTGGCATCATTGATCGCATTCAACATTGCCGGAAAAAACTGATCGCCATCGAGCAGCAGACGAAATTCATTATCTTCACGCCAGGGGAATCGAAAGTCAGAGTGGTTACGGTATGGCATAAAAATTGATTAATGAAGACGATATGGCAAGTATAGCGTAGATATGAAATTAAACTAGAATTCGATTTATGCTTGATAAGGTTAGTTCGCTGTTCGCTGAGACCTTTAATTAATGCGGTTGGTTTATGTTGTCTGCACCCTGTAATAAGGAGTTTAAAGCGGACTTTCAGGTGCGGGTTTGAAATCATTAAGTCAGGGAAGCACAGCGATAAAGTGCAGCTACACAATTTAATTTACAGCCTCGAATTTCTGTATTCCACCTGCTTTCAGGTGATGTTTGTTACTTTATCAGAGGTCTATAACAACCTTCTTAAATACGTTGTATGGAATATTTTTTTAATGCAGACTCCCTTTGGGTATTGATTGTTGCTTCTTTACTATGATTTTTTTGAACGTGAGACATGGAATGTCATTATGAATAGTAATATTTTGATGAAAAGTAGGAGTCGTTATGTCGAAAATCATTAATAAAGACATGCGACCACCTTTTTTTCAGGGAATCATCGAGCAGGATGCCGCTGGTAATGTGATGGCGATAAACCCGGTTGCGGAAAGCCTTCTTGGGTTGAACCAGCAGGCGTTAACTCAGCATGTGATGCAACCTGGTTGGGGTGGCAAATTATACAGGTCCGATCAGGAGCCGATACCAGAAGAGCAGCATCCTGTTTTTATTGCACTGCATTCACGCATGCCCACTAGCTGTATTGCATATTTATATAATAATGAGCGTTTTCAATCAATATTGATTACCTCTATTCCGATATTAGATCCAGAAACTAAAATACCGATTAAGGTCATCAGTACACTGCTGGATGTGATTGCGTTACAAAAAACCGATAACATTGCTCAAATCCAGCTTCACCAGCTGGAGGCAATTGAGTGTATTAGTCGTATAAGTCTTCAAGCAGGGACTTTTAAAGAGACGCTGCATAACTCATTAGAGGCATTGCTTGACATTTTTGACTGTGACCGCGCCGCATTGATTTATCCATGTGATCCGGATGCAGGTGAGCTTACTATTCCTATGGAATGCACCAGGCCTGAATGGCCGGGTGCATTTGATCTGGACATTAGTGTTCCTATTGATAACGGTATCGCAGGCGTATTGCAAGCGTGTCTGGATAATGTTGGTCCTGTGCGTTATGACGCGCTAAGTTTTCACTCGGTTCCAGTGAAAATTAAGGAAGAATTTTCGGTGAAATCCCAGCTTCTGCTGGCTTTACACCCTAAAGTTGATAAGCCCTGGGCATTGGTTATTCACTATTGTGATAAACCACACGTCTTTACTAATGAGGAGCTATGGTTGTTTGACGAAATAGGCCATCGTTTGGCTGAGTCACTTAATAGTCTTATTACGTTGCGCAATATGAAAGAGAGTGAAGAACGTTTTCGTACATTGGTTGAAAATGCGCCAGAGGCAATATTTGTACTGGATGTTAAAAGTAATCGTATTATCGATGCGAATGAAAATGCCGCTTTGCTTTTTGGACAACCTCGAGATGAGTTAATTGGGAGTAATTATCTGTTAATGAGCCCGGGTGTTCAACCCGATGGACAGCCATCTGCAGAGCTAGCCTGTCGTTTTATAAATGATGCAGTAGCGGGTGAAACACCCGTTTATGAATGGGTGTATCAAGATAATAAGGGTAATCATATTGATTGTGAGACACGTCTGGTAAAGCTACCTGCGGCAGGAAAAGAGTTGGTTCGTGGCAGTATCACGGATATTAGTCGGCGTAAGCAGACAGAAGCGCAGCAACAAAAATTCTCCATGGCGTTAGAGCAGACAGCTGACGTGATTATGATTACGAATGCTGAGGGGGTCATCGAATATGCGAATAAGTCTTTTGAAGCGATCACCGGCTACTCATTGGCGGAGGTGGTGGGAAAAACTCCGCGGATATTAAAATCAACTGGTCCTAATCAGAATCAGCGGGCATTCTATGAAAAACTATGGCGGACGATTAAATCGGGTGAAGTATTTAATGATGTTTTGATCAATAAGCGAAAAGATGGTTCGATTTATTATGAAGAAAAAACGATTACACCACTGAAGTCTGCTGCCGGGAAAATTACTCACTTTATTTCTACTGGTAGAGATATTAGTGAGCGGATGAGAACACAGGAGTATCTGCAGTTTCTGGCCCATCATGATGTGCTCACCCAGTTGCCAAACAGAACGTTGTTTATTGACCGGCTAGAACAGGCCATTATCAATGCGGGCCGAAATAACTCCATGGTGGCGGTGTTATTTGCTGATTTAGACCGATTTAAGTTTATTAATGACACGCTTGGCCATGATATGGGTGATCTGGTATTAAAGATGATTTCAGGTCGTTTCATTTCATCGCTTAGAAGCGGTGACACCGTGTCGCGTCAAGGTGGCGATGAATTCGCTATCTTGCTTGAAAATATTAAGAATACAGAGCAAATCACCTATATCTGTGAAAAACTACTGGAGAGTGTTTCTCAGTCCATGTTGATTCATGAGCAGGAGTTATTTGTTTCTGCCAGTATTGGTATTAGTGTATTTCCCAGTGACAGTCTGAATCCGCAGGTGTTAATTAAACACGCAGATATTGCAATGTATCGTGCCAAAGAGAGTGGTCGGAATAATTTTCAATACTTCTCTCCAGAAATGAGCAGTCGTGCAGCCGAGCGCTTAACGATGGAGACTAGCTTACGAAAAGCGTTGGAACGGGGGGAGTTTTCACTCTACTATCAACCGCAGATATCACTGAATGGAAATAATCTGACTGGTTTTGAGGCGCTGTTACGTTGGCAGCATCCGAAAAAAGGGCTTATTTCACCTTTGCAATTTATCCCGATTTTAGAGGAGACCGGGTTAATAGTCCCGGTTGGTGAATGGGTGCTGGAGAGTGCCTGCCAGCAACTGAATCAGTGGCATGATATTGATCATAAGCTACATGTGTCAGTCAATATCTCGAATCGGCAGTTTAATGATCGAAATCTGGAGGATAAATTTCACAGTATCATTAAATGTTCTGGTGTTAATCCTGTTTGTCTGGAACTGGAATTGACTGAAAGCCTGTTAATGATGAATCCAGTTAAAACAGAGCAGATACTGAATAGATTCTGTGATCTTGGTATTGGCTTATCAATTGATGACTTTGGCACGGGCTACTCATCCTTGAGTTATTTGCGAAAATTTCCATTGGATACCTTAAAGATTGATCGCTCTTTTGTGCGTGATATAACCACCGATGTGAATGATGCTGCTCTGATTAGTGCGATTATCGCGATGGCAAAGAGTTTGCAGTTAACCGTGATTGCAGAAGGAGTTGAAACGAATGATCAGCTTGAGTTTCTCAGGGGGCTGGATTGCGAAATGGCACAGGGTTTTTTATTCCATAAGCCGCTGTCAGTATTTGATGCGGGCGAACTGATCATAGCCTGTTAACACTAATTTTAAATCAGCGTTAACAGGACTTAAATAGCGCTGCAGTTTTTTTACCCTGAGAGATGAATAATTGACTCTTCTTAAAATGCCCTGCTTGAATTTCGACGGGCAATTAGTCCCAATAAAAACATTAAGCTCAAGCTCCAGTAACCGAGCGAGCCACTACCCGTTGTCGCGGTAGCAGGACTCTTCTCTGAGGGTGTTGAAGCATCTTCCTGTATGGCTGCAACAGGCAAACCAATCGCAACCGGATCGTCGACTACTCCGATGAGCGGGTTAAGGTCGTAGATATCATTATCGACTAATGTCAGTGTAATTGTTCTGGCTGTGCGATCAATCACTGCTGTTGACAGGATTGTATTTGGTGTACTGCTAAGCGTACGCCATACACCGCTGTTATCTAGCTTTCTCACTTCTGCATTCTCAGGGAGGTCGGCAGTGAGAGGAAGTTGTATCGTCACAGAGACTGAGGTTGCAGTGCCGCTGCTATCGGTTGGGATGTTATCAACGGTAAAGAAAAAACCACCGAGTGGGTAGCTGTAATCAATATCCGGCGCAACGGTATTCAGCGATGTCTCGGAGATAATAACCAGATCATTCACATTGCCACTGCCTTGTGTGACGTTGATGCTGATTTCACTGGAAGCTGAGCCTGGATTGATGGTGATGTGAATGGTGGCGGGGGCGGAGCAGGCACCGTAGGCATCGCAGGCACGGTAGGTAAAAAAGTCTGTGCCAGTGGCAGAGCCGAGCGCAGTATAGGTAAATGCCTGTGCGATATTGTTCACGGAACCAGCAGCGGGTCGCCCAACACTCCCTTGCGTGGGCGGTGTTAATGGGAATTCATAATAGAGTGGATCGCCATCAACATCTGAGGCGTTCATGATGCTGGTCACTGCACTGCCAACAATAACAGCTGCGGGCAGGTCATACGCAACAGGAGCTGAATTGCCTGAGGTGTTTGTTGAAACACCGGTATTGGCGGCTGGGATGGTGACTGCGATAGAAGGCGCGACCCCTTCGACTTCATATGCACCGATGTCGCAATTGCTAGCAGGGCGGGTAAATGAACGCTGATCGGTTGCCAGACAGTTACTAGCGGCATCAATTGCCGGGCTGCCAGCCGACAGGGCGTGAGTGGGACCTGGGCCACTATTGTCACTCAATACGGCCAGTAACGGATCTGTGTTTGAGAGTGTCATGGCACAGCTATCGTCGCTAGAAAGACTGGTCGCACTCTCTGTTAGCGTGCTGATGCCTGCTGCATCTGCATTGAGACAATTGCCGCCAATATTGGCTGAGAAGAGGGCGCCACTCAGGGTGACGGCTGCACCACCAGACGCATTGGAATTAGCCAGGTAGATACCGCCTCCACCATTACCGGCACTATTGTCTGCAAACGTGACATGGGTGAGTAAAATATTGGCTGGGCTGGTGTTGTCACCGAAGAAATATGCACCGCCGCCATAGCCCTCTGTTGCGGCGGTAGAGGTGGCTGAGTTACCGCTGATGGTGCTGTTTTCGATGGTAATGGCACCAGCGCCCACCGTGTAGATGCCGCCACCGAGGTTACTGGCGACATTGTGATGGATTGTACTATTATAGATTTCAAGAGAGGTTGTTGCTGGAAAGCCGTTAGCGACGAAGTAGATACCGCCACCGAATATAGGCGGTGGATCGAAACGATTCCAGTTATCTCGAATGACGCTATCACGAATGATGGTTGGCATATTATCGATAACCAGTCCGCCGCCCTGGCTTTGAGTGGCGTTGTTACTGATCACACTGCGATTGATTTCAAGCCGTCCTCTGAGCGGAAAGCCAAAAAAAGCGGCATGGATGCCGCCACCACCAGGCATTGAGTGGTTACGGTCAACGTTGCTGTCATTCAAGATCAGTATGCCGCGATTATTGATACCGCCTCCCATCCCTGAATTATTGGTTTTGCCATTACGGATGGTTAAGCCATTCAGTGTTGCCTCACCCAGTATAGAAAGGGCGTTGTTATGGATGATATCGAACACACGATCAATCTCCATTGCATCAATAAAGACCTGATCAGCACCCGCGCCATTAATGGTGATGTTGCTGGTGATGTCGAGATCACCTGTGGCCGAAAAATCTTCGCCGCTGCCGCTGATGGTGAGTGGATAGATGCCGGGAGGGAGAGTGATGGTGTCAGCACCAGTGAGCGCATTGGCCTCCTGTATGGCGGCGCGTAGTGAGCAGTTGTTAGTCGCTGTCTCGCACAGACCGTCGCCGTTGGCGATATCTACCGTATCATCAGTGGTATCTACAGGAAACTCAATGGCGTTAGCTGAAAGCGAGGTAACACTCAGAAATGTTGTAATACAGAAGAAAATAAGCGGTTTAGATGGCATGTCTGTTATCCCCAGTAAGCCCCGTGACAGGTTCGTTTTTATTCAGGTGTGTTGTCAGCGAGGAAGCGTATTGTCCTAATTATAGAATATAGCGACAATGGCTGTGTTAGATTTATCCCGGGAATAGGATAGCCATCACAGAGTGCTTAACTAAATGCGGCTGGAATCAATGGTTGACACTGTTTTTCAACGTGTCACACAGCTGATAGAATGATTTTTTATTGAAGACCTTTGCATGAGCAGTGATTTTGTTCTCTGGCACCAACAGTCGGCACTTTAGGCGAGGCAAGAGCGCATGGAACGACGGAGTTTATCATGATAAATGACCGCTTGAGACCGCTTTTAACGCCACCAGAGGACAAAAGAACAATCGAGCAAAGGTCTCTTATTGTTGATTCCAGAGGTTGATTTCGTGGCAAAAAAAGCTAATCGAAAGAAAAATTCAAAAGTTCGCCATAAAAAAAACAGCCCTTCCTCGATTGCGACTACAAAAGCTGCAGACGTGACACGCCTGATGGAAAGGGCGCTGGAGTATTTTCGGCGCGATGATTTTTCTCGCGCCGAAAATATATACCGGAAAGTGCTGGATCATGACCCTGTCAATGAAGATGCACTTCATTTTATTGGTGTGATATACACTCAAAATGAGCAGTATGCTGAACTGATTAAGCGTTATGATCTGGCATTAATGAAAACCCCTGAGTCGGTGAACATCTATAACAATCGTGGGATCTCGCTGGTTTATCAGAGGGAGTTCTGGTTAGCGATCGCCAGTTTTGAAAGTGCGCTTGATATTTGCCCAGACGATGCTGATATCCATACGAACTTAGGTGGGGCATTTAACCGTATCGGAGAATATGAAAAATCGCTTGAGCATTATAAGACGGCGATTGTGATTTTCCCTCAGCATACAGAGGCTCATTACAATCTTGGTAATACGTACCGGAAACTTAAGCGTTTTGATGAGGCTGTTGCCTGTTTTAACCGCGCACTGGTCATAGACCCGCAGCACAAAGATGCATTTTATAATTTATGTTTAATTTCACGTAACGTCTGTGACTGGTCTCGCTATCAGGAGTTTGAGCGTGAAATGATAAGGCGTGCACAAACACCTGAAAGCATGCTGATGCCATTTAACCTGCTCTCCTGGTGTGATGATCCTGAGGTGCAATTAGCGTGTGCCAGGAATTATATTGACGACATTATTCCGCTGAATGCTCCGCGTCTTGGTACTGTGCCTGAGTTGGTCAGTGGGCGGGTAAAAATTGGTTATTTTTCGAGTGATCTTCGTCAGCATGTGGTGGCGCAGTTGATTGTTGAATTATTTGAACTTCACGACCGCGATAAATTTGAGGTGTTTGCATTTTCGCATGGCCCTGAAGATGTCAGTGAATTAAGCGAGCGCCTGGTAAAGGCAGTTGATCATTTTATGCCGGTTGGGCACCTGAGTGATAGTGACGTAGCGCACCTTATTCAGCAGCAAGGTATTGCGATACTGATTGATCTGAACGGCCACAGCAAAGGTGCGAGAACACGTATTTTAGCGATGCGTCCTGCCCCGATACAGATTCATTACCTGGGTTACATCGGCACGATGGGGGCAAATTTTATCGACTATGTGGTGGTGGATAAAACAGCGGTGCCTGCTGAAATGCAGCCTTTTTTCAGTGAGAAGCTGCTACAGCTCCCCTGTTATATGGTTCACGATAGCCTGCGAGTCATTGCAAGTGAAACGATGACGCGAGCAGAAGCGGGTTTACCCGAAGGAGGTTTTGTCTATTGTTGTTTTAATAACAGCTATAAAATCACACCGAAAGTGTTTGATATCTGGATGCGTTGCCTGTTAGTTGTGCCTGATAGTGTGTTATGGCTGGTAGAAGAGAGTGACGCGCTGCAAAGGAATCTTTGTCAAGAAGCGGAATCACGCGGTGTTAACTCGGCACGGCTGATATTTGCAGCGCGTATTCTGCCAGCACAACATCTGGCTCGCCTGCGTTTGGCAGATCTATTTTTAGATACGCTGATCTACAATGCAGGGGCGACCGCATGTGATGCGCTATGGGCTGGCCTGCCAGTGTTGACCTGTCAGGGTAATAGCTTTGTTGCACGTATGGGTGGTGGGCTGGTAAGTGCTGCAGGTGTGCCTGAACTGGTAGTAGATACATTAAGTGAATATGAACGGCTGGCGATTGAACTGGCAGATAAGCCTGCGCTGCTTCAACCCTTACGGGAAAGATTAATTACTCAACGGGATGCTTCATTACTTTTTGATGGCCAGCGGTTTTGCAATGAACTGGAAAAATCATATCTGGATATCTGGGCACAATGGCTTGAATCTCAGGCGAGTATGAAATTTTCGGCTCAGGATTCAGCAATGCATAAGGTGATGCTTAATGATGCGATTACATTGCACCAGCAGGGTGAGCTGGATGCCGCTGAAACGGGCTACCGGTCGCTATTAGAGATGAACCCTTCGGAGGCGAATGCTCTGCACTTATTAGGTGCCATACAGGCGCAGCGTGGCCGGGTTAGAGAGGCGATTGATCTCTATCATCAGGCATTGAAGATTAATCCTCAATTAGTGGGTGCTTACAATAATCTGGGTGTTGCGTTGTATGGGGGGGGGAGTTATCAGCAGGCATCTGAGAATTTTCGTCGGGCAGTCGAGTTGATGCCCAATGCTGAGTCCTGTTTTAATCTTGGTAACTGTCTTTATGAACTAAAAAAATATGATGAGGCGATTTTGCATTATCAGCAGGCGCTTGAAATTAATCCACATCATGCACAGGCATCGATTAATCTGAAAGCAAGTATGAAGGTGATCAGGAATGGGTAAATGCAGCGCGATGGTTTTAACTATTTTTCTTTTTTGATTTTGAGGTGATTAATTTACGCCATAGCCATCCTTGTGCGAGCACTTCGCCGGTATGGATATAGTGAAATACATTGCGGTTTTTTAATACCCACTCCATCTGATTGCGGATATCATGCCGGCCACAGAGTAATATTTGATCACCGTTCTTCAATGGTGTATCCCCGTCTGGTAGCAGCATTTCATCATTGTTACGCTTTAATAGTAAGGTGAATATTGGCAGATTTGAATCGCGCTCTCTGGGATGGGTGTAAAGCTGCTTTAAACGAGGCCGTAGTTTTCTGGATAATGCATCGGTTAGCGCGGGTGCATCTTCGTTATTGACGTTGACGGTCCATATCTGTGGCGCTTCGCCATCCGCAATTTCGCTAACTCGAGTGATTATTTTCTCTGCCCAGGCGTTGTTATGGGTGATTGCCAGTCGTAAAAATTCGGCCAACAGTGGGGTGGTGATCAATGCAAATATTTTATGTGCGATCACGCTGCCGCGTTGCATGGTTAAATTTGTCTGCGCCGCCTGGAAAATAGAGGCATTGGCGCGATGGTTTTTACGCGCCACCATAAACAGGTGTGGGTTGAGTTCGCGGGCGGTCATGATGATCGACAGGTTATTGCTATCGTGATCCGTACCGGCAACGATACCGACTGCGTTACAGATATCGGCTTCCAGTAATGTTGATGCTTCGGTGCCTCGACCGACCACGGTTCCTTTGGGGGCTTCAGTTAATTCTGGTTTTTCTTCGATAATGGTGGTGGATACCCCTTCAGCTGCGAGCCTTTCGTGAACCGCTTTACCGAAGCGCCCATAGCCACAAAGAATCCAGGTGCCTCTGGGAGGATAGATTGGCTTGCATAGCGGCTCGTGCGGGACGCCCGTCATCCATTCAAAGAGCATAAACATCGATGGTGAATGGAGTGCTAGCGCCAGGCGTCCAGCAAATGTGGTGAAAGGGTTGATGATTTCGTCGGTACCAAAGGAGGCGATATTGAGTTCAGCATCCTGTGTTTCTGCGCGTGCAATCACCTTGATCGATGGGTTGAGCAGTTTGCTGGTGAGTGCGACTTTAAGATTGATCGGATCCCGGTCGGTCAGGGCGACACAGCCGATGCAATTTTTCTGTTTGAGTCCGCCCAGGATTAAAACTTCAGGCAGTGAGACATCAGCACATAGCCCAGGCACCGGTATCGGGTAATCCTCTAGTTCTAGCGTATTGAGCTTAGTCTGGTCAGCATCGATCACCACCGAACGAATTCCCGCTTCGGTGAGAGCGCGAATCAACAGGCTGCTGGTTTCGCCATAACCACAAATAAGATAGAAGGGGGAGTTGATCCGCGAAATGGAGCGGCGAAAGGTGTTTTGTCGACTTAGCGTACGAAAGGCGGGGTCTTGCACCACGGCCAGCAGTGAGCCGATGGCGTAGAGCCAGGCGACGACCGAGCTGTAAATAGTGACCGTTGCCCACATCCGTTGCCCACTGGTAAACGGGTAGGGGATCTCGCCAAAGCCGATGGTGGAACCCATAAAGCTGACAAAATAGAAGGCGTGAAAAAAGTCCATTTTCCATGGTTGGCCTTCATCATCCATGCCGGGGATGAGCACAAAACCGAGCATAGCAATAGAATAGACGCAGATTAGCACGATCAGCGGAGAGCGAATCCGTCGTAGCAGGACAAAGGCGATATTGTGCATGGCTTGTGCCAGTCGCGTTGTTTAACTGCGTACCGTTAAGGTTTCGGCCACCAGTAGCACCACCGAAGTGACATTGGCAAGCAGTGCACCACCAGAGAGCGATACGATAATTGCCATTACAGCAGGGGTCATGCCAGTGCCGGTAATGTGTTCAGCAAAGGCCCATACCACAGCAGCCATAATCAATTGAAGATCGGCCACCAGACTGGTAGATAGTAGTAACGCGCCGAGATGGGTGCGATCACCAAACTTTAATACTGTGGCGATCAGACTGACGACAATCGCTGCGAATAGTTCGTAAACACTGTGGTGATGGACGACATCAATGTCGCCAAGAAAGAAACCAAAGTTGAGTGTCAGTGCAAGCAGGATAAAAAAGGCAAAAACGACCTTCTCAAGGTTCATGGTTAAACTCCAGTGTCTGAGGCGCTATGTAGCGGTGGATGAATGATAGCGTGTTTAATGAGGTATCACTAATTCAACTTTTGTTTGTGATCTTGATAGCCTTGACGGTGTACCAGGTTGTGATGTCGCTGATTTCAGATCGATTTTGGGGTAAAATGTCCTTTTCTCCAATATCTTCCCGAGTACTCAGGACTTTTCATGACAGACAAGGCAAAGATCATCTATACGCTGACAGACGAAGCGCCAGCGTTGGCCACCTACTCTTTTCTACCGATTGTCGAGGCGTTTGCTGCTGCGGCAGATGTTGTGATTGAAACGCGTGATATCTCGTTTGCAGGCCGTGTGATAGCCAATTTTCCCGAATTCCTGAAAGCAGAACAACGTATCGGTGATGCGCTCTCTGAACTGGGTGAACTGGCAAAGTCACCTGAGGCTAATATCATTAAATTGCCAAACATCAGTGCCTCAGTGCCACAACTAGTGGCGGTGATTGAAGAGTTGCAAGCGCATGGTTACGCTGTGCCCGATTATCCGGCTAACCCGCAAAATAACGAAGAGCAAGTGATCAAGACGACTTATGCAAAAGTACTCGGCAGTGCGGTGAACCCGGTGTTGCGTGAAGGGAACTCTGATCGTCGTGCGCCGGCATCGGTGAAGAATTACGCGAAAAAACATCCACATTCGATGGGCGCATGGGCGAGTGATTCAAAATCTTGTGTGGTGCATATGTCTGAAGGTGATTTTTACGGTTCTGAAAAATCAATGACGATGGCAACGACGGGTGAATTTAAGATCGAATTTATTGCTGCAGATGGTGTTGTCTCTGAACTCAAATCAAGCTCACCGCTGTTAGCGGGTGAAGTGATCGATACCGCCGTGATGAGCCAAAAGGCACTGCAGGCATTTCTTGCGCAAGCGATTGCCGATGCAAAATCCCAGGGCATCCTCTTTTCGCTACACCTGAAGGCGACCATGATGAAGGTCTCTGACCCGATTATTTTTGGTACCGCTGTTTCCATTTTCTTTAAGGATGTGTTTGATAAACATGCCACCACTTTTGCTGAGCTGGGTGTGAATGTGAACAACGGTCTGGGAGATCTCTATAGCAAGATTGCCACGTTAGCGGCGGACAAACAGGCGGCGATCGAGGCAGACCTCAATGCCGTGATGGAAGCGAGTGCCGATATCGCGATGGTTGATTCTGACAAAGGTATCACCAGCCTGCATGTGCCGAGTGATGTGATCATCGATGCCTCAATGCCTGCGATGATTCGCGGTTCAGGCCAGATGTGGAACAAGGCTGGCAAACAGCAGGACACGCTGGCGGCGATTCCGGATCGCTGTTACGCCAGTGTCTATCAGGAGACGATTAGCTTCTGCAAAGAACATGGCGCGTTTGACCCCACCACTATGGGTACAGTACCCAACGTAGGATTGATGGCGCAAAAGGCAGAAGAGTATGGTTCGCATGACAAAACCTTTCAGATGATCGCTGCAGGTACTGTGCGTGTGGTGGATGGCAGTGGTGCGGTGTTGATGGAACAAGCGGTGGCAGAAGGGGACATCTTCCGTATGTGCCAGGTAAAAGATGCGCCGATTCAGGACTGGGTCAAGCTTGCTGTCACCCGCGCCCGTGCATCCAGTACTCCGGCGGTGTTCTGGCTTGATGAAAAACGTGCACATGATGCTGAGCTGATCAAAAAGGTAAATGTCTATCTTAACGACCATGACACCGATGGACTGGCGCTTCATATCATGGCCCCAACCGAAGCGACTCGTTTTACATTGGCTCGGATTAAAGATGGCAAAGACACCATTTCTGTTACCGGTAACGTATTGCGTGATTACCTTACCGATCTATTTCCAATTCTAGAACTGGGCACCTCGGCCAAGATGTTATCAGTGGTGCCGTTGATGAATGGCGGTGGCCTGTTCGAAACCGGAGCCGGTGGTTCTGCCCCTAAGTTGGTACAGCAGTTGTTAGAAGTCAACCACCTGCGTTGGGATTCTCTTGGTGAATTTCTTGCGCTGGCCGCTTCTTTAGAGCACCTTGCCGTGACCTTTAAAAACCCAAAGGCGCAGGTTATGGCCGATGCGTTAGATGTCGCCACCGGACAGTTTCTCGATACCAACAAATCGCCTTCACGCAAAGTCGGTGAACTGGATAACCGTGGCAGTCACTTCTATCTTGCGATGTACTGGGCGCAGGCACTCGCCGCACAGGCAAAAGATACCGATCTTCAGGCGCGTTTTAAATCGTTAGCAGAAGCGATGGCGGCGAATGAAGCTAGGATCGTGACCGAGTTGAATGATGCGCAGGGAAGTGCGGTGGATATTGGTGGTTACTATCAGCCGAATGCCGAGGCAGCGGCTAAAGTGATGCGGCCGAGTGAGACGTTGAATGGAGTGTTGGCTGCGCTTTAAGTCTCGTACATATGTATACGGGCTGAGCTTCAAGCGAAACCCGGGAGGGCAGTTTAAGGCGGATGATCAATTTGCACTCGACATCCAGGTCTTCATTGATGAGAAACCGGAATATTACTGCTTTTCAAACGAGACGCGAAAGCTGACTGGTGAAGAGGCATTTGCTGAGTTTACACCTTAGCCTGCCTAATGTCAGTGACGTGAGGCAGGCGGTTGTGTGGCGTAAAGGTTTTTAACTTGCTTTCAGCGCAGAATCTGGTTGCCCTTCATTGAGTTTGCTGTAGAGGTCCTGCCATTTTGGGTTTGACTGTTCCACTAGCGCCTGTTTTACCTGGAAGGGAGAGTTCTTCAGGAGCCTGGCTTGTTTATAGGCCGATTCTATCGTAGAGTGCGCTTCAAACCAGACTAGGCTGGTGATGTTGAATTTCTTTGAGAAGCCTTCGATCATATGGTTTTTGTGTTTCCACACCTGTTCAGTTAGCGTGGGTGTGACTCCAGTGTAAATCGCGCCGTTGTCGAGGTTAACTAATAGATAAACGCAGGGCTTTTGTGTTATGCCAGCCTTTGGTGCGTTAGCTGAGGTAGTCTGGTGCTTATTTCTCATGAATTCCGTATCGTCATGTGCGATATAATGTTTAGCAACTTTTGTTAATTATTATATTTATCTGTACGATGCAACCGCAAGCTGATCCCATATGTTGTTCCTGTTTGTCACGAAACACTCAGCGTGATTTATCAAGATGAGCATCTTATGTTGATCAATAAACTCAGTGGTTTATTGACGCTTTCAGGACAGCCCTGGCTCAATAATTACGCATTCATAGTTATTAAGTTGGTCATCCTATCGCTGGGATGTGACCTGCACGCGACTGACGAGGCCTTTTGGGTGGCGTAGCGTTTAATGTTACATGCAACGAAAATCGCATCAGATCATCTGGTTACCGGTGAAAGAATGAACTATGTTAGCGATTATCCCTTCTAAGGATGTTTTTTTGTAGAAAGAGAACCCTGTAATAAAATTTATTAAGTTCATGTGAGATCAATTTTTTATCTTGTAAACTCTTGTACATTCTTGTATATTCCTGACCCCATATGATTATCTTATTTTTGTTACCTGCCGTGCTTAATTAATGACCAGTTAGTTTCAAAAAAAATGTCGTGGGATATAATATTTTAGAATAAGCTGAGCTGGTTGCTGCTGCCACGCATTGAGTGGTGGAAAAGGCTTTAAGGCATGGTCATCGTGCCTTAAAGAAGCTTCCTTTGACTTTTTTCTTAGTTCATTACTTGATGTGTTACGTCTGTGTGAGTCAAATACAAATCTCGATTGCCACTGAGTGTGATGGTACTGATTATGGGATGGAACAGTGCCATTAATAGATCTGGTGATGCTTTAACATGAGTATTCAATGCGGTTTATTTAATCAAATGTGATTAAATTGAATGTTATCTATTCTAAAACGTGATGAAGGTCGCGCTGTTTTTTTTATATATCCTGTAATTTATTCGCGGTGACCTAACATGGACGAATGGAGTAAATGAAAGTGCGGCGTAATTTTTGGATAGCAATTGTTATATTTAAGTGCATGCTGTTAACGGCGTGTGATTTAGGTGAAGATAATATACCTGGTATAGGTGGGGACGCTGATGTTGTCGCTACTTATCAGGGTAGCGTTGGTGACGGCCCGGTCGTTGGGGCAACAATCATCATAAGCGATAAGAATGGGGTTGTACTCGATTCAATCGTTTCTGATGCATTCGCAAACTATAAGGTGTCTATACAGGCAAAAGAGACATCTTATCCCCTTACTATTAAGGCAATTGGTGGTATTGATCTTGTAACTGATGCAGCCCCTACCTTTGAATTAATTTCTACCGTTCTTTACCCTCTGGATACGATAGCTAATATTAACCCGTTTAGCACTTTTATTGTGAGAACTGCTGAGGCAATGGGTGGGTTGACTGAGGAGAATATTGAGCAGGCAACAGCAACAGTCCTAAGGGAACTTAATTTTGGTTTTGATGGGGCTTTGATGCTTGACCCTATCGCTACAGAGGTTACGGAAAGTGAAGTTGCATCGCTTGTTAAAGTCAGTGAATCACTGGGTGAGTTAGTTAGGCGAACGAAAATATCTGCTGCTGAAAATGGTATTCCAGTTAGTGAAAATGATGTTATTGCAATGATTTCAGCTGACCTGGTTGATGGTGTTCTTGATGGTAAAGGTGAATCTGGGGTTAATGAAGAGATTGCACTCCGCGCAAAAGTCATTGCAGGGGGCATTATATTAGAATCTTTGCCTAATCGCCTGCGTGTTAATAATGTTGTTGCAACGGCGGCACTGGATGCATCTATAGTCACGATTATGCCTGATGCCTCACCTATGCCGAATACCGGAGAGGTGGTTAGTACGGCTGAAATGATTATTCAGTTAGAAACAGCGATTAAAATTGGACAACGTATAGCCCCATCTACCGCGCTTTCGGAGCTGATGGGCTTAACGAATAGTCTGGTGGGTATCTTACCAGATGATACGGCTGTTGATTTGTTACCAGAAGGTGCTCAGGCATCGCTGAATGATGGTCTGAATGTTATTGCGATGTTGTCTGCCGAAGAAATTACAGAACTCAATCTTCCGATCACAGGAGAGGTTAATAATCCTCCTGTGATTACAGGAACGGCGCCAGTTTCAGTGGCTGAAGGCGTTGCGTATTTATTTGAGCCAGAGTCAAGTGACGTGGATGGTGATCTGCTGGTTTATACCATTGCTCAAAAGCCCTTATGGGCGGAATTTGATGTTGCTACTGGTGCACTTTCTGGTACGCCGGGATTTGACCAGGCGGGCCTGTTTAGTGCGATTATTATTAGTGTGACTGATGGCGAAGAGATTGTAGCGCTTGAGCCATTTTCGATTACTGTTGAAAATGTGAACCGTCCGCCCTTAATGAGTGGTGAGCCATTAACGGGGGTTGTTGCTGGAATGGCTTATGATTTCACGCCCGTCGCCAGCGATGAGGATGGAGACACGCTGGTCTTTTCTATTGTTAACCCGCCCATCTGGAGCGAGTTTAATGTTGATACGGGACAGTTATCAGGCCTGCCTGATAATAGCCATGTAGGGTTGTATCAGGAAATTGTTATTCAAGTGACAGATGGGACTGAGGTTGTCTTTTTGCCTGAATTTTCGATCACCGTCGGACTAAATAATAGTGCACCGACCATTAGTGGTGTGCCAGGTGATACAGTTGCTGAGGCCTCTGCTTATAGTTTTTTACCCGGTGCGAGTGATCCTGATGGAGACGCGTTAACCTTTTCAATCATTAATCGTCCCGCCTGGGCTGCATTTGATTCGAATTCGGGACAGCTTTCAGGCGTGCCCGGTTATTTAGATAGTGATGATTATCCCAATATTCAGATTAGCGTTAGCGACGGTTATGTTGTTGCTTCGTTAGCCCAATTTAGCATTACAGTCACTAACGTTAATCGTGTACCGACGATCAGTGGCACACCATTAACAACTGTTAATGAACAATCCGCTTACAGCTTTACTCCTACTGCAAATGACTTAGATAACGATCCACTGACCTTTAGTGTTCTTAATCTTCCTGCCTGGGCCGCATTAAATACAGCGACGGGTGAGTTATCGGGCACGCCTGGTATTTCATCCAGCCCGGTCTATAGCAATATCATCCTGCAGGTGAGTGATGGTAGTGAATTAGTGGCATTGGCACCATTTAACATTAGCGTGAATAATGGGAACCGAGCGCCGACCATCAGTGGTACGCCGATCACAATCATTGATGAGGGCATTTTATATCGCTTTACCCCGAACGCGGCCGATGCCGATGGTGATGAACTCACCTTTAGCGTATTGAATAAACCGGAGTGGGCCGGATTGAATGCAATGACAGGCGAGTTATCGGGCACCCCCGGTTTTTCATCCAGTCAGGTTTATAGTGATGTTACCCTGCAGGTGAGTGATGGTAATGAGTTAGTGGCATTGGCACCATTTAATATCACCGTGAATAATGTGAACCGGGCGCCGACGATCAGTGGCACACCATCAATAACTGTTGATGAACAATCCGCTTACAGCTTTATTCCTACTGCAAATGACTTAGATAACGATTCATTGACCTTTAGTGTTCTTAACCTTCCTGCCTGGGCAGGCGTTAATGTTGATACTGGGGAATTGACAGGGATCCCTGATTATTCATCTAGCATGGTGTACAGCAATGTCACTCTTCAGGTGAACGATGGCACAGATACGGTTTCATTGGCACCCTTTGATATTACGGTTGTGAATGTTAATCGTGCGCCTACCATTAGTGGTACGCCGATAGCCGTCGTTGAAGAGGGGGCGGCTTATAGCTTTGTTCCTGTGGCGAATGATGCCGATGGTGATGTTCTTTTATTTAGTATTGTTAATCAGCCCGTCTGGGCAAATTTCAACAGTTCTACAGGGGAGTTGAGCGGTATCCCTGCGGGTGTTGATATTGGCAGCTATGCGGATATTGTGGTGTCCGTTTCTGATGACGAGCAGTTAGTTTCACTGGATAGTTTTAACCTGATTGTTAGTGAATATCAGGCACCAGTAACCGGTAGCGCAACATTAAGCTGGGTCGCGCCGATGACCAGAATAGATGGCTCGCAAATTATGCTGAGTGAGTTGAAGGGGTATCGGCTTTATTATGGTACTAGCGCCGATAACATGAGTCTCCTTATTGACTTGAGTGACTCGACGGTGACTCAATATGTTGTGGAGGGATTAGAAGAAGGTACGCATTATTTTTCAGTGTCCGTTTATGACACAGAAGAGAGTGAAAGTGAACGGTCCGAAGTAGTGTCTAAGACGATATGAAATGATCACGTGATAAAGATAGTGAGTTTTTTATGTGGGCAGGCGTCGGTTTAGTACTCTATTTTCTAACTAAGTCCGACAGCCTGCTGGCAGGGAAAGGATTTCTGGGTCATCATCAGCAATAATTAAACTGGCCATCTGCAAATTCCTTTTGCAATGTTTATGACTTTATTATTGGCTGATGTGGCTGCGAGCAGGGTTATCTGGCCTTACGTCATAAGGTGATTAACCCGTTGTGTTTTCGGTACTGCGTTGCTGCTCCTGTTGCAGTGCCCACATACCCGCGTAAATCTTACCGGCAGCAAGCAGTTGACGGTGGGTACCGCGCTCAACAATCTGTCCTTTATCCATCACCAGGATCTGGTCTGCATCGATGATCGTTGATAGACGATGGGCAATCACCAGCGTGGTGTGGTCGGTAGCGATCTCACTAAATGCAGAGAGGATTGCTTTTTCAGATTCCGAGTCGAGCGCCGAGGTCGCTTCATCAAAGATTAAAATACGCGGGTTTTTGAGGATCGCACGGGCAATCGCGATACGCTGTTTTTCACCGCCGGAGACTTTAAGGCCGCGTTCACCTACCATGGTTTCATAACCTTCTGGTAAGGATTCGATAAAGTTTTTTAGATGTGCCATTTCAGCGGCGCGTTCAATCTCTTCTTTGGCAGCATCCGGTTTGGCATAGGCGATGTTGTAGTAAATGGTGTCGTTAAACAGCACGGTATCTTGCGGCACGATACCGATTGATTCGCGCAGGCTCTGTTGAGTAACGTCGCGAATGTCCTGCCCATCGATTTTGATGGCGCCATTTTGTACGTCGTAAAAGCGGAAGAGCAGGCGAACCAGGGTTGATTTTCCGCCACCGCTGCCGCCGACCACGGCGACCTTTTCGCCGGGTTGAATAGTGAAGTCGATATCATTAAGAATCTGACGATTTTTATCGTAATGAAAAGCGACGTGGTCGAACTGCACTTTACCACTGGTGACAGCAAGTGTTTTGGCATCAGGTTTATCCTCAATGGCCTTGTTTTCACCGAGGATGCCAAACATCCGTTCGATGTCGACCAGTGAGTGTTTGATTTCGCGGTAGACGAAACCGAGAAAGTTCATCGGGATGAACATCTGTAGCAGGTAGGCGTTGATCAGCACCAGGTCGCCAATCGTCAGTTCACCTTCGGCGACGCCCTGGCTGGCGAGCAACATCAAAATGGTGATGCCGATCGCGATGATCACCCCCTGGCCGACGTTGAGGGATGCCAGTGAGGTCTGGTTTTTGACCGCAGCACGTTCCCACACCCGCAGGTTTTCATCATAGCGACTTGTTTCAAACGCTTCATTGCCGAAATATTTGACGGTTTCGAAGTTGATCAGGCTATCGATTGCGCGGGTGTTGGCTCTGGAATCCATCTCGTTCATCTTGCGACGATATTTCATGCGCCATTCCGTCACAATCAGGGTAAAGGCGATATAGATTACGGCGGTGACAAATGGCACGAGTGCAAACCAGATATTGTAGTTACTGAACAGAATGAGTGCGATCAGGGTGATCTCGACCAGCGTCGGCAGGATGTTAAAGACCAGAAAACTGAGTAGAAAGCTGATGCCACGGCTGCCGCGTTCGATATCACGTGAGATGCCACCGGTCTGGCGGTCGAGGTGAAAACTAAGACTTAGCGCGTGCAGGTGGCGAAATACCTGTAACGCGACGCGCCGTACTGAGCGCTGTGTCACCTTGGCGAAGATAGCATCGCGCAGTTCGCCAAAGAGTACGCTGATGATACGCAGCAGGCCGTAGGCGAGAACTAGAAAGATCGGCAGGGTGACGATATCGACCTGACTGGGGTCGAGTGCATCGACGATCTCTTTGAGCAGCAGCGGTACGCCAACAATCGCTACTTTGGCCAGCACCAGGCAGATCAGCGCGATAATGACCCGCTGTTTGAACTCCCATAAAAAGGGCAGCAGGGTGCGAATGGTCTTCCAGTCGTTGCGTTTTCTGTCAGAAGGCGGGCTATCGCTTGTGGGTCTCATCCGCACAAGCTACCAGATCGCTGATTAGCAAGCCAATTTTAGCGCTATTCGGTGTATAATGACCGGCTGTTGTAAGCCCGGTGTACCATTATGGGCATAGCTGGTTTTTTAGAATTTTGTTCATCTTGATAAGATATCGACATAAGACGTTGAAGTAATAGAGGAATTGGTATGCCTATTTATGAGTATTCGTGCAAAGCCTGCGATCATGTGCTTGAGAAAATACAGAAGATGAATGATGCACCACTGAAGGATTGTCCTGAGTGTGGCAAACCTGAGTTGACCAAGTTGATTTCGGCCTCCGGTTTTCGTCTCAAAGGTAGTGGCTGGTACGAGACTGATTTTAAGGGGGGTAACAAGCAGAAGGCCGAAGAGAAAAAAGATAAGGCTTCTGATTGTGGCGCGCCGAGTTGCAGTGCGCCCTGTGTCGATTAAGACTGGTTTTAATTAATGTTTAAACGCTATCTAATTGCTGGCTTGCTGGTCTGGTTGCCTCTGGGGGTGACGGTACTGGTGATTCGCCTGCTGGTCTCCTTTATGGATCAGTTGCTGGTTTTTATTCCGGTGAAATACCAACCAGAGACTTTGCTGGGTTTTAATATCCCGGGGCTGGGTGTGGTGATGGCGGTGTTGATTGTATTGATCACTGGCATTATCGTGGCTAATTTTTTTGGACGACAACTGGTCGCCGCATGGGAATCATTGCTGGGGCGCATCCCGCTGGTGCGCACCATCTATCACAGTGTGAAGCAGGTGGCAGTGACGATCTTTTCGTCGCAGGGTAAATCATTTCGTAAGGTGTTGTTGATCGAATACCCACGTAAAGGTATTTACACGCTTGCCTTTCAGACGGGTGATGCGGTAGAAGAGGTGAAGCAGAAATCAGGCGAAAATTTGATTAACGTCTTTGTACCGACGACACCCAACCCAACCTCTGGTTTTTTTATTATGGTGCCTGATGAGGATGTTCAGGTGCTTGATATGAACATCGATGATGCGTTGAAGATGATTATGTCACTTGGTGTCATCGTGCCGGGTGGCAAGGGAAACCCCGTGATTCAGGAAGCGACTCAGGAGCTCTCCGCTGCACTGCGTGGCGAGAAGTCAGATAAGGACAGCAAATAGCCTTCAAACACAGGCTGGTTGCACTCTGCTAAGCCAGTCCGTATTATTTCATTTTATTTTTTATTCAGATTTATAAGGTTAGAGGATTATGCGTAGCCATTATTGTGGTCAGGTCAACGAAGATCATTTGGGTCAGGAGATCGAATTATGTGGTTGGGTACATCGCCGCCGCGACCACGGTGGGGTGATCTTTATCGATCTGCGTGATCGTGAAGGGCTGGTGCAGGTGGTGATTGATCCCGATACGGTTGAGGCCTTTGCCACTGCCGAGCGTGTGCGCAGCGAATATGTGCTGAAGATCAGCGGTCTGGTGCGTGGCCGTCCGGCAGGTACCATTAATCCAGACATGGCGACCGGTAAGATTGAAGTGCTGGGGCGCAATGTTGAGATTCTTAATACAGCAGAGACACCGCCGTTTCCACTCGATGATGAACGTGAAGTGGGTGAAGATGTTCGATTGAAATATCGCTACATCGACCTGCGTCGCCCTGTAATGTTGCAGCGTATGCAGATGCGTTCAAAGATCGCCAGCACCATGCGTCGTTTCCTTGAAGACAACCGCTTTATGGAGATCGAAACGCCGATTTTGACTAAATCGACCCCAGAAGGTGCGCGTGATTATCTGGTGCCGAGTCGTACCCATCCGGGTGAGTTTTTTGCACTGCCGCAGTCACCACAGCTCTTTAAGCAGTTGTTGATGGTTGCAGGCATGGATCGTTACTATCAGATCGTGCGCTGCTTTCGCGATGAAGATCTGCGTGCCGATCGTCAACCCGAATTTACTCAGCTTGATATCGAGACTTCGTTTATGAGCGAAGAAGAGATCATCACGCTGACCGAGCAGATGATCCGTGAACTTTTTGCCAGGGTACTGGACGTGTCGCTGGATGAGCCATTCCCGCGCATGAGTTACGACGAAGCGATTGACCGTTTCGGCATCGATCGCCCTGATCTAAGAATTCCACTAGAGCTGGTTGATGTGGGTGATGTGATGGCCAATGTTGAATTCAAAGTATTTTCAGGCCCTGCCAAAGATGCCAGTGGCCGTGTTGCGGCACTGCGTCTACCGGGCGGTTGTGAGTTGTCGCGTAAAGATATCGACGGCTATACAAAATACGTGTCGATCTACGGTGCAAAGGGGCTGGCCTACATCAAGATCAATGATCTTGCGGCGGGGCGTGATGGACTGCAGTCCCCCATTTTGAAATTCCTGCCAGATGATGCGGTCAATGCCATTATTGAACGTACCGCTGCGCAGACGGGCGACCTGATATTCTTTGGCGCAGATAAAGCAAGCATTGTCAATGAAGCGCTCGGTGCATTACGTGTGAAACTGGGGCATGACCGTGGGTTGGTTGCAGAAGGTTGGTGTCCAGTATGGGTGGTCGACTTCCCGATGTTTGAGCGTGATGAAAAAAATGATCGCTGGACCTCAATCCATCATCCATTCACCAGCCCTGAAGTGGACGATGTCGCGGCGCTGGCGGCTGATCCGGGTGGTGCAAAATCGCAGGCCTATGATCTTGTCCTGAACGGCACTGAAGTGGGTGGTGGTTCGATCCGTATTCATAATGTCGAGATGCAGGCAGAAGTATTAAAACTGTTGGGTATTAGTGATGAAGAGGCAGAAGGGAAATTTGGCTTCCTGTTAGATGCGTTGAAATATGGTTGCCCACCCCACGGTGGCCTCGCCTTTGGCCTGGATCGACTAGTGATGTTGATGACCGGTTCGTCATCGATCCGCGAAGTGATCGCATTTCCTAAAACCCAGACCGCTGCCTGTGTGATGACGGACGCGCCGTCACCGGTAGCTGATGCACAACTGAAAGAGCTGGGTGTGCGCCTGCGTAAAGCGCCTGCTGCAGTAGAAGGAAAGTAAAGAGGAGTCTGTTGATGGTTGCGACTGCTATTCAGCAATTTACCGGGTTAAGTGACGACGAGTGCGCTACGCGTATTAACGCGGCAAAAGCGGCGCTCGGCGATCGCCTGATTATTCTGGGCCATCACTACCAGCGTGAAGAGGTGTTTCGTCACTCTGATGTGAGTGGTGATTCACTAAAACTATCGCGTGCAGCGGCAGATTCAAATGCGGACTACATCGTATTCTGCGGCGTCCACTTTATGGCTGAAGTGGCGGATATTCTATCGCGCCCAGAGCAAGTGGCGATGTTGCCGGATCTCTCTGCTGGTTGTTCGATGGCCGACATGGCAAATCTCACTAAAGTTGAGCGTGCATGGCAGGAGATCTCGCGTGTGCTCGACCCCGATGAACATGTGACCCCGGTGACTTATATCAACTCCGCTGCTGATCTGAAGGCGTTTTGTGGTCGTCATGGAGGTATTGTTTGCACCTCAACCAATGCGCAGCAGATTTTAGAGTGGTCGTTTGAACGCCGCGAAAAGATCCTCTTTTTTCCTGATCAACACCTTGGTCGCAACACTGCCGCCAGGATGGGTATGCCACTGGAAGAGATGGTGGTGTGGGACTTTGATCAACCGTTTGGTGGGTTGACCAAAGAACAGGTCAAGAGTGCGAAGATGATTTTGTGGAAGGGCTTCTGTTCGGTGCATCAGATGTTTAAGACGGAACACATCGATCGTTTCCGTGCGATGTATCCTGATGTTAAAGTGATTTCACATCCAGAGGCCTCTTTTGAGGTGTGCCAGCAGTCTGATTATGTCGGTTCGACCGAGTACATTATTAATACCGTTGCAGACTCTGCACCGGGTACCCGCTGGTTAGTGGGCACAGAGTTGAACCTGGTGACGCGTCTGCATGATCAATACAGACACCAGGATAAATCGGTACACTTTATGTCGCCAACAGTCTGCATGTGTTCAACGATGTTTCGTGTCGATCCACAGCATCTATTGTGGCAGCTAGAAAATTTGGTCGAAGGGAATATTGTTAATCAGATTATAGTGCCGGCCTCAGAAGCAGATGAAGCACGTGATGCACTGAATCGGATGTTGGCGATACGTTAAGGGCTGCCTCTTTCTATTGCCCGAGTTTAATGAAATATTGTAACAGGGAGTGGCGCAATGAGCACAGATGACAATCAACCCGACTGGGGTACCCTTGCGGAGAAGTTTGATCTATGGACTCCACATATCGCACCGGTGGGTGATGCATTGCTGGCGGCACTTGATGTGCAATCCGGCGAGCATATTCTTGATCTCGCATCGGGTACCGGTGAGCCAGCACTCACATTGGCTAAGCGACAGCCATTGGTGAAGATTATCGGTACCGATGTTGCCGATGGCATGGTACAGGTTGCTACGCGCAAGGCACGCGAACAACAACTCAAGAATCTCTCATTTCAAATAATGGCCGCTGAGGCGTTGTCATTTCCTGACGATCACTTTGATCGACTTTCATGCCGTTTTGGGGTGATGCTGTTTGCAGACCCAGCGGTAGGGTTGCAGCAGATGGTTCGTGTTCTAAAACCGGGTGGTCGTTGTGTGCTAGCGGTATGGGATACATTGGAAGGAATGACCAGTGTTCACTGGATGCAGCAGGTATTTAAGAATCGTATCCCTGAATCGGAACAACCTGCGGTCGATAAAATTGTTTCGATGAGTGGTGGTGTGCTGGAGAAGCTATTAGCTCAGGCTGGTTTTGTCGGTATTGAAACACAGGTAAATCGATTCGAATATCAATTTTCTGACTTTGATGCCTATTGGCAGAACTGTGTCGACTCCGCGATTATGAAGCAGCAATTGGATGTCCTAAAAGCGGAGCAGTTTGATGAGGTGCGCAGTGCTTTTGCTGAGTTGGCCGCCCCTTATCAAACAACAGATGGGCTGGTGATCCCACATGAATATCGTCTGGCAATTGCGATTAAGTAGTCATGCCATTTTTGAGTGTGAATAAGGCTGGTAACACAACGCTGATTGTTTTTGTCTACGACCGGTGGATGACGGGGGCTGATATGTGGTGGAATGGTGCATCTGTTTAATCGTTATCGCCTGAGGTGAAAGCGCCTGCTGTTTAGTGCCTGGGACAAAATACCTGCTCGTGAAAAGAGGCCGGGATATTAATTTCTCAGGTAGAAATGTTATCTGTCGTTATTCTTTAAGGGTGTGCGGTAAGGCTTTAATAAGTGCGCCCTTTCTCACAGACTCGCTTTAAAGTGGCTGGTAGTGTAGGGATGATTTCTGGATGAATGATTAAGGAGAATAACGATGATCAAGCGAATTTCGGCATTTGCATTATTAGGGATACTATTGGTAGTGAGCCTGCCTTCGCGTGCGGGTGATAGTGATATTGCGCTACCAGCAGGTTTTGGGCAAACGACATTTAATACGTTGGTAGAGGAGTTGGGTACTGCGGTTGCTTACAACTCAGTGGCACCGGCTGAGTCAATGGGCATTACTGGTTTTGATATCGGCGTGGTCATCGGTGGCGTTGAACTGGATTCTACCGTGTGGAGCCAGGTGGTGAGTGATGGTAGTGCGCCCTCAAGTTTGATTGTGCCTAAGTTGATTGTGCGTAAAGGGCTGCCGTTTGGGGTGGATCTCGGTGTGAGTTATGTGTCGGTACCGGGTAGTAATGTGACGATTATGGGTGGTGAAATTCGTAAAGCGTTACTTGAGGGATCAACCGTCATGCCTGCCATTTCATTATCACTGCATACCGCTAGTTTGAGCGGTGTTGATGATCTTGATATCAGTACATACGGTTTTGATGTGGGCATCAGTAAGGGGTTTGCGATGTTTACCCCTTACGCTTCTGTTGGCCAGGTCTGGTTTGATGGCAGTGAAAATACAACATTACTGACATTGCAGGATTATAATGAGTCAACGACGCGCAGCAGTGTTGGCGTCAAGATCGGTTTTATGCCCATCATGAGTCTGACATTGCAGGCTGATATGGCAAAAACAAATAGCTATAACATGAAGCTTTCTCTGGATTTCTAATAACGGCTATCTGTATTGCGTGCGCAGCGCAAAATGAAACACGACATCCGGTATGGTGCTGGTGACGATGTCTTCTATGACACCGATATCCAGCGCCGTTTTAGCTGAAAACAGAATACTGCCACCGACGTTAATCTGTACCGAATCACTCCCCAGGTTTTTTAGCGCACTAGCATACATGGCGCTATGACCATCCAGTTGTGCTTTTAATACCATCCAGGAAAATCGCTTCGGTTGGTAATTTACCCCGGCACTGGCAAATCCGACGAGATTCTTTCGTTGCTCATTAAGTAAATCACTGGGGCCATTGAACTGTAGGCCGCCACCATAATTGAAGGTGTAGCGCTGATAGGTGCGTGAGGTGGTGTGGGCAAGTGAGAAGTTGAGGCCGCCGCTGCCGCTCAGTTTTTCAGCTTTGCCGGTGGGTAGCTTTAGACTGGCGCGCAGTGCGCTGCAGTCTGTTTCATCAGAACGGCGGCACGTTAGTTGCCACGCGGCAGAGAGTCGGATATCACCGATGGAGCTGCTGGTGTTGAGCATTCGGAATTCGGTAACGCCGTTGCGACGGTATTGATAGTCAAGTTGATCGTCCTGGAATTGATCGCGTTCACTGTTGCTAAGACCGAAGACGTTGTGCCAGTTGCGAATAAAGCCGTCAAGGGAGCCTCCTCGATGGCTGACAAAAGGGATGTCGATGCCAACTTCAACTCCTTTCATACCAAAAATAGACTGTTTAAGGCCGTGGCGAAACATCAGGTTAAGACGGTACGTTTCACCGTCGAAGATAATCTGCTCCTGCTGGTCAACTTCTGAGATGGAGGCGCTGGTGATATCCATAATCACATTAGCGCTGGTCACGCCGCTTTCCATCACGATCCCTTTTTCCAGTGGTGGTAGCCCCTGAAGCTGAATCAATGGATTTTGATTGACGCTATAAAATGGTGAAGTCGGATCGGCCAGGGCTATTTGCGGCATGACTACCCATGCGGCAATGCTGATAGTACGAATAAAGATCGATTGGGTAGATGGCATGGTGATTTTTTTAGTCTGGTTGCTAATAGTTTATCTGGATTATATAAAGAAATGAGTGCGTTGTGTGTATCATATGATGGCTTGAGGCGTATTTAGGTGTAGTCGTGTGATGAGTGATAAAAATGAGACTCCGGTGATATTTTTGATGGGGCCGACGGCTGCGGGTAAAACCGATATTGCGGTGCAGCTGGTGGAGGCCTTACCATGTGAGATCATCAGTGTTGACTCCGCATTGATCTATCGCGGCATGGATATTGGCACTGCTAAGCCAGATGCCGAGATGTTAGCGCGAGCGCCGCACCGCCTGATTGATATCTGTGAGCCGACAGAGGCTTATTCGGCTGCCCGTTTTCGCAGTGATGCCTTGCTAGCGATTGAAGAAATTATCGCCCAGGGCAAGATACCGCTGCTGGTAGGCGGTACAATGCTCTATTTCAGAGCGTTGAGTGAGGGGTTATCGCCACTGCCGTCGGCAGATGCGGCGGTACGGGCGCGGTTGGAGGCGGATGCTGAGCGGATCGGCTGGGGAGAGATGCATGAGCGACTGGTGCGGATTGATCCAGAATCGGCGGCGCGCATCCATCAAAATGACCCCCAGCGTATTCAGCGGGCGTTAGAGGTGTATGAAATCAGCGGTCGCTCCATGACTGAGCTGACGCAGAATGGTGTGCGTGAACCATTTCCCTACCCAATTAAAAAACTGATTGTGGCACCGCCAGCGCGCGCTGAATTGCATCGTCGTATTGAGCGACGTTTTGAACAGATGATGGCGCAAGGTTTTCTTGACGAAGTGAAGGGGCTATTTGCACGCGAAGATCTGCACGCAGGTTTGCCTGCGATACGGTCAGTGGGGTATCGTCAGCTATGGATGCATTTAGCCGGAAAATTGACGTTTGATGAGGCGGTTGAGCGTGGCATAATCGCCACACGACAGCTCGCAAAGCGCCAGATAACCTGGTTACGTGCAGAGAAAGATGAGAAATGGGTTGACGGCAGTGATGAAAATGTTATGAATGTGGTCTTGAAATTGCTATCGATCAGCACTATCTAATGAAGAAGCTTATGGTGCATGCCTGTTATCGGCTTGCTACAATTAGATAACAATCGAGAGGGGTTTCATTTTTCTGTGTAGAACAAGCGTTTGCAGGAGAGCTGAAAACCCGTCCATCTGTAGGATATAAGGAGAATAATAATGGCCAAAGGGCAATCCTTACAAGACCCTTTTTTGAATGCTTTGCGCAAGGAGCGCATCCCTGTTTCAATTTATTTAGTCAATGGAATCAAACTGCAAGGTCAGGTTGAGTCATTTGACCAATTTGTTGTGTTGCTGAAAAACTCAGTCAGCCAGATGGTTTATAAACATGCGATTTCTACCGTCGTACCTGCGCGTAATATTAAGGCATCACTGTCTGAAGAAACTGCTTCGGATGAATGAGGTTGCGAGTTTGCAGGCGGTAGCAGGGTTGGGTGCGATTGATTGGTAGATGATCTGTTTGATCGCCCGAAAGGCGGTACCCGCGCAATCCTGGTTCACCTTGAACTGAGTGCGCGCGATGCGCAGGAAAGTTTAAATGAATTTTCTGATTTAGCGGCTTCAGTGGATGTTGAGGTGACCTCGATTGTCACAGGACGGCGTAAAATGCCCGATCCTAAATATTTTGTTGGTTCAGGCAAAGCGGAAGAGATCCGTGAGCGAGTGGTGGCTGAGGAGACCGAACTGGTTCTTTTTAACCATCAGCTTTCACCGACGCAGGAACGAAACCTTGAGGCGCTCCTGAAGTGTCGAGTGGTGGATCGCTCCGGTTTGATTCTCGATATTTTTGCGATGCGTGCCAGTTCTTTTGAAGGGAAGTTGCAGGTAGAATTGGCGCAGCTTAAACATTTATCGACGCGATTAGTCCGTGGCTGGACCCACCTTGAGCGGCAAAAGGGGGGTATTGGCCTGCGTGGGCCGGGTGAAACTCAGCTTGAGACCGATCGCCGCTTGATTGGCGCGCGCATCAAAAAGTTGAATAAGCGGTTGGATAAGGTGCGCAAGCAGCGTGAATTACGGCGCCAGACGCGACGAAAGGCGGATGTTGTCACTGTGTCATTAGTTGGTTATACCAATGCGGGTAAGTCAACACTCTTCAACAAGCTGACTGGCGCTGAGGTCTACGCGGCAGATAAACTCTTTGCGACACTTGATCCTACTTTGCGTCGTGTCGAACTACCCGCTGCAGGACAGGTGATCCTGGTGGATACGGTGGGGTTTATTCGTCATTTACCACATGATCTGGTGGCGGCCTTTCGCGCCACTTTAGAAGAGACAATTGAGGCGAACTTATTGCTGCATGTGATTGATGCGCATGATGATGAACGTCATGCCTATATGGATCAGGTGAATCGTGTATTAAAAGAAATTGGTGCGGGTGATATTCCGCAAATAGAGGTTTATAACAAGATTGACCAAGTTGACGGTGTTGCACCTCGGATTGATGTTGATAAAGAAGGTCGCCCTTGTCGTGTCTGGCTTTCGGCGCAGTCAGGTGACGGCGTTGAGTTGCTGACGCAGGCACTGGCGCAGCATTTTCTTGAGCTGAAGCAAACTCATGAGGATGAGCCGGGTGTTGGCGCTGATTTATCATCACCGCTCGACAGGGTATTGCAGCATGGAGATGGCGGTTTGATTCGGCAAACACTATTACTTGCACCTGATGCAGGACGTCTGCGCGCGCAGTTATATGAATGGGATGTGGTGGTGGAAGAGGGCATTGCTGAAGAGGGTGAAGGGGTTACCGTTGTGATTATGGCCACACCAGAATTGTTGAATTTCCTGGGAAAGCAGGAAGGTTGTTCCATCGTACTGAAAATGGATGTAAAATTGGCTGGAAGTGCATAAGTCCTTGCGAGGATTTTGTGTTACCCATAGAATCTTGGAACATGTTGGATAAAAACTCAAATAAAACCGAAGCGGATGGGGAAAAATAATGGCTTGGAATGAACCGGGTGGCTCCAGGGACAATGATCCATGGGGCGGTGGTAACAAGAAGAATGACCAGGGACCTCCCGATCTTGATGAAGTGGTGAAGAAGTTTCAGGATCAGGTACGCAGTATCTTCGGCGGCAAGGGTAAAGGCAGTGGAAGCGATGGCGATGGTCAGGGCTCTTCCTCTGGCGGCGGCGCTGCTAGCAAGATTGGTCTGGGCGTAGTCGTGGGTGGCGCGCTCTTTCTATGGGGCCTTACCGGCATCTATATTGTTGATGAAGGTAAACGTGGCGTGGAACTGGTTTTTGGTGCGTATAGTGAAACTACTCAGCCGGGACCGCATTGGCACATGCCTGCGCCGATCTCTACTGTCGAGATTGTCGATGTATCGCAGATTAGAAACGTTGAAATCGGTTACCGTTCAGGTGTCGGTGGTGAAACATCAAAGCGTAGCGTGCTAAACGAAGCGATGATGTTGACTCAGGATGAGAACATCGTTGATGTGAACTTTGCCGTTCAGTACCGCATTAAGAATGCAGAGGATTATCTCTTCAACTTGCGTTCACCTGATAAAACCTTGCGCGAAGCGACTGAAAGCGCGGTGCGTGAAATCGTGGGTAAAAGCAAAATGGATTTCGTTCTGACCGAAGGGCGTAGCGAGATGGTGCAGAGCGCTGAAGTTTTGATTCAGGCGATTCTGGATCGTTATGTTTCCGGTCTTCAGGTTACCAGTGTGAATATGCAGGATGCACAGCCACCAGAGCAAGTGCAGGCGGCCTTCAGTGATGCGGTTAAAGCACGAGAAGATGAGCAGCGAGTGAAAAACGAAGCGGAAGCTTATGCCAATGACATCTTGCCGAGAGCACGTGGTGCTGGCGCACGTATGTTTGAAGAGGCGACCGCCTATAAATCGAAGGTTGTTTCTGAGGCCGAAGGTCAGACCAGTCGTTTCTTGCAGGTACTGACTGAGTATGAAAAGGCACCTGTTGTGACACGTGAGCGTCTGTATCTGGATGCAATGGAAACGGTATTAAATAATACTAGCAAGGTGATGCTGGATGTTGAAGGTAGTGGTAATCTGCTCTATCTTCCGCTTGACCGTATGATGGCGCCAGCGGCAGCGGCCATGCCGATGATAGAGCAGACATCACAGGCAGCGAATGCGGCACGCCAGGTAATTGAGAATCGGGCCAGAGATCGCATGGCCGACCAGGTACGTGCAAGATCAACACTGCGTAGCAGGGAGACACGATAATGGATCAGGGTAAATTAATGACAGTGGTGGTTGCACTGATGATCACCGTGTTGGTTGGCTCATTCTGTGTCTTTACGGTTGATGAGCGTGAGCGGGCGATTAAGTTTCGTCTGGGTGAAATCGTTAAAGTAGATTTTGAACCCGGTATCTACTTTAAGTTGCCGTTAGTCAATAACGTGCGTAAATTTGATGCCCGTATTGTGACACTGGATTCAGAACCTGAACGTTATCTGACTTCTGAAAAGAAAAATGTGATTGTTGATTCATTTGTGAAATGGAAAATTGCAGATGTCGGCACCTACTACACCGCGATGAGTGGCGATGAGCGTCAGGCCAATCTGCGTCTTTCTCAGATTATTCGAGATGGTCTACGGGGTGAGTTTGGTAAACGTACCATTCAAGAAGTGGTCTCTGGTGAACGTGCTGAAATCATGAAGATTCTAACCGCGAATGCGGCCGCACAGGCAAAAGATTTTGGGATTGATGTGTTGGATGTTCGTATTAAACGGATTGATCTCTCTGAGGATGTGAGTACTTCGGTCTTCCTGCGTATGGAAGCGGAGCGTGCACGTGTGGCAAAAGATCTGCGTTCGAAAGGTGCTGAGGCGGCGGAGCGTATACGCGCTGATGCTGATCGTCAACGTACCATCATTATTGCGGATGCCTTTCGTCAAGCTGAGCAACTACGTGGTGAAGGTGATGGTGAAGCGGCCGCAATCTATGCCGCTGCATATACCCAGGACAGCGAGTTCTACTCTTTTTACCGCAGTTTGGACGCCTATAGAAGTTCCTTTAGAGATAAAAGCGATATTGTGGTGTTAGAGCCAGGTAGCGATTTCTTTAAATATTTCAAAAACTCTAAAGGCGTAGAGTAATACTGGTATCGCCCGGCAGGTCTATCTGCCGGGCAGTTTTTCCCTTCTCAGCTTTATTATTAACTTTTTTGGAACTTCATTATAGATTATGTGGCAGGAGCTGTGGATAGCACTCGCATTGCTGTTGGTGATTGAGGGCCTCATGCCGTTCATTAGTCCCAAAGGGTTACGTGAATCCTTGCTGACAATGGCAAGCCTGAGTGATCGTACGCTGCGTCTTGGCGGGCTGGTTTGCATGGTATCGGGTGTTCTGCTGCTTTATCTCGTTCGATAATAGTGCTAGTCCGCAATAGTTTCCAGCGGCTGGGTGCGCTATAATCGCGCATGCGGTTTGTTCGCCTGTTGTAACAGCGGCATTTTCCCTTAATTGATTTGATATATGAGTGCTTAATGGCGCTCAATGGCCAATAACGTGTCGAAAGAAAAAAATAGCTGGTTACTCCCCGAAGGGATTGATGAATTCCTGCCGCCGCAGGCCGAACGCCTGGAGCGCTTACGTCGTTCACTGCTGGATCTTTATAGCAGTTGGGGTTACGAATATGTGATTCCGCCGATGGTGGAATACCTTGAGTCACTATTAGTGGGTGCCGGTACCGAACTGGAACTCGAAACGTTTAAACTGATCGACCAGAAGAGTGGTCGTCTGCTCGGCGTGCATGCGGATATGACACCGCAGGTAGCGCGTATCGATGCGCATCGTCTTAACCGCGCAGGGCCAACACGTCTCTGTTACCTGGATGCTGTGCTGCATACTCGTCAGGACGGCTTCTCGCGTGGCCGTTGCCCGTTGCAGGTTGGTGCAGAGTTATATGGTCATGCCGGTATTGAGAGTGATGTAGAGATCATTCACCTGATGGTGGAAACACTGCGTCTTGCCGGGCTAAATGAGATCCATATCGATCTTGGCCACGTGGGTATTTTTCGTGCACTGGCACGTGATGCCAATCTAAGCACTGCACAGGAGGCGATGTTATTTGATGCATTGCAGCGTAAAGCGAAGCCAGAGATTGGCGAACTGCTAGCGGATGTTTGTGATGATGCGAGTGCGCGTACCATGTTGCTGGCACTGGTTGATCTGAATGGCGGTGCCGAGGTGTTAAAAGAAGCGCGCGAAGTATTGAGTGGTGCGGGTAAAGAAGTACTGACGGCGATTGATACCTTGCAGCAGGTAGCCGGTTTTGCTGCACAGCGTATGGGCGAGATTTCGCTCCATTTTGATCTTGCAGAGCTGCGTGGTTACAGCTACCAGACGGGTATTGTGTTTGCCGCATTTGTACCGGGCCACGGCCAGGAAGTGGCGCGTGGTGGGCGTTATGATGATATCGGCAGCGTCTTTGGGCGTGCACGTCCGGCGACAGGCTTTAGCTCAGACCTTAAAACATTGATGTTGCTGAGCGATACGGCAGTCTCTAAACCCAGTGCAATCATTGCCTACCCTGGTGATAATAGTGAACAGCGCGTTGCGTTGCAGGCGTATATTGCAGCTTTGCGTGAAGAGGGCGAGCGTGTGATTGAATTTTTGCCAGGGCAGCAAGATGACATGAGCGCAGCCGGTTGTGACCGCAAAATTGTTGAGATGAATGGTCAATGGCAGGTAGTCGATTTACAATAAGCCATAAGCGATAAATTTGGTGGGATAAGCGCGGCAGTAGACGGTGCTTTTTTTATGCAGAAGTGTTAATTCGTTGTAAGAGAAAATCATGGGTAAAAATGTAGTCATTATCGGCACTCAATGGGGTGACGAAGGCAAGGGTAAAATTGTTGACCTGCTGACTGAAGAGGTCGCGGCAGTCGTTCGATTTCAGGGTGGACACAATGCGGGCCACACGCTGGTGATCGATGGTGAAAAGACCGTCTTGCACCTGATTCCATCGGGTATTTTGCGTGCCGGGGTACAGTGCCTGATTGGTAACGGTGTGGTGGTTTCACCAGAGGCGCTGCTCAAAGAGATTAATATGCTGGAGTCACGCGGTGTGCCAGTGCGCGAGCGGCTTAAGATTAGCGCGGCCTGCCCTTTGATTCTGCCGTATCACATTGCGCTTGATCAGGCGCGTGAGATCGCACGGGGCAAGCAGGCGATTGGTACTACTGGGCGCGGTATTGGTCCCGCTTACGAAGATAAAGTTTCACGCCGTGGCCTGCGTTTAGGTGATCTGTTTCATCGTGAACGTTTTGCGGCCAAATTAGGCGAAGTGCTCGATTATCACAACTTCATGTTGCAGAACTATTATAAAGTTGAACCGGTTGATTTCCAGAAGGTGCTTGATGAGGCGATGGCGATGCAGGAGATTATTGAGCCGCTGATTGATGACGTCCCGGAATTGATCGCACAGTATCAAAAGCAGGGCAAGAGCATCATGTTTGAAGGTGCGCAGGGCACACTGCTGGATATTGATCACGGTACTTACCCATTTGTCACCTCATCGAACACCACCGCTGGCAGTGCTGCGACCGGGAGTGGTATGGGGGTGCTGGGCTTTGACTATGTCCTCGGTATTACCAAGGCTTACACAACACGCGTTGGCTCTGGACCATTTCCGACTGAGCTGGATGATGAGGTCGGTGGCCACCTGGCTGAGCGTGGCCATGAATTTGGTTCGACCACTGGCCGCGCGCGTCGTTGTGGCTGGTTCGATGCGGTTGCACTGCGTCGCGCAGCACAGATCAATAGCGTTTCAGGGCTCTGTATCACCAAGCTGGATGTGCTTGACGGGCTCGATACCATCCGTATCTGTGTCGGTTACAAATATGATGGCGTTGAGAAGTTGGTACCACCTGATGGTGCTGAGGCCTTCGCTAATTGCGAGCCAGTCTATGTTGACATGCCAGGGTGGAGTGACAGTACTTATGGCGTGAAACGCTATGAGGATCTGCCTGCGAATGCGGTGGCGTATCTAAAACGTATTGAAGAGGTGGTGGAGGTGCCGGTCGATGTGATCTCAACCGGGCCAGACCGTGATGAGACGATGGTGCTGCGTCACCCATTTCAATAGTGGCTGACTGTATCAATATAAAAGCCCCTGAGACAGCCCTGTCTCAGGGGCTTTTTTGTGCAGACTTATTTTGCGTCGGTACTAGCGGTGCTATTAGCTGGTTTATCTTCATTCTTCTCTGTTTCAGTTTTAGGGTTGATGGCGCTGGCCACACGCCCAATACCGCAAACGGTAGAGAGTGCTAATTTGTACATTTCAACTCCCGGCTTGATCATGGTATCAATCAGCCCAGGTAGTTTAGCGATGTAGAAGCCCAGCCCGACGGTCAGGCCACTGGCGACCAATGTGGCAAAAATGCCACCGCCAAGAAAGGCGCTTAAATTGTACCAGACTGCGAGTGGGGCGAGTAAAATTGAGCCGTACCACAGGGACAGCACAAACAGAAAAAAGGTGGTAACGATCAGTTGCAGCAGTTTTACGACTAGAACATCTACAGTTTTCATATACTTACATTATCCTTGCAGAGCCATTCGAGGCCTTGTGAATTGTGAGACTTTATATCAGTCGTTAATGTTCTCATATTGAGTTATGCCTGTGCAATATTTTAAGCTTGATGCGCGGATTTGTTCAATAATCCAGTCCTCCATGTTTTGATATAGGCTGAATTTATGCGCTACCCGGCAGGATTTGAAGTCTCTTGTGTGCGGGTGCTAGTCTGCTCACAAGCCGTACCACTTGCGGTGGTATTTTGTTGAGAACACCGCTACTTATCCCGATTAACAACTAGAGACAGTAGCACTAATACCAGGCTAAGTGGGCCAGTGCCACTTGATGGAGGAGATGGAGCAGGAATCGGGGCAGTTGTATTCAGTGATTTATTATGCTGAATCGTCAATGGTCTAGCTTGATCGCTGGGCGCTTAATCTCTTGAGGAGAGCACTTCTATTACTGTCAGATGCAGCAGGTGACTTATCAGATTGTCCTGTTGTGGGTGGCGTGAGTGAAAAGGCCTGTTGCTGAGAAAAGGTGAGCGCCCAGCCTATCAGCCCTGCAATGACGACTGCAAAGAGCGCCATTTTTATCCGACGGTTGCGTTGCCTGCGCATAATGTAATTAAGAATAACAGTTTTTTTGTTCATTTCGAGGCTCTATTCAACAGATTACAGAAGGCGACATCATACCCTTAGCCGACTATATATTCATCATCGATCATCTTTGCTGATGTTCAAAACAGGCACCTCATGCATGATCAATGAGTTACAGAAGTCAAGTGCAAAGAGGCAGTGACACCCGCTGCTGAGTGTCGTTATAATCCTGTTTCCGCGTTGCGCGCTAACTCAATTGATGAAGACTTATGTGGTTCAAAAACCTGCAGCTTTACCGTTTTACTAAACCGTTCGAATATACCGCTGAAACGCTTGAAGCAGCGTTACAGACCAAACCGAGCCGTCTCTGTGGTCCGCATGAAGAGATGTGCCAGGGATGGGGGTCTCCGATGGGGCGTAAGGGCGAAATGCTAGTACATGCTGCGAACGGTTTCCTGATGATCTGTGCCACCAAAGAAGAGAAAATTTTGCCCGCTTCAGTGGTGCGAGAGCATGTGAATGAGCGTGTTGAAAAGATCGAAGATACTCAGGCGCGCAAGGTGCGTAAAAAAGAGCGAGACAACCTTCGCGATGACGTGATGACTGAACTACTGCCACGTGCGCTTAGCCGCACTATACATACCTTCGCCTTTATCGACCCCAAAGAGGGACTGTTAGTGGTTGATACCTCATCGGCTGGAAAGGCCGAAGAGTTCACTGCACTGCTGCGTAAAACCCTCGGCTCATTGCCAGTGATACCACCGACCCCGAATGAAGCGCCATATGCAGTTATGACTGAGTGGCTCACCAAAAATAGTCATCCACCTGAGTTTGGTGTTGAAGATGAATGTGAATTGCGCGCTGCAGATATCGAGGGCAGCGTGGTGCGCTGTAAAAGACTGGATCTTGGTAGCCCAGAAGTGAAACTGCATCTCAAAGAGGGCAAGCTAGTCTCCAAATTGGCACTTAACTGGCGAGACCGAATCACCTTTGTACTGGATGAAAACTTTGCGATTAAACGTATTCGTTTTCTGGAAATTGTTCAGGAGCAGGCTGATGACGTAGAAGCAGATGATACTGCTGCACGTTTTGATGTCGACTTCTCAATCATGACGCTCGAACTATCACTCTTCATCAAGCAGCTATTTGAAGCCTTTGGTGGTGAAAATATTGATGCGTTGGATGAGGCTGCCTAACATTAAATTTTACAGGTTGGGTTGCGCAGTGCTGGCGGCATTCGGAAAAACCTCATCCCATACGGCAAAAGGACGATTAGTGGTGATGAGTGTTGGGAGTTGTTCATAACGCAGGTCAACACCTTTATCTATTGCTGCTTTATGCAAGCTTACGATTAGCAAAAAAGCAATCGAACTTTCTAGTCGAACGATGCTGAATATACTTCGTCATGGTGCCAGTATATTCGCCAGTGATCAGCGTGAGTTGGGTATATCGTCAGCACAAGTGTCTCATATTCCAATATCGACCAGGCGGAAATTTATCGATCAAATCATATTTCGATAAGGCGCTACCTTCTATGAGTAATGATCTCGTAGTGTCAGGTGTGCTTATGATGCTTCTTGGTGTGGTCGGAGCAAGGGGGTGCTGCATACAGACAATAATACATTCTCATTCTTTTTATATATTATTTTCATAATATAATGAATTTAAGATAATTATTCCATGCAAGGAAAATGAAAGGCTTATTCAATAGAATGGTAAAGAGTGCAGGGATAATAGCCTGCTTCTTCTCATAAAGAAGACGGTCTACACAAACAGTGAGGGAAAGGGTAATGAATTTCACCTTAGTTTTTGGTCAAAAAATCGCACTACAGCGCCTTTTCTGGATGGTGAAAAATGGATCCAGACTTAAGTCTAATAACCCAGCAGGAGAAACATCATGAAAAAATATATACTCTCTATTTTGTTTTTTTATTTCAGCGCGGCTTATTCAGCCAGTGCCCTTGCCATGCCTCTGGGTAATATTCATGTTGTGTACTGGGAAAACGGTCAAGGCGAATATACCTATTTCATGATGGTTAATAACGCGGGTCCCATCGCCCCTGATCTAACAACGCCTAACAATCACACTATCACTAACTGGCAAGCCTTCCCGCCCACTCAAGTGTCCGCAGGTGATAAATTACTTGATGAAGATGAAAATTTTGTCGTATTTGGCCTGGATACAAGGCGTGATGATATTACCATTAGCAATGTGATAACCTTAGATTTACAGTCAAAATTTCATGGGCAAGCCGAGCCTGGGTTTGCAGATAGTGATGGCAACGGTGTGCCTAATCAAACCGTTGGATGGCATTTACCATTCAATAGCCCATGGGACTTAAATGATACAATAAAGCCTGGTGACTGGATTACCGTTATGTTTACGCTTAGCGAAGAGGTAGAGCACTTTGATGTCTGGGTAGGTGGAAGTGATGATGCTAATATCTGGAACGTTCAGAGCGCTATGCTAGAAGATAATTTTGGAATCTACGATGCTGATAATGGCGTCTATCTCGCCTCTTTCCTGACCAGAAAAATTCAGGCAATAAAATTCTAGCGAAGATCAATACTGTCTCGCTGTTAGCAATAAACAGGCTTAAATCTTATTAAATTATTACAGTGTGAGTTTAAGCACAAGCAAGCATTGAGACTCTTGCAAAACACCCGCTAGTTTCAGTATAGAAAGCCGCCGACAGGCGGCTTTCTCGTTGAGATAACGACCTGCTGACACATACACTAGCCTGGTCTGTCTGGCACGGATTTACTTTTACAGCTTGACCGCTAAGATCCTTTGCTCCAATTATCATAAAGTGACACCGCCCCGGATAGTGCTGTTAATGGCAGTGCTAATCAGAGGCGATTTGCGCTTTTTGGGTCTGTGGCGTTATTCGAATGGCATCTCAGGGTCATTACCCCAGTCGGACCAGGAACCGGCATAGCCTTTGAGCTTTTGGTAGCCCAGTGATTTCAGAGCGATGTAGCTGTGTGCCGAGCGGTGATGGCTGTGGCAGTAGACGATCACCTCTTTGCCAGGCATTACGTCGAGCGGGATGTAGAGCAGCTGCAGGTCGTTGGCATCTTTGAGGCGCAGGTTGTATTGCTGGTCAATGGCGTGAATCCATTCCAGATTGACCGCGCCAGGGATGTGGCCGCCATGGTGTGCACGTTTGTCGCTGCCGTTGAATTCGCTGGGTGAACGTACATCGAGAAATACTACGTTTGGGTCTCCCAGTTTGGCGAGGATCTCTGCTTTGTTTATGATGCCGTTGTCGGTATAAGTGACTTTATATTTTGTTGGTAAGGCGGTCTCGATACCTTCATTGGTGGCGTGATTCTCATTGACCCAGGCCTGTAGCCCACCATTGAGCAGTGAGAAGTTTTTGTGACCGGCGACATCGAGTGTCCAGAGCAGGCGGCACGCCTTTGCACCACCTTCGTCATCATAGGCGACAACATGGCTTTCTGGACTGATGCCGGCTGTCGATAATACTTCACTGAACGCTTCGGCAGCAGGCAGGAGTCCCATGGTGGGTGGCTTGCTGCTAACAATCTGCGAGTATTCGATATGCACCGCATCTGGGATGTGGTTGCGCGCATAGATGGGGGCGCGGGATAGATCGATGATTACAAGGTTTTCTTCATCAATCTTTGCTTCAAGTTCTTCTGCCTCAGTGATCAGTGGTAATAGCGGTTCAGTCATTATTTATCTCGAGTCCCTGTGTGAATGTCGCAAGGGTATTTTTGCGTTATTAGATGGGTGTTGTCTAGTGTTGCATCTGGAATAAAGAGGTTTTTTTTGAATGTCTGATGAAAAGCTTATTAGTTTCGCTCTGAGTTTGTGTGAGGGTACTGTTTAACTGGCGGCCGAATCTATTCGCGCTCATTACTCGTCGTGGTTGCAGATATGATTCGGTGGTGATTAGTTGTGGCTATGGGGGAGTGGAATGACTTTGGCGTCGTAACAGTAGATGTGAGTTGCTGGTGATTGGCGTCCAGGTGGCCTTTCTTTGGGGCTTTGGCAGAAATGCTGCTGAGTCATCATGATAGCGAGGTATTCCATCGCATCGCGGATGTCCCGCATAATGATCTCTTCTTTATCGTTGAACTTTTTAACTGCGATCAGATGTGTTTTATAGCGGGTCATGCTCTCTCCTTAAATTCCCTCAATATGTCGGTTGTGGGGCGGGGAACTTAAGGGGAAGATTATCGAAATCGTATTATTTTTTTAGTTCTTCAGTCAGGTGCGGTTGAATGCCCTGAAGGATTGCTTTGAAAATTTTTGGGTTACCGACAACAAGGTTGCCGGTCTCCAGGAAGTCGTGGCCACCACTAAAATCACCTACTAGCCCGCCTGCTTCCTGTACTAGCAATACTCCTGCCGCCATGTCCCACGGTTTGAGGGCTATTTCCCAGAAGCCATCAAGTCTGCCGCTGGCGACGTGGGCAAGATCAAGTGCGGCTGAACCAGCGCGCCGAATCCCAGCGGTTTGTAGATGCATGACTTTGAAGGTTTCCATGTAGGCATCAAGGTATTGCGGATGGCGGAACGGAAAGCCCGTGCCGAGCAGTGAGCCGCCAAGCCCTTTAGCATTGCTGACGCGGATGCGCTTGTCGTTCAGAAACGCACCACCACCACGGGTGGCGGTGAACAGCTCCTGATGAAGTGGATTGTAGACCACGGCCTGTTCGATGCGGTTGTTGCACTGTAGTGCAATCGATACAGAAAACTGTGGAAAACCGTGCAGGTAGTTGGTAGTGCCATCGAGTGGGTCAATGATCCAGCGGTACTCATTCCCTTTGTGCATAGTGCCTTCTTCTGCATAGATACCGTGCTCAGGAAATGCTTTGCGAATGGTCGCAACGATCTCTGCTTCGGCCATTTTGTCGACATCGCAGACAAAATCGTTTTTCCCTTTGGCAGTCACATTGAGGGAATCGATGCGATCCATGTTGCGCATGATGATGCTACCAGCACTTCTTGCGGCACGTACGGCGATATTCAGGGTTGGATGCATAGCTCAGGTGGTCACTTTAGGGTGGTGAATTTCTTCGGGGGCTAAGAATAGCAGAAATTGCCCTGTGAGTGGTATTCCGCTGGATTAATAGATTGTATTTTCGTTAAAAATACGCTTGATAGATGCTGTGAGCTCGCTGTATGGTGGCGCGATGTTTAAGAATATAAGAATAGTCATGGTGAATACCTCTCACCCAGGGAATATCGGCGCGACCGCTCGGGCAATGAAAAATATGGGCTTAGCGTCGCTTTATCTGGTTGAGCCGAAGGTGTTTCCGAGTGCTGAGGCGACCTCAAGGGCTTCGGGTGCTGATGATGTGCTGGCGCAGGCGGTGGTGTGCAATTCGCTGGACGAGGCGCTGGCGGAATGTTCGTTGGTGGTGGGTGCGAGTGCTCGGTTGCGCAGTATTACCTGGCCACAGCTTGATCCACGTGAATGTGCGGCGAAGGTGGTAGCGGAGTGTGCTAATGGCCCGGTGGCGCTGGTGTTTGGACGTGAGCACTCGGGTTTGACCAATGCTGAGCTGAGTCGCTGTCATTATCTGGTGAATATTCCGACTAACCCTGAGTATCCCTCGTTGAACATTGCGGCGGCGATACAGGTCATCGCGTATGAAGTGAGGATGACCCAGGAGAAGGATGGTGTTGTAGTAGCTAAGAGACCAGATTCTGACGATGCTGAGTTTGCTACGATGAAAGAGGTTGAACAGTTTTATGCGCATTTAGAGGAAGTGATGGTGCAGAGTGAGTTTCTGGATCCGGCAAAACCGAAGTTCTTAATGCACCGCTTGAGGCGAGTTTACAATCGGGCTCGATTAGAAAAACAGGAGTTAAATATTTTGCGTGGGATTCTAACGGCGGTGCAAAAGCACTTCTGAGCTGGATAATGATAAATTATCTGTTTCTCATTTAATCCGTTAATAGCAGGGTGCCTTTTAGTGAACGTAAGGTGTTGTGTTAAACTTTTTTGTGACTTTGTGTTTCAGGTTTTAATTTGGAAATAATCATGTTTAAGCATGTACGAGAGGATATTAAATGTGTTTTTGAGCGCGACCCTGCCGCGCGCAACACGTTTGAGGTGTTAACGACTTACCCGGGTGTGCATGCGGTGATTTTTCATCGTTGCAGTCATTCGTTGTGGAACTTTGGCCTGACCTGGCTGGCGCGACTGCTGTCGACCTTTGCACGCTGGGTGACGGGGGTTGAGATTCACCCGGCGGCAAAGATCGGGCGGCGTTTTTTTATTGACCATGGCATGGGGGTGGTGATTGGCGAAACTGCTGAGATTGGTGATGACTGCACCCTTTATCATGGGGTGACATTGGGTGGCACGAGCTGGGATAAGGGTAAACGCCATCCAACATTGGCAAATAATGTGGTGGTGGGTGCTGGTGCAAAAGTGCTTGGGCCGATTACGGTCAATGAGGGTGCGCGTATTGGTTCAAATGCGGTCGTTGCTAAAAATGTACCCGCTGGGGCAATAATGATTGGTGTGCCGGCGCATGTGGCGCGCAGCAGTCAGGATGTCAATATTAAAAAACGCCGTGAATTCGCTAAGAAGATCGGTTTTGATGCGTATGGTGTGTCGCAGGACGCGGCTGACCCTGTCTCAAATGCGGTTAATTGTATGCTAGACCATATTCATGCAATGGATGGGAAGATAGAGGAGCTTAATGTGGCGCTCAAGCAGATGGGTGCTGATGTTGATGTGTCGCCACTGCCTGAATTAGAACTCTATAATATTGATTCGGAAGAAAAAAACACTTCAAAAACGGATGATGGGGTGGCGGTTAAAGATGATTCTGTTATGCGGAATTAAATCTTGACTAAAACAATCAACAATGTAGAATGCTTATTACCTTACAATCATAAAGGTAGAAGATTATGAAATTGACGACAAAAGGGCGTTACGCAGTGACTGCAATGCTGGATCTAGCGCTACATGCGCAGGAAGGTCCAGTGCCATTGGCTGATATTTCCCAGCGCCAGGGGATTTCGCTTTCCTACCTTGAACAACTTTTCGCCAAATTGCGCAAGCAGGGATTGGTCGATAGTGCACGTGGTCCAGGTGGCGGCTATCGCTTAAGTCGAGACTCAAATGAAATAGCGGTGGCGGATGTAGTAACGGCGATTGATGAAAAAGTTGATGCAACACGTTGTGGTGGTATGGGGAATTGTCAGGATGGTAAGCCATGCTTGACTCATGAGTTATGGTCAGATTTGAGTCGTCAGCTGTATGAGTTTCTTGAGAACATCAGTCTTGGGCAGTTGGTTGAGCGTAATGCGGTGAAAGATATCGCAGTGCGTCAGGATAACCTACAGAAGCAGAGTCAGAATGCGACGTTTTCATCTGTGATTGGCGGGGCTACTAACTAGCCAGTTAATAGTGATTGGTGTGGAGTGATGCCTGTTTATCTGGACCATAACGCGACAACACCCATTGATGAACGGGTGTTTGAGGCAATGCTACCCTGCTTGAAAGGCAGTTGTTATGGTAATCCATCGAGCCAGCATCGACAGGGGCGTGAATCGCAACAAGCGCTGCAACATGCCAGAGCGCAGGTGGCGATGTTGGTGGGAGTGCAGCCGCGGCAGGTGATTTTCACCAGTGGAGGTACAGAAGCCAACAACCTGGCATTGAAAGGAATGATGTCGGTGGTGGATGCAGGCAGCAGACTGGTAGTGGCTGCTACGGAGCATTCATCGGTTCTGGAGGCGGCAAGGGCATTGCAGTGCGAAGGTTATCCATTAGCATTCGCTGGCGTAGATGATGATGGCGTGGTGAGCCCAACTGAGTTTGAACGGGTGCTGATTGAGCACAAAACTGCATTGGTGTCGGTGATGTTGGCGAATAACGAAACTGGCGTGGTGCAGGATGTGGTGCAGTTGAGTGAGCTTGCCAGACGCCGGGGAGTGATGATGCATACCGATGCAGTGCAGGCGCTGGGTAAAATAGATGTCAATTTTGATGCCCTGGGTGTTTCAGCAATGAGCCTCTCAGCGCACAAAATAGGTGGGCCGAAAGGAGTGGGTGCACTGGTGGTTGAAAAGGGTTTGATGCTACAGCCGATGGTGCATGGCGGTGGCCACGAAGCCGGATTACGCGCTGGGACTGAAAATATGGCGGGCATTGTTGGTTTTGGCGCGGCGGCAGCGTTGATTCATCCCGGTCTGGAAGCGCGAGCTGAACATTGTGAGCAGCTACGAGATCGAACCGAGCAGGCATTACAGAAGATTGCAGGTGTCGTTGTTTTCGCGCAACAGGCAAAACGCCTGCCCAACACTATCTTTTTTGCGGTGGAGGGGATTGAAGGCGCCACCCTGTTGATGAGTCTGGATCGTGAAGGCATTGCTGTTTCAAGTGGTTCAGCCTGCGCAAGTGGTAGTGGTGAGTCTTCTCATGTGCTTAAGGCAATGGGAGTAGATGATAGCCTGGCTCATGGTGCTGTACGTGTGAGTTTTGGTAGTGGTAATACGATGAAAGATGTTGAACAACTGATTTCAACGCTGCAGGAGCAGGTTGAAAGTTTATTAAAATTGAATAGTGGCTGGACGTGAGCGCTGTATGAATTTCGAGTGTGAATGTTTAAGGAATGACTAAGAAATATGAGCAAGAGTGAAAGAGTGCCTGTTTACCTGGATTATGCTGCAACGACACCCGCAGATCCTCGTGTGGCTGAAAAAATGATGGCTTGTTTAACGATGGACGGTGATTTTGGTAACCCAGCTTCGCGTTCACATGTGTTTGGCTGGAAGGCGGATGATGCAGTTAAAGAGGCGCGTGGACATGTGGCGGCATTAATCAATGCAGACCCTCGTGAGATTGTCTGGACCTCGGGTGCTACCGAATCAGACAACCTGGCGATTAAAGGTGTGGCTCACTTTTACAAAAAGAAAGGTAAGCACATCATTACCTGTAAGACCGAGCATAAAGCGGTGCTGGATACCTGTCGTCAGCTTGAGCGTGAAGGTTATGAGGTGACCTACCTGGAAGTCGAAAACAGTGGCTTTATTGACATGAAAGTACTGCAGGATGCGATTCGTGAAGATACGATTCTGATCTCCATCATGCATGTTAATAACGAGACCGGTGTGGTGCAGGATATCGCTGCAATCGGAGAATTAGCACGCAGTAGAGGGATCATCTTTCATTGTGATGCGGCGCAGAGCGCTGGCAAGGTTGAGATCGACCTGGAAAAGGTGAAGGTCGATTTGATGTCGTTTTCTGCCCATAAAATTTATGGCCCGAAAGGGGTCGGTGCATTGTATGTGCGCCGCAAACCGCGTATTAGGATCGAGGCACAGATGCATGGTGGCGGGCATGAGCGTGGGATGCGTTCTGGTACCCTGGCGGTGCATCAAATTGTTGGCATGGGCGAGGCGTTTCGCGTGGCAAAAGAAGAGCTGGTAGCGGAATCAACTCGTCTGCTGGCGCTGCGTGAAAGGTTGTTGAATGGTTTTAACGATATGGAAGAGATCTATATTAATGGTGATCTTTCTCATCATGTGTCGGGGCTGTTGAATATCAGTTTTAACTTTGTTGAAGGCGAGTCGTTGATTATGGCGCTGAAAGACATCGCGGTTTCGTCCGGTTCTGCCTGCACCTCGGCGAGTCTTGAACCCTCTTATGTATTACGTGCGCTAGGTCGTGAAGATGAGCTGGCGCATAGTTCGATCCGTTTTTCACTGGGACGTTTTACCACCGAGGCGGATGTGGATTACACCATTAAATTGGTACGACAAAAAGTTGAGAAACTCAGGGAACTCTCACCATTGTGGGAGATGTACAAGGATGGTGTTGATCTATCAAAAGTTCAATGGGCTGCGCATTAGGCACATTTAGGAGAGTATGAAAATGGCATATAGTGATAAAGTTATGGACCACTACGAAAATCCACGTAACGTGGGTTCATTCGATAAAGATGACAGTGCAGTCGGTACCGGTATGGTCGGTGCGCCAGCCTGTGGTGATGTGATGAAACTGCAAATTAAGGTTAGCGATGAAGGTGTGATTGAAGATGCTAAATTTAAGACCTATGGTTGTGGCTCTGCTATTGCTTCTAGTTCATTGCTAACTGAGTGGGTGAAAGGTAAGACGTTACAGGAAGCTAGTGAAATTAAGAATACTGAGCTTGCGGAAGAGCTCGCGTTACCGCCGGTAAAAGTGCATTGTTCTGTGTTAGCGGAAGATGCAATTAAGGCGGCAATCGAAGATTACAACAGTAAAGGTGCTGCAGTCGTTGATGTCCCTGAAAAGGTCGCTGACGCGGGTTAATCGCAGTTGCCAATATTGTTTGCTATTTGAGAAAGAGAGTTATGGGAATTACGTTAACAGAATCTGCGGCTAAGCATATTAACGGTTACCTCGAAGCACGTGGCAAAGGCATCGGTCTGCGCCTGGGTGTTAAGACATCTGGCTGTTCAGGCTATGCCTATGTCTTTGAAGTGGCGGATGAGATTGAGAAAGATGATGTCGTGATTGAGAACTTCGGGGTTAAAGTCATCGTTGATCCTAAAAGTCTATTGTATCTTGATGGTACCGAACTCGATTACACGCGTGAAGGATTAAATGAGGGTTTTAAGTTCAATAATCCCAATGTAGCCGATACCTGTGGTTGCGGTGAGAGTTTTACAGTCTGATTGCTGGCTGTCTAAGTTTAGTTTAACGCGTGGTTATGGAATCTCTTTTTTCCAAAAATTATTTTCAGCTGTTTAATTTTCCTGCTGTCTACGATATTGATCGCAGCGTGTTGACGCAGCGTTATCGTGATATGCAGGGGTTGATCCATCCTGATCGTTTTGTTAATGCGACCGAAAAAGAACGCCGAATATCGATGCAACTGACAGCATTGATCAACGAAGCTTATAATGTACTAAAGTCGCCATTGGCACGCGCACGCTATCTATTACAGTTGAAAGGCGTTGATATTGATGATTCGGTGACGAGTAAAGATATCGTATTTCTCACGGAACAGATTGAGCTACGTGAGCGTTTAGAGGATGCGCGTCAGGGTGAAAATGCCGAGCGCGCGCTAATGCAGCTGGCGAGTGAATTGCAAAAAAGGTTGATGGGATTACAGCTTTCGTTAGAGGAAGTCTTTATGGGGGGCTCCGATGAAGCGCTGGTGAAGGCGCACCGTTTATATGATGAGATGCAGTTTATCTCTCGTTTGAATGATGAGCTGGATGAGATTGAAGATGCGTTTAATTAATCGGTAGACATCGGTAGCGCAAAGGAATATTGAGTAGATTATGGTGTTGTTTCAGATAAGTGAGCCTGGTGAGACAAAGCTGCAGCGTCAGCATCATCTTGCAGTGGGTATCGATCTTGGTACCACCAATTCGCTGGTAGCAACGGTGCGTGATGGTCATGCGCAGACGATGGTCGATGCGCAGGGCAATCATCACTGTCCATCGGTGGTGCGTTACTTTGCGGATTCAGCACCGGTGGTCGGGCAGGCAGCGAAAGATGCCGCGTATCAGGATCCGTTAAATACCATTGCATCAGCAAAACGCCTACTGGGTCGGGGTGTCGCTGATATTGAGACAACCGCGAATAAACTTCCCTATGAGTTTTCCGGGACTGATTGTGGTATGCCGTTTATTCAAACCGTTGCAGGTGATATTAGCCCGGTAACGGTTTCCGCTGAGATTCTTAAGACGTTGATGAGGCAGGCAGAGGCGGATCTTGGCGGTGAGCTGGATGGCGTGGTGATCACGGTGCCCGCCTATTTTGATGATGCGCAGCGTCAGGCAACCAAAGATGCGGCGCGTCTGGCAGGTCTTAAAGTACTGCGACTGTTAAATGAGCCAACGGCAGCTGCAGTTGCTTATGGCCTGGATAGTGGCTCAGAAGGTGTGCATGTGGTGTACGACTTTGGAGGCGGCACCTTTGATGTTTCGATCTTGCGTTTTAGTCGGGGTGTGTTTGAAGTCATGGCTACGGCAGGTGATTCTGCGCTGGGTGGTGATGATGTTGATCGTGTATTAGCCGAGTGGATGATGGCTGAAGCGGGACTGAGTGGTGAGATTGAACATAGCCATCTGCGTCGTGTAATCGGTGAGGCCAATCGTGCGAAAGAGGCACTGACAACTGCGGACTCTGTATCGCTCTCGATAGAGACTACTGAAGGTTCGTTGTGGCAAAGTACGCTCTCTCGAGTAAATTTTGAAGCATTAATCGAGCCGTTGATTCTGCGTACATTACGCCCTTGCCGCCGCGCATTGCGTGATGCTGGATTGGCTGTAGGCGATATTCAGGATGTGGTGATGGTGGGTGGTTCGACAAGAATCCCCCGTGTACGTGAATGTGTTGCTGAGTTTTTTGAGCGTGAGCCGATGGTCAATATCGACCCCGATAAAGTGGTTGCGGTGGGTGCCGCGATACAGGCCGATATTCTGGTCGGTAATAAGCCGGGTGATGAGATGTTACTGCTGGATGTGATTCCACTATCGCTGGGGCTTGAGACCATGGGTGGATTGATAGAAAAGCTGGTGCCGCGTAATACCACTATACCCGTGGTACGCGCACAGGAATTTACTACCTTTAAAGATGGCCAGACAGCAATGTCGATCCATGTACTGCAGGGTGAGCGCGAGCTGGTAACGGATAGTCGTTCACTGGCACGTTTTGAGTTACGCGGTATTCCACCGATGAATGCTGGCGCGGCACGCATCCGTGTGACTTTTCAGGTGGATGCCGATGGCCTGTTGAGCGTTTCAGCGAAGGAACTCACCAGTGGTGTTGAGAGTAGTATTGAGATTAGGCCATCATATGGTTTGACCGATGGCGAGGTTGAGAAAATGCTGGCTGATTCGCTGCTTTACGCGGAAGATGATGTCAAAAAACGCCGCCTGCATGAGCAGTTGGTTGATTCGGCACGTTTGATCGAAGCGGTTGAGGCGGCGCTGAAGATGGATGCGGATGGTATGCTAACCAATAAAGAGTGCGTCACCATCAAAGCTGCTCTGGTCGCCTTAAAAGAGAAGCAGCAGGGCGAGGACATCGCGCTGATTAAGGCGGCTCACGATAAGCTTGAGCGTGCCACCAGCGATTTTGCTGCACGACGCATGGATATTCACATTAATGAAGCGCTATCGGGCAAGTTGCTCGATCAGATTGTCGATTAATCACCTGTTTACGTGGAATAGAGTATAGAGTTATGCCAAAACTGATTTTTTTACCCCATGAAGTCCTCTGCCCTGACGGCGCGGTGATTGATGCCACTGCAGGCAAGACCATTTGTGATATTGCGCTTGAAAATGATATTGCGATTGAGCACGCCTGTGAGATGTCCTGTGCCTGTACCACCTGCCATATCTATGTGCGGGAGGGTGGTGAATCGCTGAATGAGGCAGAAGAGCTTGAGGATGATATGCTGGATAAGGCGTGGGGGCTGGATCCTGATTCGCGTCTGAGCTGTCAGACCGTGGTGTCGGATAAAGACCTGGTCGTCGAGATTCCGAAATACACCATCAATATGGTCTCAGAACAGCACTAATCTGCGCAGATAACGGAGATGTTGGCATGGAATTGAAATGGACAGACTCGCTAGAGATTGCCATCGCGCTGGATGAAAAACACCCGGATATCGACCCGCTGACGGTGCGTTTTGTTGACCTTTCTGATTGGGTTCAGGCACTTGAAGGCTTTGATGATGATCCGACGCATTGTGGCGAGCGTATTCTGGAGGCGATTCAGATGGCCTGGATTGAAGAACGCGAGTAGCCTGACAGTGTACTCGCGCTTCCTGGCGTTGAAATAGCCATCAGCATGATTGCTTGAAACCGGCTAAGACGTTAAAATAACTAATTAATTCGGTTATGCAGACCCGCCTTGTGCGGGTTTGCTGTTATTTAGAGCATATCGCGGAGTAAACATTTCATGTCCATCGAACGTACCCTTTCTATTATTAAACCTGATGCCGTTGCCAAAAACCACATCGGTGACATCTACAGTATCTTCGAAAAGGGTGGCCTGAAAATCGTTGCGGCTAGAATGATGCAACTAACACGTGAACAGGCAGAAGGTTTCTACGCGGTACATAATGAGCGTCCTTTCTTTAACGACCTGGTGAGTTTTATGATTTCGGGCCCTGTGATGGTGCAGGTTCTGGAAGGTGAAAATGCAATCCTTAAACACCGTGATTTGATGGGTGCTACTAACCCTGCAGAAGCGGCTGAAGGGACTATCCGTCAGCGTTTCGCAAGCAGCATCGATGAAAATGCTGTTCACGGTTCAGACGCTGCTGAAACGGCACAGAGTGAGATTGCATTTTTCTTTGAACCAGGCGACCTTTGCGCTCGCACCCGTTAATCAACGGGCTTTGCTAGTTGAGTAATGATCGTTTGGAGACGCAATCTAAAATCAATCTGCTGAATCTCGATCAGCAGGCAATGGAGGCCTTCTTCGCCGAGCGTGGTGAGAAGGCCTTTCGTGCTTCTCAGCTATTGAAATGGCTCTACCAGCATGGCGTCGATGATATCGAAACCATGACGAACCTGGGCAAGGCGCTGCGTGCCAGGCTGCAGCAAGAGTGTGAAATTGTGATGCCTGAGGTGGTCTATGAGCAGGCATCTGAAGACGGTACTATCAAGTGGCTACTGCAACTTGCTGATGGTAACTGTATTGAAACTGTCTATATCCCGGAAGGTGATCGCGGTACGCTGTGCGTTTCATCGCAGGTTGGTTGCATCCTTAAGTGCAGTTTCTGTTCTACCGCACGCCAGGGGTTTAATCGTAATCTAGAAGTTTATGAAATTATCTCTCAGGTGCGTGTCGCTGCCCGCACGTTGGGTGGTGGAGTGAAAGATGGCCGTGCCATTACCAATGTGGTGATGATGGGAATGGGTGAGCCACTGCTTAATTTTGATAACGTCGTCAGCGCGATGGATTTGATGATGGATGACCTGGCCTATGGCCTCTCCAAGCGTCGTATCACGCTGAGTACCGCAGGAGTAGTGCCAGCATTGGATCGTTTGCGTGAGGTTTCTGATGTGAGCCTGGCTGTTTCACTGCATGCTACCAACGATGAACTACGTGATGAAATTGTACCGATCAATAAAAAATATCCCATTAAAGTCCTACTGGAGGCATGTCAGCGTTACATCGCCGATAAACCACACCGCAAAGTCACCTTTGAATATGTGATGTTGGACGGGATTAATGATAGTGTTGCTGAAGCTAAGAAATTGGTAAAACTATTAGAAGGAATTCCATCCAAGGTTAACCTGATTCCTTTTAATCCCTTTCCCGGCTCAGATTACGTCTGCTCTAGTCGCGAAGTGATTGATCGTTTTCAGGAGACTTTGATTAAAGCAGGTCTGGTCACTATCCGGCGCAAGACGCGTGGAGAAGATATTGATGCCGCCTGTGGGCAACTGGTAGGGAAGGTACAGGATCGAACCCGACGAAGCGCTAGCTTTGGCGTAATCAAACAGGTGAGCCAGGAAGCATGAAAAAACGCTGTCGTGTGTTAGTTGTTATCTCACTGTTGCTGTCGCTAGCGGCCTGCACTTCCGACGCGGTTAGAAAAAAAATTGATGCTGAGAACTCTGCCGAGATCAATGCACGTCTTGGCCTGGCCTACATGCAGCAGGGCAGTCTTGATATTGCATTGGAAAAACTACAACGCGCAATCAGGCAGGATCCTGAGCAGGTTACTGCTCATCACTATATTGCAGAGCTCTACCGACAACTTAAGTCGCCTGATGATGCGCAGTTTCACTATAAACGGGCTTTAGAATTAACACCAGAAGACTTTTCGTTGCATAACAATTATGGTGTTTTTCTTTGTGACCAGAAAAATTATGAGGCGGCAGAAAAAAGCTTTTTGATGGCGATTAATACTGCACCGGTCTATAAACCTCGTCATGAATTTTATGAAAATCTTGCGCAGTGCATGATGCGTAAGCCTGACTATGCCAGAGCTGAAAAATATTTTCGCATCGTGTTAGAGGCAAACCCACGTATGCCGATGACGTTGTATCAAATGGCGCGTCTGACCTTCGATGCGGAAAAATACCTTCGTGCCAGGGCTTTTTTTCAACGCTTTACTGAAGTATCTACGCAGACGGCAGAAACACTATGGCTAGGAATTCAAATTGAACGTAAGTTGGATGATACGAAAACAGTTGATGAGTATGTGCGTCAGCTGAAAACTAATTTTCCATTAGCGGATGAAACCGTGACTTTGATGGAGTCAGAATAACTGTGAAAGATTCGCCAGAAAATAGTAGTGAGTTAGAGCAGAAAAAATTCAGTTTTGACTCCAGGTCTGTAGAACACGATAACAATACGGTTCGTGACGCGGATGTAACAATGGTCGCGACAGCAGTAGAAGTGTCTGATTCTGGGATTGATGCTCCCGTTGAGGCTGCTACTGAAGTGTCAGTGGCTGAGTCTCAAAGGTGTTTGCCTGGCGGCGTGCTAGCTGCGGAACGTCAGCGTCGAGGGTTTGCTATATCAGATATTGCAAACCAGCTCTTTTTGACTGAAAAGCAGATTTCAGCGCTGGAAGCGGATGACTATGATCACTTTCCCGCACCCATTTTTGTGACGGGTTATATTCGAAACTATGCACGTTTATTAGACTTGCCGCCAGATCCGTTAATTGAGTTGTTTAATTCACAGGGTACTCAGCCTGCACCAGCGCTTGATCATGTCGTTAGTAAAAAAGGATCGTTTGACTTTCGTGTCATGATGGGACTGGTGGCGGGACTGGTAGTGATTGTGCTGTTGTGGTGGGGGATGTCATCAGGGCCTGACGAGCTGGTGGTTGATGAAATTTCAACAATAGATGATGTGATGGTTACAACGACTCCAGTTGTAACAGAGCCAGTCGTAACAGAAATTGTTTCTTCAGTTAAACCAGTAGTAAAAATAGAAGAGATTTTAGCGGTTAAGAAAATTGTTGAACCTGTAGAAACTGTTGTGGTAGTTAAAGAGGCATCGATTCCCGTTATCGAGGCTGGAGAGACTGGGGTTGAGATTAGCCTGGAGCCTGAATTTATTGCCGACAGAGCGGCTGCTCAATCGTTTCCTGATTCTATGGCATTAACCTTTTCGGCTGAATCATGGGTTGAGATTACAGATGCCAATGAGCGGCGCGTGATGTTTGACCTTGGTAAGCCGGGTCAAACACGTGTACTGAGCGGAACCGCGCCATTCAAGGTTTTGTTTGGGTATTCGTCGGCGATAGAGGTGACCTTTAATGGTGAAGTGTTTGATCAGAGTCGCTTTGTGCGTGGAAAAGTGGCCAGATTTACGTTAGGTAATAATAGTGAATAGAAAGATGGATGTAATACTTTAATGAAATCAATTTCACCAATTATACGCCGCAAATCACGCCAAATCATGGTAGGTGATGTGGCGGTGGGTGGCGATGCGCCCATCTCTGTGCAGAGTATGACCAATACGGATACCTGTGATGTTGATGCGACGGTCGGGCAGATTGAAGCATTACAGAAAGTGGGTGCGGATATTGTCCGTGTCTCTGTGCCGACGATGAATGCGGCAGAGGCATTTGGACAAATTAAACAGCGTGTCTCTATTCCGCTGGTGACCGATATCCATTTTGATTATAAAATTGCGCTACGTGTGGCCGAACTAGGTGCTGACTGTTTACGCATTAATCCAGGTAATATTGGTAAAGAAGAGCGCGTACGTGCGGTGATCGATAGTGCGCGTGACCATAATATTCCGATTCGGATTGGTGTTAATGCCGGTTCGTTAGAGAAAGAACTGCAGGTGAAATATGGGGAGCCGAGCGCTGACGCACTGGTTGAATCTGCTCTGCGACATATTGATATCCTGGATCGACTCGACTTTCAGGAATATAAGATTAGCCTTAAGGCATCGGAAATTTTCATGACAGTTGCTGCCTATCGCAAACTGGCGACGCAGATTGAACAGCCGCTGCATCTTGGTATTACTGAGGCGGGTGGTTTGCGTTCTGGCACAGTGAAATCTGCGATTGGGCTTGGTATGTTGTTGAATGACGGCATTGGCGACACCATTCGTATTTCGTTGGCTGCTGACCCGGTCGAAGAGATCAAAGTGGGTTTTGATATCCTGAAGAGTCTGCGTCTACGCAACAAGGGGATTAACCTGATCGCCTGTCCTTCCTGTTCGCGTCAGCAGTTTGATGTGATCTCTACCGTGAATGCACTGGAATCACGTTTTGAAGATATTACCGATCCACTGGATGTGGCGGTGATTGGCTGTGTGGTGAATGGCCCTGGTGAGGCGAAAGAGGTTGATGTCGGTTTAACCGGTGGCTCGCCAAATTTATTGTATGTGGGTGGTAAGCCGAGCCAGAAATTAGGCAACGAGGCGTTGGTCGATGAGATTGAGCGTCATGTGCGTGAGCAGATCGCACAACGTAAAGCATCGACTATTGATGACAATGGCGATGTCGTGATACCGCTGCAGGAATTGAAGCGCTGATAGCCATTTTTTATCCACCCCTTAACCCGAATAGTGCAGGAACAACCTTGTCCAGGAATATAAAAGTAGTGCGTGGTATGCACGACATCGTGCCACAGCAGAGCCCAGTCTGGCAGCATCTTGAGGCGTGTATACGTCAGGTGGTGCAGGGGTATGGTTATGATGAAATTCGTATGCCGATTGTTGAAAAGACAGAGTTGTTTGTGCGTACCATTGGTGAAGTGACGGATATCGTCGCGAAAGAGATGTATACCTTTGAGGATCGTAATGGCGACAGCCTGAGTCTACGTCCGGAGGGAACTGCGTGCTGTGTGCGAGCGGGCATCGAAAATGGTCTACTCTATAACCAGATTCAACGTCTGTGGTATAGCGGCCCGATGTTTCGCCATGAACGTCCGCAAAAGGGGCGTTATCGCCAGTTTCATCAGACGGGGGTTGAAGTCTATGGCCTGGATGGCCCCGATATTGACGCTGAACTGATTATGATGACCGCACGCCTGTGGAAGCTGCTGAGGCTTGAAAGGCTTGAATTACAGATTAATACGTTGGGTACGTCGGTTGCTCGCGCTGCTCATCGTGAAAAGTTGATTGAATATCTGGCGCTCCATCGTGATGTGCTCGATGAAGAGAGTGTGTTGCGCCTGGAGAAAAACCCGCTGCGTATTCTGGATAGTAAAAATCCGGCGATGCAGGAGATGATTGAAGGTGCGCCGCAGTTGTTAGATTATCTTGATGATGAGTCTAGCCAGCACTTTGAAAGATTGAAGATACTGCTTGATGGAGTTGGGATTGAATACCGCATCAATCCCAGGCTTGTTCGGGGCCTCGACTATTATCAAAAGACGGTCTTTGAATGGGTCACGACTGATCTTGGCGCGCAGGGAACCGTTTGTGCGGGCGGACGTTACGACGGGCTGGTAGAACAGTTAGGTGGTAAGGCGACACCCGCAATCGGTTTTGCAATGGGGATGGAACGCCTCGTGGCGTTGATTGAGGATCGAGAGCTGGCGGTGCCAGACTCAACGCCTCACGCCTATTTTGTCTTAGTAGGTGATTCGGCAGTGTCGCAAGGGTTATTATTGGCTGAGCAGTTACGCAATGCATTGCCTGGATTACGATTGCGTAGCCATTGTGGTGGCGGTAGTTTTAAAAATCAGATGAAGAAAGCGGACAAAAGTGGTGCTCAGTGGGTGTTGATACTGGGCGAGGATGAGATTGCGCAGCAACAGATCACGGTGAAGTCTTTGCGTGATGGAAAACCGCAGACATCACTGGATTCTAGTGCGCTAATACAACATCTAAAAGAATTTGTTATCGTCTGATCAAATAGTGCGGTGCGCGAGTAATAGAAAGAATCACCAGGAAACATAAATTTTAGAGGGTGTCGACGTGGTAGCTAATACAACTGAAGAAGAACAGATTGAGTCACTTAAAAAGTGGTGGAAAGAAAATGGTACATCAGTTGTGGTTGGGCTGGTGTTTGGTTTTGGTGCCTTGATCGGTGGTAATTACTGGATACAGTACAATGAGACACAAAGCCAGAATGCATCACTGGAGTTTTCTCAACTACAGGATGACCTGCAGCAGTCACGTAGTGATGCCGTCGTGACGCGTGGTGATCACATCATTAATAACTTTTCAGACACCCCTTACGCGGTGTTATCAGCATTTGCGATTGCAAAATTTAAGGTCGATGAAGGCGATCTTTTATCGGCACGTGCTCGTTTGCAGTGGGTGTTAGATAACAGCAAGCAGGCTGAATTTATTCATATGGCTCGTATTCGAATGGCATCAGTGATGCTGGCTGAGGGTAATGCTAATGGCGCTTTGTCGTTGATTAATACGATTGAAGCGGGTGAGTATCTCCCGCTTTACGAAGAACTGAAAGGTGATATTTACGTTTCGTTATCTCAGCTGAGCCAGGCGCGAGGTGCCTATGAAAAGGCGTTGAAAGCAAATGATAAAGGGGATAATAGTCTGTTGCAGATGAAACTTGATGACCTCGGTAGTGAGGGCGCATAGCAATTATGAGAGGTTCTGTTGTATTGAGTGTTGACCGCTGGTGGTTATTGGCACTCGCTTTTTTATCACTTGTTGGTTGTAGCGGTACTTTAACGCTTGAATCTCATCCGGCACAGCTCGAACGTTTCGAGCCAGTGGCTGGCACAGTGCCTGTCTGGTACCGGCAGCCGCAGTCGCGTGTGGATGCGTGGGAAGAGTCGCCAGCCATTGTGGTGGAAGGCAAGCAGTTGTTTATCGCTCATCCACGTGGCCGCGTGCGTGCGCTAGATGCTGAGTGCGGTTGTCGTCAGTGGAATGTTGAAACTGAAGAGGCCTTAACGGGTGCTGTCGGAAGTGGTGATGGTTATCTATTACTGGGTACTCGCAAAGGTGAGCTGTTAGCGTTATCAGGCAAAGATGGTTCGATGTTGTGGCGTAGTGAGCTTTCTAGCGAAGTGATGAGTGCGCCGCAAGTTTCACAGGGTGTGATTGTGGTGCGTACTAATGATGGCAAGATGTTTGGCCTTAGTGCTCAAAGTGGCGAGCGTCTGTGGGTTTACGAGACGATTGTTCCACCGTTGAGCCTGCGTGGTGTCGGTGCGCCATTGATAGTGGGTGACAAAGTCTTTGCTGGCTTTTCAAATGGCAAGGTCGCCGCACTTACAGTGAGCAATGGTAAATTATTATGGGAGAAAGTGGTTGCATTAGCCAAAGGACGTTCAGAACTGGAACGACTGGTTGATGTGGATGCAGAGCTGACCTATGGTGACGGTATTTTATATGCGGTTGCTTTTCAGGGGCGCTTAATTGCACTTGATGTGGCTTCTGGGCGTATTGTCTGGGCGCGTGAATTTTCTTCACACAGTGGCATCGCGCTTGACGAACGCCAGCTTTTTATTAGCGATGATGAAGGGCAGGTGATGGCGTTAGATAGACGTACCGGCGCAACATTGTGGCGACAGGATAAGCTAATGCGACGCGACATTAGTTCGCCTGTTATCCATGACGGTAAAATTGTGGTGGGTGACTTTGAAGGTTACCTGCACTGGTTATCGACTGAAGATGGACGCTTTGTGATGCGTCGCCTTGTCGATGATGCCGCCGTGACACAACGTCCACTTGTGATTAGCGATATCCTCTATTCGGTAAGCCATCTGGGTACTATTACCGCACTACGAATGGACGAGTGATGAAACCTGTCATTGCATTGGTTGGTCTACCTAACGTTGGTAAATCGACACTCTTTAATCGCCTCACCCGTACGCGTGATGCGCTGGTGGCAGACCAGCCGGGTCTGACGCGGGATCGTAACTATGGCGAAGGTAAAATGGGGCCGCATCCTTATATTGTGGTTGATACCGGTGGTTTAGGTGACTCGAAAAAAGGGATTGATGGCCTGATGATGGATCAGGCGATGGTGGCGATTGATGAGGCCGATGCTGTGCTTTTTTTAGTCGATGGACGTGCCGGTCTATCTGCTGGTGATAAGACCATTGCTGATCGCCTACGTCGTACTGGCAAGTCATTGATGCTGGTGATTAACAAGGCTGAAGGGCGTGACGTAGAGCTGATTAGTAGTGAGTTCTATGAGCTGGCTTATGCAAATACGGTAGTGATCTCAGCGGCACATGGTGAAGGTGTGTCGGACATGATGACGGAAGTGTTTGAGCAGATGCTTAAAACTGAAGCGCCTGAAGAAGAGGATGAAGATGGTCCTCGTAGTATTAAAATTGCGATTTCAGGGCGCCCTAACGTGGGTAAATCTACCTTAGTTAATCGCATTCTGAAAGAAGATCGCGTGCTTGCATTTGATCGCCCTGGTACCACTCGCGATAGCATTCGAATTCCCTTTCAACGTGGCAAGCAGGATTACGTCCTGATCGACACCGCCGGTATGCGCCGTCGTAGTCGTGTCAGTGAAATGGTTGAGAAATTTAGTTCAATTAAAGCACTGCAGGCGATTAGTGAGGCGGACGTCGCGATTCTCGTCATTGATGCGCATGCGGGTGGTATTTCAGAGCAGGATACTAAAATTCTTGGTTATGTGCTGGAAAGCGGTAAGGCGCTGGTAATTGCGGTCAATAAATGGGACGGGATGGATGAATACGATCAACAGCGTGTTAAAGATGAGTTGCAGCGTCGTCTTTCCTTTATTGATTTTGCTGAAATACATTTTATTTCAGCCCTGAAAGGGCGGGGCGTTAATGAGCTGTTTAAGTCGGTTGAACGTGCATACCATTCAGCACAGATGGCACTATCAACACCGCAGCTGACACGCATTCTTGCTGAGGCGGTAGCTGCCCATCCACCACCCGCTGTGCATATGCGTCGGATTAAACTACGTTACGCGCACCAGGGCGGGCATCGTCCACCGCGGATCGTGATCCATGGCAATCAAACTGAAGGCATCCCCAACAGTTACGTGCGTTATCTTGAGAAGACCTTTCGTAAGCAATTGAAACTTGAAGGCACGCCGATCAAGATTGAATTCAGAACCAGTGATAACCCTTATAAAGGGCGTAAAAACGTACTGACTGATCATCAGCAGGATAAGCGTAAGCGCTTTAAGAAATTTACTACTCGACGTAATAAAAAACATTGAAGCTATTTTTTGTGTAGTGGCTGAAGATCTACATATCGCGATTGCACGTTACATCTAGCCGAGCACCACTCTTTAACATACGTTTTATCTGTATTATTATTTTTGTTGTGAAGTGTCATATTCCTGTTTATTATTTGTACATAATAAATCAAGAATAATCATCTTATTGTGTTATCTTGTATATTGATGAGATTGAGAAGGGAAGTGGATTAATAGTTTAACTAAACCTTTAGAGGCCGGTATCTGCTTCATATACAAGTGGTTTAGCGTTCAGACTAGTAACATATAAATAAACTATTTTGTGAGCACCCCTGCTTATTATCGCAGGACTGGATAATAATATGCTTTTAAATAACACGTATCGAATACATTGTTTTAATTTTTAATGCTAGAGCATCTAAGGGAAGTTTTGTATTGGAAATTTAAGATTAAAACTATAAGGACTTAGGAGTATTTTATTGATGAAACTATTTATAACGGGTAATTCTAGTGGGGGAGTCGGAGCAACGCGAATGGCATGCGTCGTTCTATTGTTGAGTGGTGGGCTCTTTACTCATCAGGTTGCTGCGACGCCGGTGGTTGAATCGGGAGAGAATGATCCATCTGTATTGACAGGGCCGCTTATTCAGGATGTTCCAGAGGGGCTTCCCAATACGCATGAAGGTGCCTTTGAAGGCGGCGTGACGGGGACGTCTAATGATGCCAATACTAATAATTCGATCCCGAAGGAAGAGCAGCAAGATAATGGCACATTTGATGTGCCGACCAATGGAGCTCCAAGTCCGCTGTTTAATGCGCAGCCATTTAGCCAGAAGATGTTGCGATTTGAAGAGTTCGGCACTAAGAAACTCAAGCTGAAAAGGCACCATAAACCGAGGCACTGGAATCCATTACCAGGGCCTTTGACGGCGCAGAGTGGGCCTGATGGTGCGGCGCTTGAGGCATTTCTTTCTCAGCGTATCTATCCAATACCTACTGTTGCGGCAAATGAGCAATATGAAAACCCCTGGCGTATCGATATTGAAGCATGGATTGGGCGTGAGCTAAATACACCACCGGCAGAGGGGCGGCCTCCCGGTGAAGGCTGGTCTCATCAGCGTTGGGATGATTTTAAACCTAAGACCTATTTTTTAACTGCAACGGCTGGAGCGCGCACTAATGGTGGTTTTCGTGATCGCAAGCAAAGGCATCATTACAGGCACGGTGAATTTGGTCATGGTGGTCTATACCATAATACAGTCGGTGCCCCTGGGTTTGATGGGACCACAAGTGGCATCGATGTAAAGTTTCATCCCAATATGCCTGTTCAGGAGCAAAATACGCTGTGGACGTTTGATGGAACCTTTCCACCTAAGTTGCTAATGGTTCGCTATGGTGAGCCTGTTTTAATGCGCCACTACAATACTCTGCCGATTGATGTGGCAGCGAATCGTGGTTTCGGTCTGCATACGATTTCAACGCATGAGCACAATGGACATAACCCTGCGGAGAGTGATGGCTACACCAATGCCTTCTTTTTCCCTGGGCAGTTTTATGATTATCGTTGGCCGATTGCATTAGCAGGGCATGACTCGATTAATACCGATGCCAGTGACCCACGTGCGGCGATGCCGACAAAGCATGGTAGAACTAAGAAAATACCTGGCGACTGGCGAGAAACCATGAGTACACACTGGTTTCATGATCATATGCTCGATTTCACTGCACAGAATGTTTATAAAGGTAGTGCGGCGATGATGAACTATTACAGCGCATTAGATCGAGGTAATGAATCAATCAATGATGGGGTTAATTTACGTTTTCCAAGTGGTTCGAGGCAAAGCTGGGGCAATCGCGATTATGATGTCAACTTATTGCTAGCCGAGAAGGCGTGGGATAACGAAGGGCAGTTGTGGTTTAACCCATTTAATCTCGACGGATTCGTGGGCGATGTGATGACCGTTAATTGGCTGTATAAGCCTTATCTTGATGTACGCGCACGTCAATATCGTTTTCGTTTGTTAAATGGTTCAGTTTCTCGGTATTTCAAAGTAGCACTGGTTGATGAGCAGGGTGCACCCGTACCTTTTTATATGATTGCCAACGATGGCAATGTGATGGAGCATACTGTGCATTTTCCTGACGGTGTTTTACCTGTTCAGGGGATAGCAGAACGGTACGACATCATTGTCGATTTCAGTCAGTTTGATGAAGGTGACAAACTTTATTTTGTAAATGTTCTTCAGCATAAAAATGGTGAGGTCACCGATAAAACGATTCCAGTGGGGGATATTACCAGTGGTGTTTATGCGCCTGCCATGGTGGATGACAATAGTGATGGTGTAGCTGATCGTTGGGTGAATGGTGACCCGGTAGTCGGCAAATTCATGGAGTTTCGTGTTAAGTCATATCATGGGCATGACCATAGTATGAATCCTGCGGATTATGTAGTGGGCGAAAGAAAAATGATCCCACGCAATATGCCGACGGAAGAAGAATTAGCCAATGCACTTCATCGTACATTTGAATTTGAAAGGGAGCCAACCGATGATAAGCCATGGGTTATTGAAACCGATGGCGGCAAAGGTTTCAGTATGGATCCACGTCGTCTTTCAGCGGCACCTGAAAAAAATTCTGGTGGACTTGAAGTATGGCGCCTCATCAATAGTGGCACCTGGAGCCACCCCGTGCATATTCACTTTGAAGAGGGAATCATCTTGCGACGAGATGGCTTGCCGCCACCCGAATGGGAGCGCTGGGCACGTAAAGATGTTTATCGGTTAGGGCCTCACCCTGATAGCAGCAACATGATTGAAATTGCACTGCGCTTTAGGGAATTTGCAGGTACCTTTATGTCGCATTGTCATAACACTCAACATGAGGATCATGCCATGTTACTCCGCTGGGATATTGAAAATCCTGGACAGACCAAGTTGATGCCAACTCCAATACCGACATGGGATGGCGTTAGTTATGTCGATAGCCATGCGCTGCCAACCTTTAGAACAGGTGATGGTATCGGCCAGTTTGGGCCGGAGTTAGACCCCGTCTCTATATGGGTTGACGGTATGGTGATGACTGAACTGGATGATATTCGGGATCTTCCACTGGGGGATGCATTGTCAGAAGAAGAGCCCTTGAATGAGCGTGGTGTCGCAACCTTTCCACTGAAAATGGGCAAGAATATCGATGCGAATGGTGTTGAAAGTGATGTGTGGTATTTTTTACATGACGTGAGTGATCAGGCGCTGGCAGAGACGCTTGGATTGGCGTGGGCAGGTCGATTGGCCAGCACGCCAGTAGCAGCGACAGCCGAGGCAAGCGTTGATGTGAATGGAGACTGGACGTTTTTTGGTGACCTTCCTAACCCTATCTGGGCAAATGATGAAAACCCAGTGGGTATTCCTGATGTTGATCACAACAACACATACTCACCTCTACGCAGAGTAAACTATGAGGGGCAGGATGTGGTTTTCAATGCGATCATTGTTAAATGGGGAGAGCAGCCATGGGAGAAAAATAGACTCGATAAGAGCTGTGTTGGCTTCCCTGATTCACCGCCTAACACCCGTTGTACCTATAATGGTAATAAGTGGGGTGGTTTGCATGAGTCAGGGCATGTGGTTGCGCTTGATACTGATGGCCCAAATCCATTTGTTTCATTTAAGTTGCATAAATCATGGGTAGACGAAGGCGATTATCTGGCTTATTACATCGTGTTAGATACCTATCCTGCAGGCCCCGCACGTGCGATGGGGGTACCTTATGTGCCGAAGCATCAGTTTCTTGCTAGTGCGGCAGTGCCATTGGTTCAATTTATGCCGCCAGCCCCGATTCGGCCTAGTTATCCACCAACACCATCTGATGGCTTTGGCTTATTGGGTGGTGGTCCATTTGGTAGTCAGGTAGGGATTCCGTCTTATTTTATGCCTGAAGATGACTATAGCCCAATGTGGCATATTGGATTTCTTCACTGGAATGAACCTGCGACAGAGGTGATAAAAGGGCTGGATAGAATTAAAGAGTTACGCGCTCAAGGTAAGTTAACGGTTGATGAGTGGCCTGCTGCAGCGAATGTCGGTGCCGATGACTTTGACTTTGATAACCCTAATTCACCTCATGTGGTTAACTGTCCGACACCTATGACCATTGACAGGGTGATTCATGATATTCGGAATTTTGGTTCATAGGCAGAGCGTAGGCAAAGAAATAGCTAGCCATTATACGGATTAGTAATGGATAGTTTTGCAAAATCCGTGGTAAGCCAATACGTGGTTACCACGGATTTATTTTTTTTAAATTAATGATAATAAATGCGATGAACAAAATTAATTTATTTTTAATAGTGACACTTCTCTTTTCCGTGGTAAGTGCTTCTTCGATTGCCAGTTCTCGATGGGGGGCAGACTATTTTCCAAATGTACCGCTGACCACTCAGGATGGTGAAGTGCTCTATTTTTTTGAAGATTTGATTAAAGATAGAGTGGTGGCAATTAATTTCATCTATACCTCGTGTCCTGATATCTGTCCATTAGAAACGGCCAAGCTTGTTAAGGTGCAAAATATTCTTGGTGAGCGATTCGGTTCGGATGTTTTTTTCTTTTCCATCTCCATTGATCCAGAGAATGACACACCGGAAAGACTCGGGGAATATAAAGAAAGATTTGGTGCAAACTGGCCTTTTTTAACGGGAAAGAAAGCCGATGTGGATCAATTGCGTAAGAAATTAGGGTTATATGTGCCTGAAATTCAGGATGGTTCAAATAATCATAACGTGACTATGATTATTGGCAATCAAACAACGGGTCGCTGGATGAAGCGTTCGCCGTTTGAAAACCCGTATGTGCTTGCTGATCAGTTAGGTAACTGGCTTACTGGCTGGAAAACTCCTTCTAAGATTGGTAGCTACGCGAGTGCCCCTGCTTTACGCTCTATTACACCGGGTGAACGGCTGTTTCGTACCCGTTGTCAGAGCTGTCATACGGTGACTGGTAACGAACTGCCGGGTGCATTAGGGCCGGACTTGCTTGGCGTAGTGGAACGACGCGACATAAAGTGGCTGTTGAGGTGGTTAAAGGCACCTGACAAAATGCTGGAGGAAAAAGATCCGATTGCGATGGAACTCTTTGAACGTTATAACCGGTTGGCAATGCCCAATATGAGCTTAACGTTGCAAGATGCAACGGCGCTCATTGATTACTTAAAAGAAGAACAGATAAGACAAGGTAAGGGGGATGGCAACTTAGCCACGGAAGCACCTGAGAGGGCTATTCTCCCAATAAGTGATGTGGTGGCAGTAATGGATGCCTGGGTACGTGAGGCGCATCCTGAGGCGTTAGTTAATGCTGGTTATATGACGTTGATCAATACAAACCAGGAAGCTGTGCGGTTGATCAATATTGAAAGTGATCACTTTGAATCGGTTGAAATGCATGAGATGGCAGTTGTGGATGGCCTGATGACAATGCGTCAGCTCAGTGGGCTGCTAGTGCCCGCCAATGGCAGTGTTAAATTGACGCCAGGAGGTAAACATCTAATGTTGAAAGGTCCTAAACAGGAAGTCAATATCACTCAGAATATTGATGTGGTTTTGACCTTTGAATCTGGTGAAACGCAGGCGATCAGTCTTAAAGTAGCGGCCCGCTAAATAACTTTTTGTACGTTGTGTGCGTTGAGTCTTTATCGTAGTGTTAACGCGATTTTATATCCTTAATTTTCAGTATGATCTGCTTGCCAGTTTCATTGCTTTCAAGTAAAAAATGGCCAGCTTCTGGAATGAAGTGGCATTTGCAGTCAGGTAGTATTTTTGCAAAGTGTTTTGCTGGTGTAATTGGCATTAAAGTGTCTGCTTCACCGTGCCACATTACGATGGGTGATTTTATTGACTGGAAGTTGATCTCCCATGCTCTGGCTAACAGCACAGTGTCTCGATATGGCCTTTGGCCCCTTGTCTATACGCTTCTGTGATGTGGCTGATGAGTGCCGTCATATGACCTTTCTGTTCAGTCTCTTTCAGAACTGCTTTATCCCATGGTGAGAGTTGAGACTGTATCTGTTCGATGAGTTTTGCAGGGTTCTTACGCAATACTCTGGCAACATATGAGTAAAGTGGTTTTAATAAAAAGGGCATCAGCTTTGAGATGCGAAATGCTAGCTTATTACCGGAAGACATTCCCTCAAAAAAACCGTCCATATTAAACGGAGTGGCACTGCCGATTAAGGTCACGGACAGTATGTTGTTGGGCAGCGCGCTTGCGCATGCCCGTGCATATGGGCCGCAGCCAGAAAGGCCTGCAATATGAAATTGCTTAATCTTTAAGTGGTTGGCTAGCTGCTCGATATCTCGATAGTAATCGCTGATGGCTCTGCTTTTTAAGGCGCCAGATATGCCATACCCCGGTCGTTCAGGGGTAATAATGCGTAACCCTTCGTCGGTAACCATCGGTTCATTTTCAAAGTCCCAGATTCTTGAGCCTGGCGTGCCGTGTAGTAGGAATACAGGTAGGCCATCAGGTTTACCGTAATCCATGAAGCCTGGTTTTCTACCATCGGCTAACGTGATAAATGAATCATTTATCATAGTGGCTATCTTCCACCCGCTACATCAAGCAGAGCACCGTTTACATAGGATGCGTCATCCGACATTAACCATACGATAGCCTTTGCAACTTCATCGGCACTGCCTGGACGTTTCATCGGTATGAAATTTTCAAGCTTTTCTACACGGTCAGGTTCGCCTGTATCAGCGTGGAGTTCTGTGTTGATTAATCCAGGCCGTACTGCATTCACTCGAATCCCTTCGGCAGCGATTTCTTTGGACAAACCGAGCGTCATGGAGTCAATAGCCCCTTTAGATGCTGCATAATCGATAAACTCATTAGGCGAGCCAATGCGTGCGGCAGCAGATGAGACATTGACGATGCTGCCGCCATTGCCATTCTTTTTGGTAGACATACGTTTAATCGCTTCACGGGTACAGAGAAAAGTGCCCACGACATTAATGTTGAATACCGATTGCAGTCTAGCTGCATCCATCTCGACGAGTTGAGCGATTGGCGTGATAATACCCGCGTTATTGACCAGTGCATCCAGTCTGCCAAATTCAGCATCAATCTTCTCAAAGAGTGCCATGATCTCCTGTTCTGATCCAATATTCGCTTTAACCGCAATTGCCTTATTACCGCCGTATTTTATCTCATTAACAATAGACGCAGCGCTGGCTTGCTGGTTTATATAGCTGATACAGACATTCCAGCCACTCTTAGCTGCAAGCAGGGCTGTTGAGGCACCAATGCCTCGGCTGCCACCGGTTATCAGTACAATCTTATCTTTCATCGAGTTACCGTTAAATTCTAATATTGAAGGTATGAATGGACTATCCTGTTGGTCTGGTCTTACTGTTCTGATTTTCCCCTATTAGTTTGGCCATATATAATTCGTTGATGTATTCACCAGCCACTAGTAGTGCGTGAGCTTTTATTCCTTCGACCTCATAGCCGCAAGCCTGATACAGTTTCTGTGCTCTGATATTTGACTCCTGGACTGTCATTTCAATGCGGTGATAACCCTCGGTTTCAGCCCATTGTTCAAGGTTTTTTAACAGTAGTTTTCCAGCGCCCTGTCCCCAGAATTGTTTTTTTATGCCCATTGCCAGTTTGACGATATGCTTATTTCGACGGTTAATTTCTCCGGTGGCACCAAGAAAACCTGTCATGACTCCTTCAGACTCAGAGACAAGAAGTAATACATTTTTTAGATCTGGTAGTTGTTTAATATATTTAGCCTGGTCAGCTTCAGACATCTCTCTTTCACCTGGTTCAAATAGCATGAACTCTGTCTCTTCATCTAAGGAAGAAAATAGATCTATGAGTTCTCTTTCATCGCCTGTACGAATTTTTCTTACATCCATTTCTATCTGGCCTGAGTCGATGGTTTAGGGAGGGAGTAGGCAGATGCCAGAAAATTATTATTCCCTTTTTTGCCTCTTTCTCCTGTTACGTGGTCAATTTTTAAGTTCAAGCACCGTATACGACCAGTATTTTTTACCGGTATGCTGGGTCACTACCCATCTGTTTTCTTTCAGTGCTTTAATAACGAGCCGGTTCATGATGCCATGCCCCAGCAGTAAAACAGTACCGTGTTTATTGGCGAGGTTGATGAGCTTTTTAGCGCCTGGCTGTGCCCTTATTTTTGCAGCTCGAAAGGATTCGCCATTTTTAGAAAATCCTGCAAGCCACATCAGTCTAAATATAATCGCCCATGTGAAAAATGACAACCTGGGTTTGTTCCAGTTGAGATAGGGGAACGGTGACTCGCGAAAGCATTTGTCTATGGTATTAATATCTTCCAGGCCTAGTAGTTTAATCGAGGTGATTGCTCTTGGCAGGTCGCTGCTGAGAGCGGCCCGGCAGGTTTGTGCTATTTGAAGTGCTTCATCATGTGGTCTATCTGAGTCATCAACGTTGGTCGATTCATATTGATCAATAATCAGACTCAGGGAGTTTGATGAGATTCTTTTGTTTTTAAGGGCGTCCAGGTCAAACACGGGTTTACCGTGGCGCATCACTATTATTTTCATTGGCTAGTACTTTAGGGTATCTCTATTAATTCATGAGCAGGTATCTTGAACCCTAAATCCACCACCACAGCGGCGTTACAACTGTTGCTAATAGGCCGCGTTACGTGGGTATTATCTATAATTTGCGCTTGCTGTGGCAAATTTGGATCTCTAATCTGCTGCGCTCAGCGTTATATAGAGGTGCTCTTAATCTTCTCTATGAGACAGCTACATTTTAGGCATGTTGGCGCAACTACTGGATGGCAGTCATACATGACTTTTATTTCACCATCTTCTAAAGCAGACACCCAGTTAGCATTTACCTACTCTCATCAGCATATGAAAATATCAGGTAGATCATTTTAAGCTTTCTTTTTTTGTGATGGTAGTCTGATTTAGTATACCTCGTTTTATTGACCTGAGTCGCAAAAAGACCCATAATTTGCAAATATTGAAGGAACAGTTTATTGATTACCGTTCTGTAAAAATAGGGGAATCAGCGCTAAAGGATTGCCATCCCACACAAAACAAGAGTAGTCCTATTTTTCTAAGGCGTACCGGAATGCAGACTTCATTGCTAAAAACCTTTTCATTAACCAGCATCACTATGTTCTATTTAGCACTCACGCTATTTTCTCCTGGTAGTTACGCTTCTGGCCATGGCGCTTTTGGTTTGAATTTTACGCCATCGGGTGGCGCGGGTGGCGGTTTCGGCGGTGGCGGTGGTGGCGGTGGGTTTTCATTTGGCACATTTCCTGGAAGTTGCGGTATTGGTGGGGTCGGTTTTTTTTGTGGTATTGGAACCGGGATCGAAGCTCAAGATGCAGATAGGACCCCTTTTTATCAGGGTGAAACTTACGTTAATGGGGTGTGGTACTGGCACACAATCGTTGGAGACCCCAGAACCGGCTTTGCAATGGAAAGTTATACCAGGCGAGCACTAGGGACTAGTTTTGGGTCATTTAGTGGCGGTGCACCACCCAATTTTGGTAGTCTTGGTCTCCAGGGGCTTAGCGGCAATGGCTGGGATCCACTCGGTCTGAATAGCTCAAGTCGTGGTGTTGGCTTCACTGGCAATGGTAGTGGCGATCCTACCAAAACGATCGTTCGTCAAGTAATGGGCGACGGGGTATGGAATGCGCAGACCAGCACCTGGAGCTGCGGTTCAGGGGGGTTTTGCTCAGAATTTTTGAAAAATCGCCTGAATGCTAAGCCCATCATTAGCCAGATCGTTAATGATTCTACACCCGATGGCGCATTAATGCAGTCACGATTTATACTGGATATGAGTAACCTGACCTACTCTAATGCATCGACGACAGGCATCCTCACGAATACGTTTACCTTAACGAATCCGTCCGATAGTGAGTTTAACCTGGTCGATGCTAACTTCGATATGGCAAAAGATACTCAGGAAGGTAAAAGCATTGTTACTGGCGGGCGCTACACCTACCAGGGCTGTTCCAATCCTGATTTTGAGGGTGGCTGTTGGCGGAGCTTTAGTATAGCTGGATTGACCAGTCGCTATGACGTAGGATCATTTACCTATGCTGATGGCACAAATGACGTTATGGCATATGACTGGGGGGCATTTTTTGACCCAGCACAAAACACCTTTTCAGGTGGTGGAGCAGGCTCCGGTAACCAGGATAAGTGCACTAAAACCGGGGGTGGCCGTCCGAACTCCTGTAATGGTGGTTTCGGCTTTGGCGGCGGCGGTTTCGGCGGCGGCTTTTTTTGATGCTACAACGAAATACTGCCGCTCGTGACAAAGCCCAGCGTTGAGCGCTAAATCGAGGTGATGGCCGATTGCCAGTAGCACAATTACAGATATCCAGTCTATGGCAGTTCGTGCTTACAATTAGTCAGTTAATGTCACGAAATATTACCTGGAGTAGTTTGAAGGGGGTTTCTCGGTCACATGGCTCCAACAGAGATCATGTGTTTTCTAAATCAGCGGTGGACAACGCTGAAGTTGTTCTAGTTTCTGCAGGAACGATTAGTCATTTAGTTTGAATACCGTCATCATTTCATTGAGTTTTATCGCCTGGTCATTCAGTGATTCACTTCCTGCAGCGGCTTCCTCAACCAATGCCGCATTTTGTTGTGTGACTTCATCCATTTGAGTGATGGCTTTATTTATCTGGTCAATCCCTGCTGATTGTTCCTGACTCGCTGCTGCGATTTCAGCGATGATGTCATTTACCTTTTTGACTGCATTGAGAATTTCGCCCAGGGATTGCCCTGAAGTGTCGACGAGTTGTGCGCCGTGATTAACCTTCTCGACACTATCGTTGATCAACTCTTTAATCTCTTTGGCCGCGCTAGCACTGCGTTGTGCCAGGTTACGAACTTCAGCCGCGACTACTGCAAAACCACGGCCCTGCTCACCTGCGCGTGCCGCTTCAACGGCAGCATTTAACGCGAGCAGGTTGGTCTGGAATGCGATCTCATCAATCACGCCGATGATATCCGCTATCTTTTTACTTGCCGCGTTTATATCGCTCATCGCCTCAATGGTTTTATTGAGCACTTCGCTGCCTTTTGTCGCTTCTTCATGAGCAGTACAGGAAAGTTTTGTTGCTTGCTGGGCATTCTCTGCAGTCTGTTTTACTGTGCTGGTAAGCTCTTCCATACTGGAGGCGGTCTGTTGCAATGATGAGGCTTGCTCTTCTGTTCGTTGGCTGAGATCAATATTACCCTGAGATATTTCACCAGAGGCACCTTTGATTTCAAGTGATGAGATGATGATTTTATCAACGATCTCAGACATGTTATTCACGGTGGTATTAATTGACTCACTGAAAATTGAAAACTGTCCCTGATATTCGCCATCCATTGTTTTAGTGAGGTCGCTATTGGCGAGGTCTGATAATACCGAGATGCCCTCTTTGAGTGGCACGACTACGGCGCTCAGCAGGTCATTAATCCCATTTCCAAGATTCCTCATGTAGCCGCTATATTCGGAGGTATCAATACGTTGATCGATATTGCCTGCTATGGCACTATCAACCAGTTGGTTGATTTGAACCTCTGCATCTTTTTGCTCTGTGATATCTTTCCACTCAACCATGTTGCCCATGTAACTACCATCAGGGCTGACAATGGCGGTTGCGTTGACTTCAAAATTTAGACCTGCTACTTCAATTTGAGCCTTTGTCGGCAGGGCATTGATATTGGAGAGCTGTGAACGTTGATGACCAGGGTTTGCATGGAACTGATCAATGTTTTGTCCGACGAGGTTGTGAGGGTCAAGTGACGGGAAGCGTTGTTGTAATGCTGCCTGGCGAGATACCAGCATACTGATTACCGCGGGATTGGCGTAGGTGATAACCAGGTTTTCATCGCACAGCATCAAATTGGATGCTGCACCATCTACTGCTGATGTGAGGCGTGTTACTTCAATCTCTTTTTTACGTAGCTCGGTGACATCGGCCCACTCCAATGTATTGCCGATATAATTACCATTAAGATCCAGTATCGCGGTGACATGGATATGAAAGACGAGTGAGCCGACATTGATATCGGCATCATGTGGCAGATTGGCAGGGTTGGATAGCAGCTGGCGTTGCATTCGAGGGTCTTTGTGAAAGATGTCAATATCGCTACCGACAAGTTCATCGGGATTAAAGCCAGGGTATGCAGCACGTAGTTCCTCGGCATAGCGTTGCATCAAGGCTATGGTCTGTTCGTTGGCATATGTCACCACCAGTTCTCGATCGACGGTCATGATCGCCGTCTGAGAACCCTCAATCGCAAGTTGAAGACGGAATGCCTCTTCTTCTTTTGAGCGTCGTGCGGTGACATCTGTCCACTGCACCACATAACCGCTACGGTTACCCTGACGATCAAAAAGGGCGCGTGTTTCGTGTTCGAAAATAAAATGACCAGGACAAATCTCACCTTGATGTGAATCACCTGGTTGTAGATGTGCTAATACATTTTTAATTATTACGGGATCTTTGTGATAGCGATGGATACTGCCCCCAATTACTTCACTAACCTTGAACCCTGGAATATAGGTCGCAAGCTCTTCTTCAGCCGCAGTTAAAATCTCACGTGCTTGATGGTTGACAAAAACAACGTTTTCATCCACATCTGCTATCATGATGTTAACAGGGGCATGCTCCAGGATATCTTTCATGATTCCGAGGTTATCCATCACTATTCCATTACTGAGTTGCTGGCCAGCATTAGGGGCGTTTTGATACCCTTTTAACATGGTTTGTGCGACTAAATTGAGTGCGTCGCTCCATGCGTCGTGAACCTCTAATGTCCATAGATCACCAGCAAACTCTTCAAACACATCTAGCATAGTTTCGGCGACGGCATCGTAATGTTCTGCGATAGCACCATAGTTTTCATGTTTTGCACCTAACTCCATTAACGCACCTTCTAATACCTGTGGCTTGCGTAGGTTACTGATGACTAGTTTTAGCGCAGCAAGTAATTTTTTCTGCTGTGCACTAATGCTGGTATTGCCAAACATCGGTTTAACATCAGGATAGCGTTTGAATAATTCCTGATAGAATCGTTTGACTAATTTTTCACCAGATGGTGCAAGTGCTTCGAATGTTTTTTCTAGTAGATCGACGTCTAGACCGAGAGGATTGTTGGCATCTGGTTCCATGGTTTATCTCCTGATACGCGTCGTTACAAAATAAGTAATTAATAGTGTTAAATATATTCTAAGAGCTGATAGATTCTGGGCATGCTAATCTGGTTTTGTGTCTGTGTGAAACTTCATGGCGTGGTATGTAATACGTTTGTTTTAAATAAATGAAAAACAAGAATTCCCATCGCACCATTAATTCAGGTATCGACGCTGGAAAATAAAAGTTTAGATAACGAGTATTAATTGTCTAGATGTCGTAAGCCATAGGATTGTTTATGAAAACAATCATTTGGCACTTGTTGTTTCAATGATGTGAGCTCCATTAAATATAGGGTTTAGGAGTGATTAGTAGTTTATGCCTGTTATTTAGCGATGAAGATTGCGCGATTCTAGTGAAGGTGAAGGTGAAGGTGAAGGTGAAGGTGAAGGTGTGTAGTGTTGATGATTGGTAATATGGACTATAATAAATCGCCAATAATTGCGAAATATTCTATTTAATTTCAATAATTCGTTAAATAAGCCGACTTGCTGGTAAGCTAAATGGATGTTATAAGTCGTAATTATAGCGAAATATTTCATTTTTCGACGATTAGTCGTCAAGTTAGGCGAATATGAAGATATCTACATTACTGACAGATGAAGTCATCCTTACTGAGATCGGTAGTCGAATTGCGCGGCGTCGGCTTGAATTGCAGCTGACACAGGCAGAGGTCGCTGAGCAGGCGGGCATCGGTAAGCGTACGCTGGAGCGAATTGAGGCGGGGGCGTCGGCTCAACTGTTGAATTTGATTCGCATCTTTCGTGTGCTAGAGCTTGTTGATACGCTTGATATTCTGGTGCCAGCGATGCCGTCGCGACCAATGGAATTACTTAAGCACAAAGGGAAAGTGCGACAGCGCGCATCGAAACCGCGTGATGTTGATGCATCTGCTAATCAAATCAAAGAGCCCCAGACGTGGCAGTGGGATGATGACACATGAGCAGTGTTGCTGAGGTTCGACTGTGGGGACGTACTATCGGTGCAGTCTCGTTGGGTGATGATCATGAGGTGGCCGCGTTTGAATATGACGCTGCATTTGCGCGCAGTGGCATTGAAGTTTCACCGTTAATGATGCCACTATCTAATCGTGTTTACACCTTCCCTGCACTATTAACGCAGACCTTCTATGGGTTACCAGGGTTGTTAGCAGATTCGCTACCGGACAAATTTGGCAATGTATTGATTGATGCGTGGCTGGCGACGCAGGGGCGAGATGCGGCTTCGTTTAATGCACTTGAACGACTCTGTTACACCGGTGCACGAGGTATGGGGGCGTTGGAGTTTTCACCAACATCTGGACCGAAGGCGCGGAAGGCAAACCCTATTGAGATTGATCAACTGGTTGCGTTGGCATCTAGTGTGCTTTCGCATCGCGGTGATTTGAGTGTCTCTTTTAATGATGAAAGCAAAGAGGAGGCATTAACCGATATTTTACGTGTCGGTACCTCTGCAGGTGGCGCACGGGCGAAGGCGGTGATTAGCTGGAACCCTGCCACTAACGAAGTGCGTTCCGGGCAGTTACCAGCGGAAGCGGGCTTTGAACCATGGTTGCTTAAATTTGATGGGGTGAATGGTAATCGTGACAGGGAACTCGAAGACCCACAAGGGTATGGTGTGATTGAGTTTGCCTATTATAAGATGGCAAAGGCGTGTGGCATTGAGATCAGTGAGAGCCGTCTATTTGAGGAAAATGGTAGACGCCATTTTATGACGCGCCGTTTTGATCGTCTGCAGAATGGCGAAAAATTGCATATGCAGTCATTGGGGGCGCTGGCCCATTATGATTTTAATCTTGCTGGTGCATATAGTTACGAGCAGGCGCTATTGGTGATGCGTCAGTTAGAAATGCCAATGAATAGTATCGAAGAGCAGTTTCGGCGTATGGTATTTAATATTGTTGCCCGCAATCAGGACGATCACGTCAAAAATATCGCCTTTTTAATGAGTAAAGCAGGGCAGTGGTCGCTCTCTCCTGCCTTTGATATGACCTATAGTTTTAACGCTTCAGGCACCTGGACTGCGAGTCATCAGATGAGTCTGAATGGTAAGCGAGACAGTTTTATACTGGATGATTTCAAGGCGTGTGCCGCAGTTGCTTCGATGAAGCGTGGCCGAGCAGAAGCGATTTTGAATGAGGTAAGGTTGGTAGTAGCGCAGTGGCGGAAATTTGCAGCAGAAGCTGGCGTGCGAGGTGAGTGGGTAGAAAGAATCAGGTCTGTATTGCGGCTAGATGGATTTTAATGGTGCTAAGGTATCAATAGTGAACTGTCGCTGATGTTATTCCATCGAAATAATGTGCTTTTAATTACTGGTAAGGTTGAGTGGTAATTTCGAGTGTCTCTGTACTATTCGTTAGCCAGATGGTGCCATCCTGAATGGTGCAGTTGAGTTGCATCTGCCTGGAGATGAGTTTGTCGATGATATTGCTATTATTGATGATGATTTGTGCAATGATCAGGTTGTCGCTATTTTTGGTGCGTGCTGAAAGCTGCTGCCACCAGATTTCCCCGCTGCGCTGTTGATAACTATAAACCAGCACCTGCTGTGCGCGGCCGCACGCTTTGCGCAGGCGCTTTTCATCGGGGTGGCCAAGTTCAATCCACTGGTCAATTTCACCACTGTCAGTATGTCGCCATAGATCTGGTTCGTCCGCCGTGCTGATTCCTCTGGTAAATTCAAGTGCTGGATGTGCATTCAGTGCGAATGCAATAATACGATAGAGCATACGTTCATTATTCTCAGAGGGGTGGCGTGCAATGGTCAGTTGATGGGCCTGGTAATAGTGGTGATCAATGTTATCAACTTGCAGGTCAAGTTTGAAAATGGTTGCCTTAAGTGCCATGGGTCTCCTATAAAAATTTTGCCAGTGAGGGGGGATCATAGCAGGCTGTAAAATTGATCGTTTGCTTATTGTTTCTCCTGGATTGTTGCGTGTTCATGAGTGAAAATGCCTTTAAGTACTAATGATGACGCGCACGGCATCAAGTCGCAGATGTGCGCTTTTCAGTGCCAGTGTTAATGCACGCAACTGATTTTCAAAAAACAACACCTCATCGTCACGCACATTAGGGTTTACCTTCTGCAATGCTTTCAGACGATTGATCTCTCTGTTGAGCATGGTTTGTGAGCGCAATTGCGCTTCCTGCAAAAAGGCTGGTGCTAGTTTCTCGGCCTGTTGTTCAGCAAGTGGTACCATCTCGCGTAGTTTTTTACCGAAAGCGCGAATAATTTTATGCGTTGTTTCGCGGTCGACCCTGGCGCGTATTTCCTGTAACTCTTCACTTGAGAGCTGGTTACTGTAGTCGTGTCCTTTAGGGTCGATCATGACTCGGATCAAGGTTGGCGGCAGGTAACGGTTCGATTGTAACGCGCTATTCCCACTACTCTCCAGAATAAAAAGACATTCTAGTAATAGTGTGCCAGCGTTTACTGTGGGATGTTTTATCGCGGCAATTGCGGTGTTGCCCTGTTCGTTATTTAGCAACATCTCTAGCGCGCCAGTGGTGAGTGGGTGCTCCCAGGTGAGGTAGTGAACATCTTCATTGGTAAGCGCGGTATCACGTTCATAAGTAATGGTCATCCCTTCGCTATGCAGGCCGGGAAAACTGCTGTTTTGCATGTGTTCGCCGGGACGGATGATCTGGCACGCATCGCTATGGTGTTCGCTATCGATGCCGTAACAATCAAACACAGACGAGAGGTATTCGGCAAGTAGTTCGCTGTTTTCATTTTCACTTGCGGTTGCTTTGAGTTGACTTGCGATGAGCGGGCGACATGAGTTGTATTCAAGCAACTGGTCACGACCGCTTTTCAGTGCGTCGTTTAGCTCTGTGTGGATTTTCTGCGTGGTGCTGATCAGAGCGGTCAGGTCGTTATCATTTTCATCATCCACATCGACCTGGTAAAGCGTTTCAATCAATGTTGGCATCAGTTTGGTGAAGACATTATGACCTGCCGGACAGGTCTGCTCAAAGGCGTTCAGCCCTTCGTGATACCAGCGGAACATCACTTCCTGCGCTGTTTTTTCCATGAATGGTACATGGATTTTGATGGTGTTTTGTTGACCGATACGATCGAGTCGCCCGATGCGTTGTTCTAGCAGATCCGGGTTGAGTGGTAGATCAAACAGCACCAGGTGATGGGCAAACTGAAAGTTGCGCCCTTCACTGCCAATCTCTGAGCAGATTAAAACGGGGCTGCCATATTCTGGGTCTGAAAAGTAAGCGGCTGCACGATCACGTTCAACGATAGAGAGATGTTCGTGGAATAGCGCGGGGTAGACGCCATCTTTTTTGCGCAGTGCATCAGCAAGATCCATTGCGGTACCGGCATCGGCTGCAATTACCAGCACCTTGGCGGGTTTTAGTTCTTTTAGTTTTGCGCTCAACCATTCAACACGCGGGTCAATCGCCCCCCAATTTTGCCCCGTCGCCATGCTCTGGTAGGCGAGTTCCGGGCAGAGTAGCTGGCGCGTCTCAACTGCCTGGTCGAGCATCAGCTGTAGCAGGCAGTCGCTATAGGCGTCTGGTTGAGGTAGCGGATAGCCAGTGACCTGGCGTTCGGGAAAACCTTTGATCGCTGCGCGAGTATTACGGAACAGGACACGCCCGGTGCCGTGGCGATCGAGCAGGTGTTCGGTGAGTTCATTCCTTACTGCACTTTCGTCATTGGAATTGTCGCTTGCTAGTTGGCTCAGCTTATCTAGTAGTGGTTGGTTATCACCTTCGGACAGTGTCCCTGCGAGGGTGGTGCGGGTGTTGTCGCTTAATGGTACGTCACTCAGCAGTTCAGAGACCGCGTCCGCAATCGGTGCGTAATGTTGCTCTTCATTGATGAAGCGTTCGAGATCAGGAAAGCGATCTGGGTCAAGCAGACGCAGGCGTGCAAAGTGACTCGCTTTGCCAAGCTGTTCTGGGGTCGCAGTGAGTAGCAACACCCCTTTGGTGATAGTGGCTAGCTGTTCGATGCATTGATACTCGATGCTCGATTGCTGCGGACTCCATTCCAGGTGGTGAGCCTCGTCGACCACCAGTAGATCCCATTCGGCAGCGAGTGCCTGCTGGAAGTGATCAGGTTGCTTTACAAGGAATTCAAGGCTGCAGAGTATTAACTGCTCACTATTAAATGGATTGGTATCGATATTTTCATCAGTGCTCATCGGGTCTTCGATTTCAGCGTCAAGGTGTGCCTCATCTTCAGAATGGAAACCGGCAATCGCCTGGCAACGTGCTTCATCGAAGATACTAAAGTGGAGGTTGAAACGACGCAGCATTTCGACTAACCACTGATGGATCAGGCTCTCAGGTACAACAATCAAGACGCGTTTGGCACGTTCGGTGAGTAACTGTTGGTGGATGATCATGCCCGCTTCGATGGTTTTGCCTAAACCGACCTCATCGGCAAGCAATACCCGAGGGGCGTAGCGGTTGGCCACTTCATTGGCGATGTAAAGCTGATGAGGGATTAAACTGGTGCGTACTCCCGTTAACCCCAGCAGTTCGCCGCGCGCCTGGCGGTTGGCATGCACATGGCTCTGCTGGCGTAGCTCGAACCATTTGTTTTTATCGATCTGCCCGCTAAAGAGGCGCTCGGTAGGGCGATTGAGTTTGATGGAATTATCCAGCCCGCCTTCAGGGAGTTCACGCGTATTGCCTTCCTCATCAGTGCCGTGGTAGAGGATTAAACCATCCTGTTCTTCAACCTGTGAGACGTTGAGTGTCCAGCCGTCATGCGCTTTTATTTTGTCACCGAGTGAAAAAATAACGCGGGTGAGCGGTGCAGTCAATTTAGCGTAAGTGCGTGTTTCACTGGTGGCCATGAACACGATGGTGACAGTTCTATGTTCGCAACTGAGGACGGTACCTAGCCCCATTTGAATTTCAGCGTTACTAATCCAGCGTTGGCCGGGGAGAAAATCTTGCACAGTTTTAATACCCTTAAAGCGGGTCGGGATTAATGTTGCCGACCGAAAAAATAGAGGCGTATTTTAGAGGAAACGGCGAGAAAAATCCTTGTTATCTTCGGTTTTAGTGAATCAGTGATGGCCTGGGTGAATTTATTGGTAAAGGAAGGCGCGTCTAGCTAGTGCCCATCCAGAAATAGACCCTTTTCAAAAAACCACCCATAAACACATTCGCGATATTACTAATACCTGCATGTATTTCGTATTTTCAATACCTATCTTTGAAAACGGGTTGAATTCTGATAAA
>JAKISP010000008.1 GCA_021648525.1 Gammaproteobacteria bacterium
TGAATGTGTTGCTGCCAGAACTCTTTTTTCTGTACTGATTTCATATGATTCGCCTTGATGATGTTGAAATCAAGACGATAGCAAGAGGCTGGTGTGGATGTTAGATGGGGTTTGTTGAGCGCTTACGTTGTAATGTACATTCTATTTCTCTTTGATTATCAAAAGATCATCCAAAAATTACTGAATGCCCTCCGGTGTAACGATTCTACTCAAAGTTGATGGAAAAGCCGGTGGTAAAACTCATGCACGGATTGAAGCATTCCAGAAAAAACATTAAAAATGGTAGCAAAAATGATTACGCAAACAAATATTGGGTTGAAAGGTCTTGTTCTACTTAGCATGATGATGCTGGTTAACACAGCCAACGCTATCGATAACCCAGATACACCCAACTATATTGAAGAGTTTCAAGCCCGAGAGCTACAACACCTGGAGAAAATCGATAACCCGCATAGCACGACTCCTGGTTTATCCGAGACCTATGCAGCATATCAATTTTTCTTAGACCAGGAGCTCAATATTGCCTATAAGCTAATCAGGTCTAAATTATCCGCTGAACGCCAGGCTGAATTAAAACAATCACAACGGAAATGGATTAAATTTCGTGATGCTGAATTTGAATTTATTAATCACAACTGGATCCGAAAGAACTTTGGTAGTTCATCAGGCCTGTCACGGGGTCATTACCGGACAACTATTATAAAAAATAGAATCTTGCAGTTATTATTTTATGCGATTAATTATTAATCGCATAAAATTACAATCCCTGAATTCAAATTAAGTGCGAAGGTCAAGTCCCGAGCAGAAGAAACATCCATGTTAAGCAATAAAATAAATTCAATTCTTAATTATAATATTTTCAACCTTTATGATGAGTGCCTCCTTTAGCCCAGGAAAATATTAGCCTTCAGAAAACTCATAAGCACCTATATCCCAATCTGATGATGAAGGTCTTGGTAGCCCATTAAAGTCAACTCTGATATCAATATCAAATCTATCCTGAAAAATTTGATAAACATCTGACTCCATTCCACTATCAATTGCAGGCGACTGGACTGGTATGTTTTGTAAGCTGAAATTAGTATTATCTGGATTTACAAACAAAGGGTCTAGAATTACCTCATTCATTGAATTGCCTTCAATTATTGGTGTAAATTCACTTGAATGAAATAGATTATTGCTAATAACCGCCCTCTCACGATATCCACCAGCATTAGACAACTCAATGTAGCCAGCGGTCTTCAAATTTGAAAAAATATTATTCTCAACAGTTACCATTGCGCCAGTAGTGGCACTCCAGACAACAAGCCCTATATCTGTATCATAAACGGTGTTGCCAACCATGTGAAAACTTTCGCTAGCCCATGAACGAAATGCCGCGCCAGTTTGAGAGTCATTGGAAATATCATAGATGACATTGCCAACATAATACACATCGTCATCTACAGAGCCTCCAACTTGAACTGCATTATCAGAGGCGTTATACATTTCATTATAAATAAACCAGGTGTTCCTGGGCGAAAGATTTGGGCCATCATGGACAACAGTTATTGTCCCATCAGAACCTTGCCCGGCACCATAAAAGTCATACATAATATTCTGTGAAACAACAACATTCTCTACTTCTTTAAGATCAACTGCATTCTCGTCACAGTCATTCATTATATTTCGCCCAATATAATAATTGGTTGCGGTATGTTTCGCAGCATGGCCTGTTCCTACAGCATCACCCGCATTGTGGTGAATATGATTATCCACTATCCAGATACGGTCTGATCCCGGCGCAACTCCGATACCCATTGTATCATCCTGATATTGATCAATAGCATCTCCATCAGTATTAAAATCATAGAAAGAATTATCAGCATGAACATTGTTTTTATAATAAACAATATTGTGGACAAAGTTTTCTTCAAAACCTGATGCCGCTAGTAAAGAGCCAGCGCCGGCATGCCTGTGCTGGTAGTTTTGCACTTCACTATTTCGCACAACAATGTGATGAACACTTTCATTAAGGTTAGCTGGCCTTATGTCAACCGCGCTTTCTCTTCGATTATTTTTGTTAAAATCTATATTTTCAACAATAATATAAGCGCCTCTAATTCTTAGCGTTCTCTCGATTACTGGCATTGGGGTAGAAGATGTTTGTACAAAAACAGGTTTACCCTCTGCATCGTCTTGTATCACCCAGTTAGGATTGGCGTATCCACGAATAAAAATGGGTTTATCAACTGTGCCAGTACTGGTCATCCAGTTCTGAGATGATGTATATATCCCACCATGGATTTCAACAACACTGCCTGACGCTAACTCATGCAAATTAGGAAGGTTGCAACGAGGATTGTCTACGGTTCCAAAAGTATTATCTGAATCAGTACAACTCACACTATTGTCAAGATAGTGAGTATAGGGGCCGTATCCGGCATCTTTGTAAGGCTCTGGACCATTGCCAAAATCGTACTGAGAATCCACATACATCATATGCGATTCATTGATTCCAAACTCTGGGGCTGGAATACCAATGGGTGGTATGTAGTCCTGAGCATTAACTGGCGGACTAGTTGAATTATTAATCGTAATACTCACGCTATCATCGGCTGTTACACCATTATTATCGGTGACAGTCAGTGTAAAGGCAAACACCGTATCCGAAGCGACTGCAGGCGCAGTAAAATTGGACGTCGCTGTATTTCCGCCCGTCAGTGTGACAACTGGGCCAGATGTCTGGGTCCATAAATAGCTATCAAGAGAACCATCAGGATCAGTGGAAGCGACACCGCTTAAACTCACCAGCATGCCTTCATTTACATTCTGGTCAGACCCTGCATTAGCCAGAGGAGGTTGATTAGTGGCAATATTGAGTATCGTAATACTCACGCTATCATCGGCTGTCGCACCATGATCATCGGTGACGGTCAGTTGAAATATAAATATCGTGTCTACCACAACTGGAGGAGCAACAAAGCTGGCGGTAGCAGTATCCGCTTCGGTAAGAACAACAGCTGCCCCGGATATCTGGGTCCAGGAATAATTAGTGATAGTCCCATCGGGATCGGCAGAAGCATTGCCATCCAGTGAAACAGTCTCTGCTTCATTTACACTCTGATCAGTGCCAGCATTTGCAGAGGGAGAATGATTGAGAATATTTTCTAACACATCGTCGCACGCTGTCAAAGATATCGCCAACACGGTGGCCAGGAAAGATTTAATTACCGAGTGGTGTCTAATCATTATTTTTCTCTATCACCACAACCAGCTAATGCAATTAAGAGCGTTATGGTGGTTAGTATGGGTTTGGGGCGGATCAGTTTCATGGTGTGGTCTCCGACGATATCATTGTGACAATAATCTATAGCGATAGCTTACAAAGTTCATCTGTAGCGTGGTCAATTAATAGTAATTATGGAGGTAGTCGGTATAATTATCATAGTGTTAATGTAACAAAAATGCTTGTTATGTGATCCTGGTCACTTATTTTTCATGACGAGCTCACAATTTAATAGTGATAATAGCCGCATCGTTACCGCCAAATTCATCACCGAAGGCATTGGCAGCGCGCGCAACACAATGATAATAAGGGGTACTCGTCTAACACTAATCACTAATAGGCCACCCATTACAAAAAGCTTTCGGTAGAAAAACATGCCCATAATTAAAATTAAACACCCACAAGAGCTGGTGCGTTTACGCCGCCTTGCTCTGGCTGCTCAAGGCTTGCTACAGACTCAGCCCTATGGGCGCGGTTTGGCGGGGGCGCGTAAAGCGATTAACCACCTGGGTTATGTACAGATCGACACCATATCGGTGGTGGAACGAGCACACCATCATGTTTTTCACGCTAGAGTACCTAAGTTCAAACCCTCCATGACCAATCAAATGTTACTCAATAGAGACATTTTTGAGTATTGGACGCACGCTGCAGCTTTTCTCCCCATCGCCGATTTTCGCTTCTCCTTACCCTACAAACACGCCATTAAAAGCGGCCAGACCCATTGGTATAAAACCCGTGATAAGAAGCTCATGGGTGAACTATTGTCACGTATACGTTCAGATGGCCCGATACGATCCCGAGACCTGGAAACTAACACCACTGGAGATGCAGGCTGGTGGAACTTGAAGCCAGCCAAAAAGGCACTCGAACAGATGTATATCGAAGGCGACCTGATGGTCAGTGACCGCGAAGGTTTCCAGAAGAGGTATGATCTAACCGAACGGGTACTGCCATCCCACGTCAATTCACAAATGCCCAGCACAGAAGAGTTTGCGGTGCACATTCTCGACCAACAGTTGCGCTGCCACGGACTTGTTTCACTCAAAGGGCTAACCTACCAACGCCGAAATACGGAACTACGCAAAGCGGTGAAAGCCCTGGTAAACGAGCGATTGGCACAGCGCACTTTAGAACAACTGCAGGTAAGTAGTGGCGAACTGTTTATACTGGAAACGGGCGCATTCGAACGCGCCCTTCCACGATTAAACAACCGGATGTTGATTCTTTCGCCATTCGACAACAGCGTTGTTCAGCGCGAACGGCTCAAAGCACTGTTTCAATACAACTATCAGATAGAATGTTATCTACCCGCAGCCAAACGTCAGTATGGCTATTTTTGCCTGCCACTACTTTATCGCGATGAATTTATTGGGCGGATGGATTGTAAAGCCCATCGAAAAACCAGCCATTTAGAGATCAAATCACTACATTTAGAACAGCACAATTTTGATGAGGATTTAGTCATTACTGCATTTGTAGACGCCATCACCCAATTCTGTCATTTTCAACAATGTGACTCAGTCACTTTGACTAAAGCCCACCCAAAACATCTCACCCAACGTTTGCACAGTGCGTTAAAACCTCTGAAGTTGAAACCAGACTCAACGCCGGTGTCCACGGCAAGATCAATGCGCTAAAAATTGAAGTAGTACTACCTATTTCGCCTAACACCCTTTGCTATACTCCCCTTATGATCACCACCCTCTCAATCAATAACTACCGCTCTGTACAACAGCTAGTAGTACCACTCGGCGCTCTCAATGTGATCACTGGCCCCAACGGCTGTGGCAAATCAAATCTTTACCGCTCGCTGCGCTTATTGGCAGACACCGCACAGGGTGGCGTGATCAACTCACTCGCCAGCGAAGGCGGGCTGGAGTCAACCTTCTGGGCGGGACCAGAGAAAATCACAGAGCGAATGCGCAAAGGCGAGGTACCGATTCAAGGCGGGCCGCGCAAAGGGGTAAAACGGTTGCGGCTTGGCTTTTCAGGGGAAGACTTCGGCTACTCGGTGTCACTCGGACTGCCCGCCCCATCTGGCTCCGCCTTTGCGCTTGATCCCGAGATTAAACGCGAGTGCATCTGGGCTGGCCCTTTTTTCAGGCCTGCGAGCCTGCTGGTGGATCGCGACGGCCCCATCATCAAAGTAAGAAATGGCAGAAAGTGGGAAATGCAGAGCAACCACATCAACTGCTTTGATAGTATGTTTGATCAGGTGGCAGACCCTGCCGCAACACCTGAGATCTTTCACCTCCGCGAAATGATCCGCAACTGGCGCTTTTACGACCACTTTCGCACCGATAAAGATGCCCCGGCACGTCAGTCGCAGCTCGGCACCCGCACCCCGGTATTACATAATGATGGCCGCGATGTGGCAGCGGCACTGCAAACAATCCGCGAGATCGGCGACCACGAGGCACTGGCTGAGACCATTAGTGACGCCTTCCCCGGTGCGCATCTTGATGTGTTACGCCATGAAGATGGACGCTTTTCAATCGAGTTTCATCAGGAAGGATTATTGAGGCCGCTAAAAGGGGCCGAGCTCTCGGATGGTACGCTGCGTTACATCCTACTGGCCGCCGCACTACTCACCCCACGCCCACCGCTATTGATGGTACTCAACGAACCAGAGACCAGTCTGCATCCGGATCTATTACCGGCGCTGGCCCGCCTGATTATCCGTGCCTCACAGAAGACGCAGGTGTGGGTCGTCTCCCACGCGAGTCGCTTGATCAGCGCACTCAACGAGTGCGACCTTTGCCATGCAATTGAGCTGGATAAACAGTTTGGACAGACTGAGATACTGGGCCAGCAGATACTGGATAAACCGGCATGGTACTGGCCCGATAGCGATAACTGATTGTAATCTCAACCACCGATCCGGTCCTATTCACACAGACACAACCAATAGTACTCCTAATACCGGACAACTTTTTTGCCGAAAGCAACAAGTACACGATACTCAAAATGGATTTTCGAGATGGCTAAAATATTAGTGGCAGACCATCAACGGGTCATGCGTTCAATGTTCCAGAAGATGCTAGTAAAGGAATCGTACGAAGTAGATTTATGTGAAGACGGCGAAGTCGCATTTAAGGTAGCAATGAAGGGTAAGCGCAAAATAAACCACAGGGTTACATCTTAATACTTCATCAAATCTTGATTAATGACACCCGGTAAGAGTGCTTCGATGCGCGGCCATTTGAAACGAGCCTTCTTCAGATACTTTTGCCAGAGACAAAACCCATTGCGCTCCCAATACAATATTTTCACCTTGTCACGCTGACGATTGCTGAAGACAAACAACTGCGCTGAGAAAGGATCCTGTTGCAGCACCGTCTCCATCAATATCGCCAGCCCGTTGATCCTTTTTCTGAAATCAACAATATCCTGGCACAGGTCAACACAAGGCAGCGCATCGAAGCGACGCATCATTCAATCACTGCTGCCGTATTCAGCACCGCTCCAGTACGCCTTTATCGGCCACACCAGAAAACGATACTGACACGCCATTGGAGAGCTGGATAAGCCATTCATTGGCGGCGACCGGGGTGACCACTTGCACACGCTGAAACTGCGCACGTTTCGGGGGAGGCAATATACCTTTATTAATCCGTATTTTTTTACTGGCGTACATCGACTGGCCTTTAAGATCATGATCTCTGGCATACGCGGCAATGCCTTTTCCTGAGGCTTCACAAGCCTGAAGGTGATTAAGCCAGAACGTTGCCGTGGGGTGAGTTGAATGTCGGGTGAATGATTCATACATGCTCTCAGCTGTATTTAAAAAGCAGAGCGTGGACTAGCGGTTGTCAACTTGCCAGTGTCTGGTTTGTTTTGCGTTTACGTTACTGCAGACATAACCACCGCAGACAACGTATTACACGACGAAGCCCGCATCGTCTTTATCACCCTACTGCAAACATTGGCACAGACAGGTTGGCAGCCTTCTATTCCGTATAAAAAACCCAGATTAACCGGTGAACACGCTTTTAAATATTATTGGGAAGACCCATACGCTATCGCCCTTCCTGTCAACTATGCCCCCACGCTGGAAGAATGGATGCGCATAAGGTCTGGGGGATGATATCTTTATGCTGGGGATCTGTTTATGGACATTGATGTGCGTCGCAGTGGTAGTCAGGTTGTCGATGAACCCGCCGCTTACCTGTTGAGTTTCTCTCTTTACGGCAAAGAGCAGCAAGGCAGAAGTTATTTTAGAGGGCAAAAGTGCAGCCAATGGCAAAACTACTGGGTTGAAACAATAAAAGACTTAAAAAAGAGCGCTATGCCATGGACAAAAGACTCATAAGGGAATATACCATTGATACCGGTTATATTGAGCCACTGGTACATCCTGCTGATCTAGTGGAGCCTTGAGAGACCTGCATCAGGTGAAAGTAAGTGCTGTGTTCTTATGCACAACCGCTCACCTGCCTGCCCCGTTCTGATCTCAGACATTTTTCATCCAAACAAGCAGTCCTGACCACCTTGTATGTGTGCTTCAAATCAAACTTTTTTAAAATCGGTGCCTCGTGCGGCTGGCTGGCGATACTCCGGATTTTATGCAAATATAGCGTGTATATTCCCTCCACCTCAATCTCGCTTATGTGTCAATTTGGTTGTAAGGGACATGCACGTCCCTAAGTTTCTATCCATGGATAAAGGATTTTATAGAAATGAATACTCACGCTGAAAAAACCCAGAGAAATAAAAGCCCGTCGATTGCCAATGAGGCTTCTCGAAAAAAAAGTGGTGGCGAGTCTGACTTTCAGTTTATCGATAGCCGAGCGGAAGCCATTACTCAGAGAAATCTACAAGAAATGGCTAACAATAGCCCTCCAGCGCAACTAACCGCTCAATTACAGGCGATTGCCTATAATTATTCTAGCCAGCAACCGTTATTCATCCAGAAAAAAGAAAATAAAAAAGGCAAATGTCAGGAGATGGTCAATGACCATTCTCCTGTTGACGGCAAACTGACCTCGATTAGTCAAGTGGCCCTGCGCGTGATGACTGGTCATCAACATCCTGTACAGCGGGCAATCATCGCCCACGGACCGATAGACGGTTTAACTGCAAACCTGGACACTGCGCATAAAAATGCGTCAAAAGCTCAAATCGATGAGATATGGAACGGGGGTAAGCTAGCTGGTTTAGCTAGCTTGAATATGTATCTTGGTAATGCCAACCCGGAGAATCACCCCAATAATAACAGAGCTCTACGACAATACATATCCAGGTACTTAAGTAAAAAACGAGAAGATGACTCAAACGCTGGGATAGCGGGCTTCTTGGAAACAACGGCATTTGATCTAATGAACCCGGCAGACGATGAAACGGGCATCGTTAATCAGCCTGGAATAGGAGAACAGGTACCAAACCCTGCTACAGCTAGACAAACCTACGCACTCAACGTACGGAGCTGGCAAATAGGTGACATAGTAGATGGGGTAAGCTGGTCGACCCTGGCTAGCCATTTACAGGGCAGACTGGGAGCAGCAGATTATGTGCGTCTCGGGGATGATATTTTAATTCGCCGAGACGTGCAAAATGGTACGAATTTACAAGCTACCACGGGGCCCATGCAGAAAGTTAATATAGCGCAGGCATCATTGCTACGCGTGAAAAACGAAATAGGGACAGGCCTGAACGGCCTGCCTGCCAAAGCAGGGGTATCATACAGGGCGGCCACTGCTGCGGTTGGTGTGTATGGCGGCACTGTCAATGTGGGGAGCTACATTAAGGACATGTCGTTCTGGTCAACGTCAGGTTTGAAGCTGAGCCACCAGGGGCATAATTTTGGAGACGAGGGGACGCTGACTGTGCCCAAGGTTTATTTTATAATCACAGGCAGTTCGGGCGTTTTTGTTCCAAGATTCACTAATAAAGAGACTGGCGTGCGAGAAGTATTGTTCAAAGACCAGACTATTTTCGAGGTAACTAAAGTAACCAATTATGCCAACCGAACATTTTTCGTTTACGTGACAGAGACGGATCCCGCTACGTTACCTAACAACCAGGTTACGAAAAACCCGTGGTCAGGGGCTAATAACTAAAGTAACCCCCGAAAGCTGAACAGGTTGTTAAGCAATAAAATGAATTCAATAACAGATAACATCAGGAATTTGATTTATATTGCTTTTCCTAAGTTCTCTAAAATGGGTGTTCTGTTAAATCCATAAGACCTTTGCACGGGAAATAGTTTTCGTTCCAGCAAGGCAAAAACAGTCGAAAAGCCGGAGTTTGCTCGTATCAATAAGGACTTTAAGATCATTTTTCACGCCGCTGAGGCAGGAAATATGAATCATGAGCAGCTCTTTTATAAAACAATCAGCGCAGATAACAGCCCAATCAACCCACCAAATACCCCACCCCAGATCACCAGCCAACCGAGATGCTGTTTGATCATCTGCTGTACCATCTCTTTCACCAGCTGAGGGGTAAGTTCATCCAGGCGTGAGTCGATGATCTCGGCAACCTTAGTGCGAATGTCGGCCATCACTTGCGGTTGATCAATCTCTTCTTGTAACAGTTTATTAAACGACTCTTTTTCAGTGATCTCAATTACTGATTCTTTCATGCCGTTGATGAAGGGCTCTTTCAGCGGATTTAACGCCTCCACTCCGCCCAGCATTCCGAGCATGCCGCCAAACGATGAATTCATGATCACTTCGACCAGCTTATCAAACGCAGGCGACATATCGATCTTCTCAATCACTGGCGAGAGCTTGAGTGAAGCGCTAGCGGACCCACCTGAAACGAAGCGATCAATATTTTCCTGAGTAAAAAATTGCTCCATCATCATGGTTTTGATCGCTGATTTAAACGCTTCAAAACGCGCTGGAATCACCCCGGAACCGACCAGACCCGGTACCTTCTCGAATAGCATATGAATGGCCAACCAGTTAGTTAACGCACCCGATAGCGCAAACAGCCCGATCATCATAATCAGGTCATTTTGCCACTCCCACCCCAACCCAAACAGACCCACCGCAATCAGGTTAGTTAATACACTTTTGTTCATTTACCAATATCTCTTTATAAACAGTCATTTTTAGCGATTCACATACCATCTGCTTTAGGTTTTAAAAAACGACACTCTCAGTCTTCTCTGGGGTATTCGTAACCCTCAAAAATGAATCGCTCTCGTCTGTTTTCAAAAAATAGACATCACCCTCATATAACGTTACAGATGATGGCTCTTCCGTGGTCATCTGGTGCGAGGTACTACACAACATACCATCAGTGCCTTGCTTGCAAAAAAGGAACGTAATTCCATCATCATCTGGTAGCACACCCAACATAGCACCTGCCTCAGCCGTTGATGTATTGAATGCCTGCAGTGTCGCGCCCGGCAGGCTATAACCCGAAGCATGGCTACCGCTGCTAGCCAGAATCATTGTCGATGGCTCACCATAGAAATGGTTAAACTCATCAGCCAGCCAGACTGGCCTTAATCCACCGGGCTGAAAGACCCACTGTGCATTATCACGTTCAAACAGGACATCGCCACCCACTGTCACAATGCCTGCTTTGTTAAATTGGTTAATCAGGACTGACCCATTCCCTGAACCAGGGTCTGGCTGCCAAAGTAACAAAAAATAACTATAATAGACAAGGTCATCTTCAGTGTGAACAAACAGGTTATTGTCACCTGCCACCAATGTCATCGCTGTCCCGCCCGTTTTTTCAATCGCTTTTATTGAATCACCCTGCCTATAAAGCAATTTATTTGTGGCAACATCAATAAGTGTAATAGCAACCGTTTCAGCTAACAACACGCTTGCATCGGCACTGCCATCCGCAGGGAATTGATAGATAGTATTGTTATAAGCAAAATAGACCATGTTTTCATCCGCCATGGGCAAACCACTCAACGCGGAACCCGCTGCCACTGTAAAACGCGGAGGTGACAGTGTTTGCGTTAAAGTATCGTAGATAAAAAACTGATCATCCATTCCTAGTAGCAACCATTCATGACGCCGACTATCCAACCAGAATTTTGCATCAGTGGCGACATCCGCAATGGTACTACCACAATTCCTGAAATTAGCGTCGCAAGTTTTGAGCGCACCCGCATCATTCACCAACCAACCGTTGATTGCACCACTGTTTAAATCCATTAACGGGCGCAGTGCTTTTTTTGCTGTCATCGGATCATCATTCGAACTCATTCCCAGACGCACCATCTTCAACAGATCATCGGCGGTATCACAGGTGGCATCAACGCCCGGCAATGCATAAAGGTACTGGCTATTATCTGGATTGTTAAAATCAGTAATGGCATACCGCTGACTAAGCGGGATACAGATCTGATTCGCAACATCTTCACTGGAAATTTGCACCGGAGTGAGGGAGCGATCCTTAAGGGCATTAACCTTGTAAAGTCGCCCATCACGCTTGGCATAGATCAACGCATGTGAATGTTCGTTACGGCTGGTTTGGGTAACCGCGTTATAATCCGCCATTTCAACGACTCGAATTGAGCCATTGATGATGTCTTCACCCGCTTCCACCACAATCGGTGATAGCGGACTTTCAGAGTCAACCGCCTTCAGACTACCCTGGTAAAAAAGGTACGAGGAAGCCTTAACGCCTCCAATTTTAATATCAGAGCTACCGTCACCTGATGAACCTCCACAAGCGACCAATAACAGGAGAGATAAAAATGTTATCCCTGAAAAATAATATAGTGACACGACCTCAACCCCAGTTTAGAGCGGAACAGAGACAAGCCCGCGCTTATGATTATTACCTCTGTTTATGCCATAAGATATTCAACCGATTAAATGACGAACAAGCAACAGCACGCGAAGGCCAGAACATAAACTTTCATTATAAATTGTAAAACAGAAAATAGCAGGAGATTTAAATCTGGATAAAGCAGCAATCATCGTCTCTTTAATTATTACACCAATTAAGTAGGTATAAAACAATGATTATTAAGGACTAAGCTAGAAATGGCTCCCCGAGGCGGACTCGAACCACCGACCAATTGATTAACAGTCAACTGCTCTACCAACTGAGCTATCGGGGATCAGTAATTGGCTGAGGCGCTATAGTACTCATGCATCCCCCGTTGGTCAATAGTATCTCGAAATATTCTTAGCTTATCAATATAATAGACTGTAAATCCACAGCCCAGATACAGCCCGTAACCATGAACGATAAGAAAAAAGAAGCCAATGAGGAAAATGACCTCGATTTATTTCGCCAAAGTGTTGCGGATGCCCGCCCGTTGAAGTCACAAAATACCGTACAACACTCAGCACCCCACACGAAACCACCGCTGAAACAAAGGCAATACCAGAAAAATGAAGGGCTAACGCCAGCATGCGCGCTCTCCGATGAATACCAGGTGGAAGAAGTAGGCATCGCCGACGAGCTATTTTTCAGCCGCCCGGGATTACAACACAGAGCAGTAAAAAAACTTCGACGCGGTCAATTCAGCTGCAGCGCGGCACTTGACCTGCACGGCATGGTCGTCACAGAAGCCCGCCAGGCGCTAGTTGAATTCATCCACGAGTCCAGAAAACACAACGCGCGTTACGTGCGCATCGTACATGGTAAGGGCTACGGCTCATCCAGCAGGCAACCAATCCTGAAAAATCGACTCAACAACTGGCTAAGGCAGATAGATGACGTGCTCGCCTTCTGCTCAGCACAGCCCCAGGATGGCGGCACAGGTGCCGTCTACCTACTATTAAAACGCGACGACCATGCTCAGTAGCCTCTCAACGCTAGCTTTTGGCACCTGACTTAAGCGCTAGCTGCCGCCCCTTTTCACGCCGCTGCACGTCACGTTCACCATCCCAGTCATCACCGTTCCCCGGCCATCCCTGTGTATGGCGCAACACCAGCTCACCCAGCGCTCGAATATGGTCATCACGCTCATTCAGCGCCGGTATATAGAAAAACTCATCGCCCCCTGAACCAATAAACACCTCGCGGTTTTCAAGATCCAGCTCTTCCAGCGTCTCAACACAATCGGCAGAAAAACCAGGCGAGATCACATCAACACGCTTCACTCCCTCTTTAGCCCACGCCTTTAACGTCTTATCCGTGTAAGGTTGCAGCCACTCTTCGCGACCAAAACGCGATTGAAAGCTCACAAACCACTCATCATCCGCCATTTCAAGCCGTTCAGCGATCAGACGCGCCGTCTTCTGGCATTGACAATAATAAGGATCCCCTGCTAGCAAGGTCCGCTTAGGCATGCCGTGAAATGACATCAACAAACGTCCTTCTCGACCATGACGCTTCCAGTGTTCACGAATTGAATTCGCCAACGCACCGATATAGGCAGGGTCATCATGATAATGATTGATCATACGCATCTCAGGGATCTTGCGCCATTTTTTAAACACATCAGCAACCGCATCAAAGGTAGAGGCTGTGGTAGCAGCCGAATATTGCGGATACAGTGGGAACACCAGCACCCGCTGCACATTGGCCTCACGTAATTTCTCCAGCGCAGACTCAATCGAAGGATTGCCATAGCGCATGCCAAGCGCGGAAACCACCGGGCCAGGGTATTGATCATTAAGATAGGCCTGTAGCGCCGCTGCCTGCTTTTGCGCGGTCAACAACAACGGCGATCCTTCATTATCCCAGATACGCAGATAATTCCTCGCGGAACGCCTGGGGCGAAATGGCAACACTAGGCCACGCAAAATGAACCACCATGCCAAGCGGGGAATTTCGACCACACGAGAATCCCATAGAAATTCACCAAGATACTTGCGTAACGCTTCGCTTGTCGGTGCATCGGGCGTGCCTAAATTGGTAATCAGAACCCCTGTCGGGCTCTCTTTGCCATGCGTATACGACTTCTCCCCTTTCTCCATCACCATTCCAGAATTCTACCTAATTTAATATATTGATAAAAATAAAAACAAACGGGCATCATTTGCCCGCGTAGTATTACGACTAAAAAGCAACGTAAACATACCCCAGTATGCCACTCTTAATGAAGGCTTGCTGCTAACAATAACCTACCCATGGCCTAAATATCACCCACCAATATCGATATTTAAATAAATTTGCCTCATGTAACACCATGAGAATATGATGGTTACAGGATTAAGTAGCCGCTCTATGTTGCTTGAGACACCATATAGAATCAATAAACAGCTCGAAGTACAAACAGGAAGTTTAAAGAAGATGTCAATCGATCTATCTCAACTCGCACTACCCTCTATTTCACCGGAGGGGCTTAAAGTCCTCGATATCATCGCCAGTCCAGAGCCCGACATCAAGCGGCTGGAAAAAACAATTCTAAGCGATCCCACCCTGGCAAGCACTTTAATTAAGTACGCTAACTCGCCGCTCTACCGACGTACCAATCAGGTATCAAACGTGCCCACCGCCATCCGTATTCTGGGGCTAAAAAGCATCCGCAGCGCAGTTGCCATGGCCACCATGCGCGCCATGGCAGAACCTGAAACAGCCGTATCACGTGCCATCCTCAATCACAGTCTTGATATCGCCTTGCTCAGCAAATTAATTGCTCAAAAAACCCACCCAGAGCTGGCGGACGACCTGGAGTTCCTCGGTTTAATCCATGACATGGGGATGTTAATCCTCAATCAGAGCTTTCCAGAGGAGTACCAGACACTCTTTACTCGCTCAATTAATGACAATGTTTCGATCACTGCACTAGAAGAAAAGCAGTTTGAGCTCACCCATGACATCATCATGGCCGCTATTTCTGAGCGTTTCAGACTACCTGAGCCTTATGTTGATACACTCGCTAATTTTCACATCCATAAACCCAGCACCAGCCTGGAACAACGCACTGGTCACTATTTCTGCATTCTCGATCTCGCTCACCATCTGTGGCCGATCGTTATCGGTGAAGACGAATGTTTTAGCGAAGTCATCATCGACTCGCAAGAGCGACTGGGTATTTTACTGGATCTCAATGAGAGCCAGTTACAGGAGATCATCGAAGAGGCGCGTGCAAAAAAACAGCAAGCAGATTAGCCATTCAAAAGAAAGGGGTTTAACCCACCATCAATCAATAGCATGCTCTTTAAAGTAAAGGCGACTATGCTGCTCCATCCGTTTTGGTCTAGAATTGACGCCTTTGTCGAGTACACCTCGGCTTAATCAGGGCAAACAGACAGAACTCGACACGTGAACAATCAAAATATCACAACCGACAATCGCATCCTCGGTGAAATACCGCCTTGTCCGGTCGCACCCGATGCACTGCACGGCATTCCACGCCAACAGACCAACCCGGAACGCTGGCAAGGCGAACAATGGCAGACATTTGTTGACGCCCTTGAGCAGGCCGGGGTTGATGTACGCCTCGCCCAGCATAGCATTGGTACCTATGTCACCGATGCAGGCGGGCTCGCCTACGGCAAACCGCACGGCGTGGTGGTCGCACGTAGTGCCAGCCAGATTTCAACCCTGATGCAACTCGCACAACAGTACCAGGTTCCCGTCACCACGCGCGGTGGCGGCCTCACCACCGAAGGTGAATCGGTTGCCTATGGTGGCATACTTCTCGACATGACCGGCATGAGCCGCGTACAACACATCGACAAAAAGGCGCTGACGGTGCGTACCGAAGGCGGCATCTTCTGGCACCTGCTTGCCGAAGCACTGCGCCGAGAAGGGTTAGACTATCTCTCTGCACCACTCAATCTCACCTCTTCAGTGGGCGGCACACTTGGCGTCGGTGGGATTGATGTCAACTCATCAAAATCAGGCTGTAGTGCAGACCAGGCGATTGCACTGCAGGTGGTTACCCCCACAGGTGAGATCGTTGAATGTTCAGATGAAGAAAATACAGCACTATTTCAACGCGTGATCCTTGGCTACGGTCAGTTTGGCATCATCACCGAAGCAACGTTACGTATACGCCCATACACCCCTTTGCGGATGCATTACTATTACTACGCTTCGCTACGCGATGCGGTAGAGGATTTAATCCGCATCGACAGGACACAAGCCTGCGATTACAGCGGCATCCTGACCATGATGGATAAGGCAATCACACTACTGGTCGCCTTCGACAGTGATGAACACGAAGCTGAATTCCTCAAACATCACCGTAAAACCCTGCGTGGCTACGGGGAACTGCCCTTTGCAATACGCACAGCCATCCATTATGCACTACGACCATGGCGCCTCAAGGAGGCTCTGTATCTCTATCAACGCAAGCGAGAACTCTTCCCAGACCTGCAACCTGCACATCATATGCAAGGCGGACAGATGATCGACCGCACCGTAGTCTTTTCACGTGCGGTGTGGAAGCACTGGGGTGGACGCCAGATGGTAATTCCCGACATCTCCAGCAGCGTCGACAAGTTTGTCGAGTCGGTTGAGCGCGGCAATGCCGTTTGCAAAAAATATTTCCCGCATTACACACTCTACTGTGTCGGCATAAAACTTCGCGCAGAACACAAGCCACATTACGAACTGTCCTGCATTCCACCCGATGCCGAAGAATGGGCCTACGGCTGTGAATTTGAACCGATGATCGGTGATAACAGCTATAGCCGCGATCAACTACAATCTTTTAAAAATGAGATCTATGACATAGGCGTCGACCTTGGCACCAGTTATTACCGTTTTGGCGGCATGATGAAAGGCTATATCCGTCGCGCACTTGGCGACGAGGTAGTCGACAAACATCTCGCAATGAAACGCCAGGCAGACCCAGCCATGATCCTTAACCGTAACGTCATTTTCTAATGTCACATGCCAACTGCCATGGCTGTAGCCTGTGCCTGCTCTCTTGCCCGATGTGGCAACAACATCGTGATGTGCAGTACAGCCCACAAGGTATCTTCAAGGCGCTGCAACACAATGCCTCGTATGATGACATTTCGTCCGCGCTCTTTAGCTGCCTGCTGTGCGGTGCGTGCGACATCCTCTGCCCAGAGAATATCGATATTACAGCAACCATTAAAACGCTCAGAAAAGAGAGCTTTTCTCGCGGCATTGAGGCTCAACTCAACAAAAAAGTTACCTCGTTACTCGCACAACCATCATCCAGGGTGGAAATAGAAAAGAAAAACACCATCATTCTGCCCGGAAAAGCACTACGTTCAAACCCAGTGAGACTGATAAAGATTCAGTCATTACTCTCAAACGAGACAGATGCCTCGCTGTCGCTTGATGATGGTGATGATATTGCGCTAGCACTTGAAGTGGGTGTCGAAATCCCCGAGCATCGCCTGCATCGTTTTCTTGAACCGCTACAGGGAGCCAAACGACTCTACGTTAGTAATGGCCATCTGCTTAAATCGCTACGTCAATGGTTGCCAGCAAGCGAACTCCTGGCACCTGGCCATCGCCTGAGCCAGTTAAGTAAACTAACAAAGAAATTAAATAAAAATGATCTCTACCTGATCGAAGCACGTTCCTTTCATCATGATCATCAACAGAAAGTCACACACTATGACCAACTGCGCCATCAACAAGGCTGTCAGATGAATCTTGATTTACAACGCAATGCAATTCCTACCGCAGCAGGTGGCCTTAATGCAATTAAGCCAATGCTCAACAGCAAAGAACAGCTGCGCTGGATACTCAGCGGCCGCAATATACAGCGTATTATTGTTGAATGCGCCGAAGATGAAGTGGTGATGTCACAAATCAGTGACCTGCCCATTCTTCATATTGCCGATTTAATGGAAGCTTAAAACGATGTCCAACAATACACGCACCGTTGATGTCATCATCGTTGGCGCTAGTCTTGCCGCTGCCGCCGCTGCCAAACGGCTTTATGATGCAGGATTCGAAACACTGATCATCGAAAAGCGAGAACTGCCGCGCCACAAGATATGCAGCGGGATACTCTCACCACGCGGCCACCGTTTTATATTAGAGAATTTCGGTCCGATTCCGCAGCAAGCGCTGCATGCCCCGACCGCCTGCCGCGGTGTTACCTTTCATTTCCCCTCAATGGTTTCAATGTCGATGGACTTTTTTGGTGGCACCACACCACATCTGCATCGTAAATATGCCGATCACTGGGCAATCAAGTCGTGCGGGGCGGAAGTGCAGGATCAGACCTCTTTTATCCGCATGCAACCGCAAGGTGACAACCAGCTCGTTACGACGCGTAAAAAAGGGGGGACGGAGGTTCAGTTCAAATGCCGTTATGTGATTGGGGCTGATGGCCCAGTCTCACCCGTTCTACGCGCACTCTACCCCGACTACCCACAGCAAATCCCGTGGTTTTTTGTGGGACAGAAATTTCATGAGATTATCGACTGCCCACTGGATGAAGCGTATTTTCATTTCTGGTTCCACCCGGCGCTAGGACACTATACCTGGAGCCACGCACGCGATGGCAGGCAGATTGTCGGCGTTGGCTTTAAACGTGGTGATAATTTTCATCAACGCCACCAATATGTCGCCAACTACCTGCGGGACAAACACGGAGTCCGCCTTAAACCTGCTGATGAAGATCACGAGGGGTGTGCTGAAAATTTTGGTCCATCGCTGATCAATCGCTACGTCTTTGGCAAGGGCAACGTATTGATCACCGGACAGGCAGCCGGCTTTCTCAACATGATTGGCGAAGGAATGAGCTGCGCACTACATTCCGGTGCCATTGCGGGTGAGGCGATCATCGAATCAGCGATTCATAACCGAGAACTACAACCACTCTATCGCGCAATGATTTCAACTGAAGTACGGCGCACCACTGATCAGTGGAATCCACTTAAGATCGCCTTTGCCAGACCGCATGAAGCAGACTTTCCAGCTGCCTTAATGGCACTCCCGCTAAAGGATCGTCTCAAAGTATTGCGAGATATGTGGCGCTTTGCCTGTCTCTATAAAGAGTTTAAATGGGGGCGAGAAATCATGCGTGAAAGCATTGCAAGAATCAAACATGGCCATTATCCCGGCGAACGCTGGCTTTAAATCAGTCCTTTGCACGATTGCTCTTTTGCCCTATTAACGATGTTATAAACGTACTCAACTGATCATCTATATTGCGATGCCTCAGCCAATACTGGGCGATACGCACCACAAAACTCAATCACTTTATTCGCGGGCATCGGTCTTGCAAAATAATATCCCTGAAAATTGTCACAACCATTTTCAAGTAAAAACTCCATCTCTTCTTTTGTTTCGACCCCTTCAGCAATCAATTCAAGCCCCAGGTTATGGGACATACCAATAATCGTTTTCACAATATGGGCATCATTAATATTCGTTGTGATATCGCTAACAAAAGATTTATCGATTTTAAGCCGATCAAGCGGTAACTTTTTCAAATAGGCCATTGAAGAATAACCGGTACCAAAATCATCAATTGAAAAAAGCACACCAACCGCTTTTAACGTCTCAATCTTACTCACTGTTTCAGCCGTTTGATCTAACAAAATGTTCTCTGTCAATTCCAGTTCAAGTACATCACCACTCATTTCCATCTCATTTAATAGCCCTTTAACATATTCAACAAAGCTATCTTGATGAAACTGCTTAGGGCTCACATTAATCGCCAGCGTACCGAGCGCCAACCCTTCCGCCTGCCATTGTTTAAACTGCGCCAAACCATGCTGTAGCACCCACTCTCCCATCGGAATAATCAGCGCACTCTCTTCTGCAATCTCAATAAAGTCACCCGGAAAGACCATCCCTTTAACCGGATGATTCCAGCGAATAAGTGCCTCAACACCCGTTACTCCGCTTATTGCATTAATTTGCGGCTGATAATGTAGCTCTAATTCATTGTTTTCAATTGCATGCCTCAATTCTGTCTGAGTACGTAAGCGCTGCTCTACTTCTTGCTGCATACTCGGCATAAAAAAACGAATCGCATTACGTCCAGCATCCTTTGCACGGTACATCGCAGTATCAGCGTGTTTCAGCACATCATCCGCCGTCTGCTCTTCCTGAGGAAACAGACTCACACCAACACTCGGCGTTAAATAATGTAGCTGTCCGGTAACCTCGTAAGGCTCTAACAACACATCCTTAAGTTTTTCCGCCAGACTTTGCGCCCGCTCAGCCGCCACCCGCTGATCGTTACCAATATTAACCGCCATCACAACAAACTCATCACCACCGAGGCGAGCCACCTCATCTTCCTCGCGGATACTTCGACTAAGGCGGGCCCCTATCTCTTTTAAAATTTCATCACCTATTTGATGCCCAAGCGAATCATTAATTGCCTTGAAGTGATCACAATCAAAAAAGAATAACGCACCGTAGTTGTTTTGACGTTGAGCGAGCATAAATGTCTTTCGCAATTGATCAACAAAATAGTTACGATTATAAAGCCCGGTCAGACCGTCGTGGTGTGCCAGAAATTTTAAATTTTCTTCTGCTATTTTGCGTTGCGTGATATCGGTGCTCAGTCCAATCAAACCGCTCACAACGCCATCACTATTTGTCAATCTTATTTTTCTTATTTCAAAATCGTGTAAACGACCATCAGAAAACGTCAGTGTCTCGTACGAATGGTGCGCCCCTTCCTGTCCTAGTGCGGTCTCATCTGAAGCAAGAAAACCGAGCACAGAGTTCTCTTCATCTGGGTAAATTTCAGCATAGTGATCAACTGAAAGAAACTCCTCTTCCGACATATCAAGCGCATCACAGGTTGCCTTATTAACAAACAGCAATCGACCACAACTATCCTGTAACCAGATCCCCATTGGCGCATTATCAAGAATCAATTGCAGGATGCGTTTTTTCTCCATCAAATCTAGTTCTGATATTTTTCTTGTGGTCACATCCTGGCAAACACCCATCACAAATTCTGGCTGACCAGCTGCATCACGAAACACCTCAGCTCGCTGCTCAACCCACAGTGTTTCGCCTTTGCGAGTAAAGATTCGATGCTCCATCGAGCCAACTGAATGTCGCTTAAGCACTCTCTTAAGTGCTTTTTCTACCCTGAGACGATCATCAGGATAGATGCAGCTCATGTAAAATTCACGGTCCATCTCAAACGAGCCAGGCTCATAACCCAGCATCTCAAATATCTCGTCACTCCACTCGACCCTGTCTTGCTCAACATGCCAGACCCATGGTGCTGTTTTAGAGATGCGTCGATAGTTTGAGATAAGGTCCAGTTTTTCCTGCGACATTTTTTGCAGCTGATTTAACATCTGCATATTTTTCGAAAGACGGTACAGACACACCAGTAGTGACACGATGACAATAAGGCTTACACCTATAATCGTCATAATGAACATGAGGCTAGAGCACTGATCAATAAGGTGCTGACTAGAAAGCAGCACAAAAAAGCAGCCAACAATCGCATCAAATTCTGCAACGCAGGATTATCTTCCAACACCATTAACCATGCAAAATAAGTGCCTTTTATTTTATTCAGATATAATAATATTCCACTCTAATTGATAGCGTGAGTCCGACGAAAATCTATAGGGTACCTCTATTCATAATCAGCCGAATCCATAGCTACTTCAAAATTATAGGTAAGATAGATGGAAAATCAGGCAGAACCAGTCATCACAACAGTCCAGATCAAAAAAGAACACCCTCAGTAGTTCCAACCCTCCCACTATTTTGTTAGCATTCCCTTCAATTTCGAAGTACCCCCAACCATACAAAGTGAGGATAAGATGAAACCCCTGACCATGCTGAGCGCAGCCACCATCATTGCAGCCATAACAGGCTGCTCTGTCTCCAACGACTTCACCCCGGTTGCCGGTAATTCCGGTGAAGAGATTTTTAGTAATGCCTGTATTGACTGCCACACACCTGAAAATGGCTATATTTATGACCTTTCGCCAGAGAGGGCCAATGTTGAAACCATCGCAACGATCATCAGCAAAGGCGAAATGGTGATGCCTGCATTTCCTAATATTCAGGGTGCTGAACTCACCGCGATCAGTGAGTTTGTACTAGCGAAGAATAAACCTGTTAAATCTGAAGAAGAGACAGAAACAGCGAGCGAATAATAGCGACAAAAAGCACTCAAATGGGCGTCACTCCGACGCCCATTTTACCTCCTGCCTCACCGCTCCAGATACTGCCCCCCCCATTCAATTACGCAAAATATTCAACACGCCGCGTAACACCATTCCATAGCACCAAAATAAACCCCTGATTTAACAATTAGTTATTAAACGTATTCATCCACTGGTATTGTTAATGCTTTAACTGGCAGAAGCACACCAACTGGTCGATATATACTAGTATCGTCCATACAAAGCGCATAAACTTAACGTTAGCGAGGTGGCATGATGCAAAATGCAGATAATCCAATGGGAACCGATGGCTTTGAGTTCATCGAATATACCGCCCCTGACACCCGTGCGCTTGAAGCACTCTTCACCCAGTTGGGTTTCACCCCGGTGGCACAACACCGCTCCAAAGATGTGGTGCTCTATCGCCAGGGCAGCATCAACTTCATTATCAATCACGAACCGGACAGCTTTGCACAAAGCTTTGCAACGGTACATGGGCCGTCCTGTTGCGCCTTTGCGATCCGCGTTGAAGATGCCGCCTTTGCCTACAGTCGCGCGATTGAACTCGGTGCCGAACCATTCAAAGGTAAAGTCGGCCCAATGGAGCTTAATATCCCTGCGATTCGTGGTGTCGGTCGCAGCGTGCTCTATCTGATAGACCGTTATGAAGGCCGATCGATCTACGACGTTGATTTTGTGCCAATCGAAGGGGTCGATTCCAACCCCAGTGGGGCAGGGCTACTGGAGGTCGACCACCTAACGCATAATGTTCACAACGGTCGGATGGATGAATGGGCTCATTTTTACGAAAAACTGTTCGGTTTCCGCGAAATCCGTTATTTTGATATCAGCGGTCAAAAGACAGGACTCAAGTCACGTGCCATGACCAGCCCATGCGGCAAAATCCGCATCCCCATCAATGAACCGTCCGATGACAAATCACAGATTCAGGAGTACCTCAACGCCTATCATGGCGAAGGGATTCAGCACATCGCGCTCACCAGTGACAACATCTACCAAAGCGTCGACCTGCTCAAGGCTAACGGCATCGAACTCCTTGATGCACCCGACACCTATTATGCAATGGTCGATGAACGACTACCAGGCCACGGCGAACCGCTTGAAGAACTAAAAAAGCGCCGTATCCTGATCGATGGTGACCTTGAAAATAAAAAAGGGATGTTGCTGCAGATCTTCACCCAAACCGTGATCGGCCCAATCTTTTTTGAGATCATCCAGCGCAAAGGCAACGATGGGTTTGGCGAAGGCAACTTTCGCGCCCTGTTTGAATCGATTGAGCGGGATCAGATCAAACGAGGGGTGATTTAAATGCCCACCTGGATCACATTACCACGTAGCGAAGGCGAAACCTCGCGCCAGGCACATACTGACCTGCCAGCCAACAGCTTCGAACGTGAACTCGGCAAAGAGGGCTTTTTTGGCCCTGCCACGCAGATGTATCACAAACATGCACCCACTGGCTGGAGTGAATTTAAGGGCGCGTTGAAACCACGTGCCTTTGACTGCACAAAACTTGATCAGCTTTCAGCCACACCATGGGATGCAACGCAATTGCTCGGCAACGATCACACCAGGATTCGCTTCTGGCGCACCAATCAGAACATGGATCAGCTGGTACGTAACGCCGACGGCGACGAACTGCTCTTTATCCACCAGGGTGAAGCAGAACTTTTTTGTGACTACGGTCACCTCTCGATTCGTGAAGGAGACTATGTGATGCTACCACGAGGCACCATGTGGCGCATCGAAACCAGGGCCGAACTCAGCATGTTGATGATCGAGGCAACCAATGACAGCTTTACCCTGCCAGAAAAGGGAATCGTCGGACATCACGCCATCTTTGACCCAGCGGTACTCGACACCCCTGAAATTAACGACCTCTTTCGCGCACAACAGGACGAAACAGCATGGCGCGTCGCCGTTAAACGACGTAATCAATTTTCAGCGATCACCTACCCCTTTAATCCACTCGATGCGATTGGCTGGCATGGCACCTTAATGCCACTGCGAGTTAACTGGCGTGACATCCGCCCACTGATGAGCCACCGCTATCACCTGCCACCGTCGGCACATGCCACCTTTGTCAGCTCACGCTTTCTGGTCTGCACCTTCTGCCCGCGTCCGATGGAGAGCGATCCCGGCGCACTCAAGGTGCCGTTTTTTCACAGCAATGATGACTACGACGAAGTACTCTTCTATCACATGGGTGAATTCTTTTCGCGTGACAACATCCATCCGGGTATGATGAGTTTTCACCCCAGTGGTTTTCCACATGGACCGCACCCAAAAGCACTCGCGGCCGGGGTCAAAACGAAACGTAAATCAACCGATGAGGTTGCCGTGATGATCGACACACGCGATGCACTTTCAGTCGCCCCACAGGCTGAGGAGGTAGAATGGCTAGCCTATGTCGATTCATGGAAAGAGTAGCAAAGAGAGAGGTAACAGACGATGAAACTGGCATCACTCAATACGGGCGGACGTGACGGCACCCTGATCGTCACCAACCGTGAACTCACTCGTTACATCGCAGTACCACAAATTGCAGCGACCCTGCAGCAGGCGCTTGAACACTGGCCAGTCTGTCTGCCACAACTACAGGAAATCTACTCTGAGCTCATTGAGGGCATCATCGAAGGGTGCCCACTCGACTTCTACAATCTCTCTGCACCGTTGCCACGCGCCTATCAATGGCTTGATGGCAGCGCCTACCTGAGCCATGTCAAACGTGTACGCAAGGCACGCGGCGCTGAGATGCCACCGAGTTTCCTTGAAGATCCGTTGATGTACCAGGGAGGTAGCGACACCTTTATCGGCCCTCGTGATCCAGTCCATGCCGCTGATGAGGCGTGGGGAATCGATTTTGAATCTGAAGTGGCAATCGTAACGGATGACGTACCACTCGGCACATCGGCCAGTGATGCAGACAATCATATTAGACTATTAATGCTGGTGAACGACGTGTCACTACGCAATCTGATTCCATCAGAACTTGCCAAAGGCTTTGGCTTTATCCACGCTAAACCGCCAACCGCCTTCTCACCCGTTGCAGTAACACCCGATGAACTGGGTGACCACTGGCGCGATAGTAAACTGCACCTGCCACTGGTTACTCACCTTAACGGCAAACAATTTGGCAACCCCGATGCCGGTAAAGATATGCAGTTCAGCTTCGCGCAATTGATTCAACATGCCGCCACAACACGCCCACTCGGCAGCGGCACCATCATCGGCTCTGGTACGGTCTCAAATAATGACCTCACGCGAGGTTGCTCTTGTCTTGCTGAACGCCGCGTACTAGAAATCATAGCGAATGGTGAAGCAACAACCCTCTTTATGAAACATGGTGACACCATCAAGATCGATATGTTTGACCATAACAACAACTCTATCTTTGGCAGCATTGAACAGATGGTCAAGGCGTGAGTGAGCGTATTCTCTACACCTACTTTCGTAGCACTGCGGCGTATCGCGTGCGTATCGCACTTAACTTAAAGCAACTTTCTTATACCCCTCGCTTCATCCATTTAGTAAAAAATGGTGGTGAACAACATGCTAAAAATTACCGCACGATTAACCCACAGGGATTAATCCCCACTCTGATTGATGGCGCCACCACTGTGATCCAGTCACTCGCCATTATTGAGTATTTAGAAGAATGTAATCCCGCCATTCCTCTTCTACCAGAGTCCCCTGCTGCTCGTGCACAGATAAGATCATTCGCACAACAGATCTGCTGCGACATTCATCCACTCAATAATTTACGTGTACTTAACTATCTACGTACCGAGATGACGCAGGATGAATCATCACGTCACCAATGGTATCAACACTGGATATCAGAAGGATTAATGGCAATCGAACAGCAGCTAACTCGCACCGGCGCACACAAAAGCCGCTGTTGCTTCGACAAGACGCCCACCATCGCAGATCTTTGTTTAATACCACAACTCTATAATGCAAGGCGCTTTAACTGCGATATTCACCACTACCCTACGCTGCTTAAAATAGAAGAACACTGCATGACACTTACTGCTTTCCAGCAGGCATCACCCGAACAACAGCCTGACCATGAATAGAGAAATTCGCCATGACTGATAGTAACAAGCTCGAAAAATTTGCAACTGACAATCAAATAGAAGGGCTAACCGAACCATCACTCAAAGCGCTAATGGAAAAAAAAACGGGCTACACCATCGACAAGGCAAAAAAATTCCTCAGTTTTCAACAGCGCATCAATGAAAAATTATTAAAGCACCCGGTGATTACCTGCAATGACTATTGCCGCTGGTTTGAACAAGGCAATCAAAACAAGGCCCAGGTACGTGAATTCGTGGTGCAATTTTCAGTCTTCTCCAATCTATTTCTAATCGCACAACTCCACAAAACCATCAATGCCGACACCCTGGAAGGGATGCACGCTTCCAAAGAAATTCTCGCCAATGAGATCGGCGTTATCTTTAACGCAAAAAAAACGCCCGGGGCAATCGCTGACAATTCCAATACAGGTGAAAACCCAGATATCGTCTCAACCGAAGGCTCTGTTGAAGGCGGGCAATTTCGTTTCAAGGCCGCTCACTTTGAATGGCTCTACCGCATGGCACAAAAACTCGGACTTGAATTTACCGACATCGGCAAACGCCGCCACGGCACTGAATCCACCCTCTTTTATTGCGACGAACTCACCCGCATCTATGGCAATGAAGATTACCTGACTTCACAGGCCGCCAGTTACGCCGTCGAAAACTGGGCTGCCGCTGGATTCTGGGACCAGCTCGTCGCAGGCTTCGAAAAATTCAATGACACCCGTGAAATCAAACTACCACTCGGTTTTTTTACCTGGCATGCATTAATCGAAACACAACATGCCGCACATACCCAGGAAGAACTCGAAGAGCTCTATTTTGAACGTAAAATCGACGAAGATAAATTTATCCACGATGGTAATGAAATGCTAGATGGTGTGGCTACTTTCTGGGATGGCCTCGACATTCAGCGAAAACGGTTAACGAGCTAACATTTCGCTCTGTTCTATCTTCTCGCATAAATAAAAAACAACAATTCTAATCTACCATTAAACGATAAAAATCAAGATTATTTTTCACGTTCTCTGGACTGAGACAGATACCAATATGGAATAACGGCATTGCTGGTGTTGCATCACCCGATTTCACTGGCGCACTCCAGACAACGACACCATAAACCTGACAGTCTCCAGCCTCAGTTTGATAACTTAAACGAACTCCCTCGTCTTTTACTACATCACGCTCAATACAGACACCAATGCCAAATGGTGAGATATCGTGCACTGATTTCACATCAAAATCCTGCTCTTTTACTGATAACACCAGCTTGCCACCTGGCTGCTCTGCAGGTACAGCACGTTGAGTCCTACGCATTTCTTTCATTAATAAAATTCCCTTCAATATAGAGATAAAGTGCTCACCTGATTAAAGCAGTGCCAAACAAATATTACAATTACAATTTATATGCTCATTTAATCAAAATAATTTAATTTCTCCTGCTTATATTGTTAACGTATCGTATTCAAAAAACATAAGCGCAGATCAAAAGTGTGAACCAGTCCAGCATTCGTGCTTATCCTGCTCTGTTAAGCTACTGAAAAACTTCTATTCCATTAACTTAAATCGAAGCAACGCTGTCACGACAGGGAGCCACCATGAAACGCCAACTCATTATCTTTACCACATTTATCCCAATCCTTTTATCAGGCTGTGTATCAAGCGGAAAACACGACATGGCACTGGCTGAAATTGACTCAATGCGCCTCTCACTAGACTCCGCACAGGATGAGATTAATCGTAATCATCAAACCATTGTCCAGACTGAAATAGAACTAGCAAATGCAAGAAAAAAGATTGTAAACGCTCAGGAAGAGATCGATCTCAATCAACAGCAGATTAAAGCAACTGAACTGGAATTAGAAACGACCAGAAACACAGTATCTGCAACGCAAGATGATATCGCCAGACTTGAAGCAAAAAGAACCTCACTACAAAAAGATCTTTCTGATTCTCGTGCTCAAATGACAACACTGCAAAACATAGAAGCTGAAACCAAACGCCGCAATGAAATTTATGCACAATTTGTTAATCGCCTGAAAACCATGATTGATGGCGGGCAGTTAACCGTCAGTATTGAGCAGGGGCGAATTGCCATTAACTTGCCTAACAATGTCCTTTTTAGTAGTGGTAGTGCCAATTTAAACAGTAAAGGAAACGAAGCACTGACTCAAATCGCGGCCGTATTAAGCCAATTTTCAGATCGACGCTTTCAAATTGAAGGGCATACCGATAACAATCCCATCAAAAGCGCTCGCTTTCCAAGCAACTGGGAACTATCAACCTCTCGTGCACTGTCAGTTGTTCATCTATTATCGGGGTTAGGTGTATCCTCTGAAAACATTTCTGCCGCCGGATTTGGCGAATTTCAGCCAAGAGCCAGTAACGATAATGAAGAAGGACGACAACTCAATCGCCGTATTGAAATCATCATGCAGCCAAACCTGGAGATCCTCTCTAGTGAATTACCAGACATGGTCTCCTCATTAGACGATACAGACTAACCAGCCTGAACAGAAGGCACTTTGATTACGCAAATAACAAAGTGCCTTATAAGCTCATAATGATCAAACAAGATCAGTTTTATACGCATCAAATAGCGGCTTAATTTCATCAAGATAATCTTCAATCACAAAATGAAAGCGAGCCACTAGTTTCATGTACGCTGCGTAGGTACAGCCACTCGTCGCTCGGCAAAGGAATTGATCAGAGCTTTAGTGACTCGCGAGATACTCTAGCAGGACTCGATGTTTTGACCTGGTCATCCCTCAGGTTTTTTGCCTGGCCGGTACCCCAGGGTATTTATTAATGCACCAACAATGATGAAGCTGCCACCGAGCCACGTCCAAAATGATGGGATCTCAGCAAAGATCACCCACCCCAGTATGAGCGCGAATATCACCTGCACATATGAGTATGCGGTCGCTTTACCGGCCCCTTCAATCTGCATTGCGTTGGTCAAACCCACCTGTCCGATCTGGGTGAAGATACCCACTAATATCAGTAATATCAACGCAGGCAAGTCTGGCATCACAAAACTCTCACCTGGGAATAAACATGCGACAGGTAAAGCGACCAACGGAAAATAGAAAATAATCACTGAGCTGTCTTCACGCTGGCTGAGCTTTCTGACGAGTACATAGGCAACGGCACTTCCCAAAGCACCCACAATTGCGATGATGACACTGAACCGAGGGAGTTCACTCAACTCACCCACCCACTGTCCCGGTTGAACTATTATCGCCAGCCCTGCAATCGATAACACAATACAGATAATTGTTGAGAGATGGAGCTGCTCCCTCAGAAATATCAAAGCAATAATGGCAGTGAAAGCCGGATGTAGATATTGAATCAATGTCGCTTCGGCCAGCGGCAAGGTAGTGATCGCATAGTAAACACAGATCAGCGCCAGCGCACCCACCACCCCACGCGCGATCAACAGCGGTTTATCTGTTCCCCAAAGGGAGATCCCTTTCCTTTTAACATCCAGATAACTGATGATCAGTGATACCACAGCCCTCGCCGCAATGATTTCCATCACAGGTATGCCGTAGGTGCTGACCTCCTTAACGCAGGCTGCCATCAATGCAAAACCCAACGCTGATAGCAGCATGTAGCGGGCACTAAGCGGAAGGATATGGTTCGAACTGGATTGCATTATCGAGTTGAGTAATACCAGGCTACTTTCCCGTCACCCGGCAGGCGTTATCCGCTACGCCATATTCACAACTTCTAGTACTCATGTTTTTCTTGATCGCACCTTTATTGAGACCCCTTTCACGATTGTTCTTTAAGTGCCATGTCTGCCATCTTCATCGTGCTTTCAAATGACTCGGCACCCGCTATGAACAGACCATTATGGCAAAACATGGCGTCATCAATACCCGTCGCATCTTGAAGCGCTTTATCAGATAGACCAGCCCATGGTTTAGGCAGGGATTTCCTGTCTTCAAATGAACCGGGTTCAACCGGTACGGCTTGAATCCGCCATTGGCCAGTCGGCGATGGGTAAACGATATACAGAGCCTCTTCAGACAGGGCGTGAACTGTTCTTTTCCACGGGGTATATTTCTCTAGCACAATCACCCGAGGGTCTGCTGCATCTTTAATCGCTTCCGCCACTATCGATTTCGCACTAATACCACCGCTGGCCGATGCGATGAATCGTGTTAAGACGCACAGTGCAAAACCGACCGCCTCATCAAAACAGCCATCAAAGTCACTACCTTCCTGCCAGGTCGGGTTAAACATTGAAATCGTCTGGCTAAGGCTAATACCCTCATAAATACCTTCGACATGACCACAATCGATAGCATCAATCGTTGATACCAGGCCATCATCAACAGCGCTTGCTACGTCCTGGTCTCCCTGGCATATTTCCAGTCCATACTTCTGCCAAATTAAACCAAATGAGGAATAGGGAATACCATTTTCGCGCTCACCGGCCCCACCGCGTTGATGATGATCAAAACGATCTGCATCCACGTCATATTCACCGCCGACATCAATCACAATATCTGCCCTGGCAATAAGCGCTAAATCTCGCGTACGGATGAGCTTAAAAGAAGGAAATATGATCTTAAATGCAGCGACACTGAAAACGTCATCTGCATGAAAACTACCGTTGTGCGTTGCAATGGTTTTATCAGTCATTTGTTTTGCATCATGTTAAGGGGAGAAAGTAAGGTGTCGCTAGTTCAGCGTTAGTGCTCTTGACGGCCTTATAAGCAAATTTGATGACAGATTTTATACGAAGATAGCTAATAAAAATAGCGGGGGTTTAATCCCTGTTCTGACCACACTATTATTTGTGATCAATAAGCCTCTGACAGTTTGTAAAATAGTTGGATGTTGCGGGTGTATCAGTGATGTAACAACAAATGCTAATGCAGAGTATGCTCCGCAATGAGTGGACGGTATTCCCGAATTAAAAAAGCAATAAGTTGCACCGCGCGTGCCGCCAAAAGCAGATTAATTTTCCCGCCTTCAATCAGCATCATATGTCGATAGCTCAGCTTTTCGGCACTGTGGTAGTTGAGGCTGAATCCAATGAGGGGCAGTTCATTGTTAATATTTGCGATGTGACGACTCAGCACATCATATTGAGCGGGCTCTACTTCGAGCTCCAGATCAACATAAAACTGAATATAATCAAAACTACCGAAACCTGAAGTTGCCGGGTTCGCACCTGAATCATCCTCTGCCGCCAGAGCGCGATGAGCACTGGAGGCAAGGGTAATTTTTAATAACAGATCAACCGCCTGCTGATTTTCAGAGGTGTCGTCCGCAGCAAGTGAGACAAAGATCGCTTCAATCGGGTTATCCGCTGTGGCAGCAAAATGTGCATCCATGCCCACCTTTTGCAGTGCGCTAGCAAGTTGCTGCAAATTTTCTGCCGAAACGGCGCTACGTTTTTTAAACACAATGCTCTCTCAAAATTATTTTGGCAACAACTTCATTTTACCAAGCAGCAATTTTTTCGCTTTGGCTTGCGCTGCATCGTCTCCCTGCATAGATGCAATGATCATATTGGGGTCAATACCCAACGTGGTCAGCAGTTCACCTGTGGCACTCTTAAATGATTTTTCGGTTCCATCACTCACTTCAACGGCATCACTGCCCTCTTCGCCCACCAATGCGGCGAGAATGCCATTATAAACATCGTCACCGGCAGCCTCAACATCATATTTCTTGAGATAGGCGTTGAGTTCTATCAGGCGCTGACGAATCGTCATACTGCCGCTTTTACTGCGACTGAACAGTTTGTTAAACCAGCCCTTTGTCTCTGCCGTTTTGAAATCTTTACGATGCCATGTCTGGTCAGGTAAATTAGGGTTTTGTGCGACCTGAGCATTGATCATATCGCGCTCTTCACGCATGCGCAGCACATTACTGCCTCTAATCTTACGTTTGACTTTTTTTCCAACGGAGTAGACCAGCACCCCGATGGTGGCCAGACCGATCAGAGTCCAGCCGATGGGCGTGGCAGCGGCAGCGACACCACCAATGGTGGCGGCAAGCAGCGCCGCACCACCTGCAGCACCAAGAAAATTTAACGAGGCCGTGCCAGCCTTCTCTTTATAACCCTGCTTGCGTTTTGAAAGTTCCAGTCCAGAAATCATTTTGACCATCAGTGGCATTTTGCTTTGTAGCGCCAATATGTCTGCGTTAATACCAGATTCAAATGCAGTTGCGCCCCTAAGAATGGTGCTATGAATAACGGCTGTGCCCGGATCCTGCTCGTCATCAGGTCTGAATAGATATTTTGTGGAGAGGATATACTGTTTCTGCGCCGACCTTAATTCATTATTCTTATTCTCAATTTTAGCGCCATAACTCTCTAGCAACGCTTGCGTGAATTCGATAAATGTCCCTGTTGCCTCCTGATTTTTACGCCGCTTGTGGGCATTCAGCGAGTCGCGGATACCGTTGATGGTGCCAAGGAGTGCAGCCAACCCTGCACCGATGCCAAAGGTGATGACACTGATCACAGCCGTCGCCGTGTTGGCGACGGCGGAGAGACTGTTTAGCAACGTAGTGACGCCATTGATGACGCCATTAATACTGGTACTGAGCTGTTCGATATTTTCGAGGTCGCCGGTGAGCGCCTTCTGCTTCTCTTTTTCAAGCACATTGACAGCGGCGTAAAGCTGCTGGTTGCCCGCTTCATAATTAGTTCTGGCGGCTTGCAACGCAGCGCTTTTTGCTTTTGTCTCACTCTGCACCAATCCTTTAATGGCCATAGCGCCGGTATAGAGATTCGCCCCTACTGCCAGGCCACCTCCAGTTGCCGACACATTAGCGTGGGTGCCGCCACCTGCCCCGATATTCCCCATATTAGGTTCTGGCAGCGCGTTAGGATTTAAGGCGTTTGCCATCGAAGGGCCAGCTGTTCCCGTGCCCAGGTATGCGCCTGTCGCATCTACAGCACCTGCAAAATCATTTTTCACATCAAGGTCTTCGTTATCGCCCCCTGACTTCGAGGCACCAAACCGTCTTGCACGTTGCACCGGAAGTACAGCATGATTACACGTCGCTACGGCGACGTCAGACAGTACATCAGACGCTGAGGTTGCGGACGCATCATCACCTATAGCGGGCAGCCGAGTTTGCGAGCTATTGTTAATATTAACCTGTAGCTTGCGCTGTACTGCCGCTTCAGAGCGGTTATTCTTGAATTTATCCTGGAGGTTGTTAAAGCTGCTTTTTTTCGACTGTATGGGAGAGTGTGTCGGTAGAGGCATCAATTTTGCTACTGACAGCGCATTTTCTCTGGTTTGTGCGCTATTATTAATACTATCCTGCAGCTTGCACTGAGCAACCCTATCAGGACGGTTATCCTCAAATTTAGTCTGCTGGCTATTATTCGATGCAGAGACAGATTCTGCCCCATTGGTATGGCTGCTTCTGTTAGATTGTGTGTGTGTCAGCATACGTTATATATTCCTATATACATTGTCAATTAAATATAACAGATGCTAGGTCCTATGTGACATTTTATCTAAACTGCTAAACCGGGTACAGAATCAGCTGTTCGAGTGGCGACAAAAACCATCGGTCATTCGTTTTTATAAAAAGATCGCCCTTCGTGTTAATCAAAATTTTTAATGAGCGCGCGCTCTTCGTCCAATGAAAGATAACGCCACTTACCGGCTTCGAGATCGAGTTTAAAACTGCCAATACTCATTCGTTTCAATTCCAGGACCTTTAGTGGCGTGCCAAATTTTGGGTCTTTCATCGCCCCAAAAAGGCGGCGAATATGGCGATTCTTTCCCTCGTCAATTGTTACCCTAAGTTTTGTTTTCGCGCCACCAATGCCTATTTTTTCGATGCTACTCGCTTTCAGTAGACCCACGGTGCTTTCCACTCCGGTCCTGGCCATTGCAATATGTTCGTCTGTTACGTGACCCCTGACCCAGATCTCGTATACCTTGATGCAGCCCCCAGGTCTGGTCAAAGCATCGCCGACTTTGCCGTTGGTTGTGAACAGTAGAAGCCCCTTAGATTCCAGGTCAAGACGTCCGACGGGCATCCATCCATCATGAAAAACCCAGTCGGGGAGAAGATCATAGACTGTTTTTCGTCCCCGTTCATCAGACCGTGTGACCACGTAGCCCTTAGGCTTATTGAGTGCCAACAGTTTCTTTGAATCGTTTGTAGTTCTATTCATTAAGGTATTTTAGAGCAGAAATGGGGTGGAAACCGCACCGACTACCAGTTCAAACATATCAACCACTACCCTTCACCTGATGCCGCGCGGCATACCACCCGGCCAACACAATCAACAGACCACCAAACCACTCATTAAGCATCACATGCTCATCGGTAAGCAATTGCGCAGAGACTGCGCCGACCACCAGTTCAAACAGCAGGATCACCGCTGAGCGATGGGCGGGCATATGGGTTACGCCGTAAAGCACCACCAGCGTCATCACCACCATACCGATCGCACCCAGCGACAACGCACCCACCACCACTTCACTTTCAACTTCCGGCAGCGGGATACCGGCAATTAAAATCCATACCGTGGCGAGCGTCACTGCGCCACACCAGGTTGAAACGGTCTTCACCCAGATTTCGACGTCGTGCATCTTGCGTATCAACACATTAGCTAGCGCAAAGGCAAAACCAGAGGAAAGCGCCAGCCAGTCCGCCTCTCCCTGCGGCCACGGCACCCCCATCTCACTATCCCATAACATAACCAGCGCACCCACCAGTGCCAATAGCAACGTGATGCGAGCAGAACGGGTCAACGGCTCGTCAAGCAGTAGTTTACTGAGAATCACTGTCCACAACGGCGAGAGAAAAAAGAGCAGCGTCACCCGCACTACATTCCCCTCCAGGATCGCGAGAATAAAAGCGATATTGCACCACGCGCTCACAAAGGCGAGCACCAGTAGTATCCCCGGGCGCACCAGCGGATAGCGCCGCTTCAAAACCACCGGCAACCCGACCATCAACGCTGCGCCGTAGATCAGCAGTGTGGCCCACAACCCCACCAGGCCATTCTGTTCCAGTAAACGCAGCGGATACCAGAATACGCCCCACAGGGTCGCGCCGAGTAGTAATGCTAAAACGGGTAAGATAATGTGGCTCTGTTTGGACGGCATATGGCTGAATGACTTATACTAGATGGCTATTTGGCAGATATTTTGAATTTTGCCTACCATAACATGACGTATCATATCCGACTAAACACGTATGAACCCTGATTTATCCAGACTACAGCCCTACCCCTTTGAAAAGCTTGCACAACTTAAAGCGGGCATCACGCCAGACAAGGGGTACCACCACGCAATCAACCTAGCGATTGGCGAACCCAAACATAGCCCACCTGGCTTTGTGACCGAGGAAGTGCTCACTCACCTGCATGGCCTGGCCAACTACCCCATCACAAAAGGGGTACCTGCGCTGCGCGAGGCGATTGCCGACTGGCTGATTAAGCGCTTTTCACTGCCCGGCAACAGCATTGATGTCGAACGCCACGTTTTACCGGTAAATGGCACCCGCGAGGCGCTGTTCGCATTTGCACAGACAGTGGTTGACCGTACTCAGCCAGCCCCGCTAGTGATGTGCCCCAACCCGTTTTACCAGATCTACGAGGGGGCGGCCTATCTCGCCGGGGCTGAGCCGTGGTTTATCAATACCACAACAGAGAGTGACTGGTTGCCAGACTTCAATAGTGTGCCAGATGAGGCGTGGCAGCGCTGTCAGCTGCTCTATCTCTGCTCACCGAGCAATCCGACTGGCGCGGTCATTGGTAAAGAGACGCTAACACGTCTGATAAAACTGGCTGAAAAATTCGATTTTGTGATCGCCTCTGATGAATGTTACTCAGAGATCTATTTCGACGAGACCAACCCACCGGTTGGACTACTTGAGACCGCCGCCGAAATTGGCAACACAGACTACAGACGCTGCATGGTATTTCACAGCCTCTCCAAACGTTCTAATTTACCCGGAATGCGTTCCGGCTTTGTTGCAGGTGATGCAGAATTGATCAAACAGTTCCTGCTCTACCGCACCTATCATGGTAGCGCCATGGCCCCCTATGCACAACATGCCAGCATCAAGGCGTGGCGCGATGAGCAACATGTGGTGAAAAACCGCGCTTATTACCGTGAAAAATTTGCCGCCGTCATCGGTATACTAGCTGACGTAACCGAAGTGTCGCACCCGGCCGCCAGTTTTTACCTGTGGTTAAAGACACCGCCTGCACTGAATAATAACGACGCGGAATTTGCGCTACAGCTATACCAGCAGAAACATATTAACCTGCTGCCCGGCAGTTACCTCTCGCGTGAGGCAAACGGCATCAATCCCGGCCGTGGTTACGTGCGTATCGCGCTGGTCGCACCGCTTGATGAATGTATTGAGGCGGCAGAACGAATCAAAGATTTCATTATTAATCTTTAACCTATATACCCGTTCAAACCAGATACCAGCTAACTTAATTTTAATTGATTAACGGAGAAAAACACCATGAGTGACTTGCAGGCCATCATCGAAAAAGCCTTTGAAAACCGCGCAGAGATCAACCCACGCAACGTCGACACCCACGTTAAAGAAGCAGTGCTAAACGCACTCGCACAACTGGATAACGGCAGCCTGCGTGTGGCTGAAAAGAAAGATGGCGACTGGGTCGTTAATCAATGGCTAAAAAAAGCGGTACTTCTATCGTTCCGCATCGAAGACAACGAATTTATGAAAGGTGGTTTCACCAACTACTACGACAAAGTGCAGTCTAAATTTGCTGACTACAACTCGCGTGATTTCCGCGAAGCAGGCGTTCGTGTCGTCCCACCCGCAACTGCACGTCGTGGTTCATACATCGCACCCAACACGGTGTTGATGCCGTCATACGTTAACATCGGTGCATACGTGGATAGCGGCACCATGGTTGATGCCTGGGCAACTGTTGGCTCCTGTGCGCAGATCGGTAAAAACGTCCATCTCTCTGGTGGCGTCGGCATCGGTGGTGTTTTAGAACCACTCCAGGCCAACCCAACCATCATCGAAGATAACTGCTTTATCGGTGCCCGTTCTGAGATCGTTGAAGGGGTGATCGTTGAAGAGAACGCAGTGATCTCAATGGGCGTTTACATCGGCCAGAGCACCAAGATTTACAACCGTATGACGGGCGAAATCACCTTTGGTCGCGTACCAACCGGTGCCGTGGTTGTGCCAGGTAATCTACCCGCCAAAGATGGTTCTCACAGCCTTTACTGCGCCGTGATTATTAAACAGGTTGATGAAAAAACCCGCAGCAAGGTTGGTATCAACGAACTACTACGCGAAGCGTAAGCAGTGATGATCACGCTCTACGGCATTAAGAACTGCGACACTGTTCGCAAGGCCTGCAAGTGGCTCGACGCGAATGGCGTCGAGTACCACTATCATGATGTGCGCAAAGATGGATTGACCGCGACCAGGATCAGGCAGTGGACGAAATCTGTCGACTGGGAACTACTGCTCAACCGCAGAGGTTTAACGTGGCGCCAGCTCTCGGATGATGAAAAGGCTGACCTCAATAAAAGCAAAGCAGTTCGGCTGATGGCAGAGAAACCAACGCTAATCAAACGGCCTGTTATTGAAATGAGCATTGATAAGGAGAGCTCAGTTCTGGTTGGCTTTAATGAAGAAACTTACAAAGCGGAGCTGCTATAACAATGTCTGCCACCTTTGACCTTGCCTGCGATCTGATCTCGCGTCCATCGGTCACCCCTGACGATATGGGTTGTCAGGAAGTGATGATACAGCGCCTGGAAGCGATCGGTTTTACCATCGAGCGCCTCCGTTTTGGTGATGTCGATAACTTCTGGGCACGGCGCGGCAGCGCAACACCACTGTTTGCCTTTGCTGGCCACACCGACGTGGTACCGACCGGGCCAAAAGACCAGTGGCGTTCTGACCCGTTCAAACCAGCGGTACGCGACGGCCTGCTTTATGGTCGTGGTGCTGCCGATATGAAAGGCAGCCTTGCCGCCATGGTCACCGCCTGTGAGCAATTTGTGGCAAAACATGCGGATCACAAAGGCTCAATCGCCTTTTTAATCACCAGCGATGAAGAAGGGCCGAGCATCAACGGTACCGTGAAGGTGGTGGAACAGCTGGAAGCACGTGGCGAGAAAATCGACTGGTGTCTGGTGGGTGAACCGACCAGTACCAGTCAGGTGGGTGACATCATCAAAAACGGCCGCCGTGGCTCACTTGGCTGCCAATTAACGGTTCATGGTGTACAGGGCCATATCGCCTATCCAGATCTAGCCCAAAACCCAATCCACCTTTTTTCACCGGCACTGACCGAGTTGACAGGAATCGAATGGGACAAGGGCAACAAATATTTTCCGGCGACCTCTTTTCAGGTCTCCAACATCAACAGCGGCACCGGTGCCACCAATGTGATTCCGGGCGACCTCAATATCGTCTTCAACTTCCGTTTTTCAACCGAAGTCACTGAACAACAACTGAGAGATGCCGTTGAAGCGGTACTCGACAGACACCAGCTCAACTACACCATTAACTGGATACTCTCCGGCAATCCATTTTTGACACCACCCGGCACACTGGTCAACGCCACCATTACGGCAATCAAGGATGCCACCGGGATTGATGCAGCGCTCTCCACCAGCGGCGGTACTTCCGATGGCCGCTTTATCGCACCCACCGGCAGTCAGGTAATTGAACTGGGGCCGCGCAACGACACCATCCATAAAATAAATGAATGTGTAAACGCTAAAGATCTCGACCAATTGTCAGTTATATATGAGAACATCCTGAAAAAACTACTGGGATGAATTTAATACAAGTGGATAACCGGTAAGGAAAGATCATCATGAGCGATTCTTCAAACAACAAACGTCGCTTTAGCCGTGTCGATTTCAATACCGCCACCACGATCAGTCGTGGCAACCATCACTGGCAGAGCCATCTGGTCGATATTTCACTGAAAGGCGCCCTGATTAACCGGCCTGAAGGGTGGGACGGCAACATTGGTGATGAGTATAAAGTCGCAGTGATTTTAAAAGAAGATGAAGTCGCGATCAATATGACAGCATCAGTCGTCCATATCCAGGATAACCACATTGGTTTCCGTTGCGAGCATATCGATTCCAATAGCATCACACACCTACGACGCCTGATGGAACTCAACCTGGGTGATGCCGAACTGGTAAACCGAGAGCTATCGATGCTCGATCACGCTTAATAAACTTCAGCACAAATATTATTGCGATGAAAAAAAGATATCACCATAACGCGCCCTGACCTGACCACCACTATTATCACTATCACTATCACTCATGATCGCCACCGCATCGATTTGATCAATATCGCGACCAAATAAACGCCTGAAATCCTCTTGTACATTGCGTTTTTCGCTCACCCATTGCCCACTCTGCTCCACACCTGAACGTACCGCCACCATCGCAGCACGGCGGGTATAGGCATTGGGCCAATGGCTATCGATCGGCTGACTATTAGACCAGACATAGTTGATGGCGCGTGTACGCCAGAAAAAGAACCCACCCGAGACCACCACATAAATCCGTACCGGATAATCATCACCCGATTTAAGCTTTTCATCATTGCCCTGTAAAACATCATCAACCCACCACGACCAGTTAAGGTAGGGCGTTTTATTGAGATCGATGGTGATTTCACGGAATAGCCCTGAAGCCGTGCCGTTGGCGGTCGCTTCAAGCGACTGACGGCCCGCATCCGTCACGAATTGATAATGGGTATTACCCACAAAAGACTTCTCCTGCCACTCGTACAGCGAGCCACCAGAGAAATGAGCGACCAGACGCTCTTCCGCTTTTCCCGACATTGCCACCATCAACAGCGTAATGGCGAGTATCGCCCGCCATCTATTCACATTTGAAACCACCACACCAACCCCCAGGGAAAGTCATCACGACTGATGACAAAAACTAACGCCGCATGCGATGATGACACCGTCTGCACACGACTCGCATTATAATAACGGATCAATGACTATAAAATGAAGATCAGGCCTCAAAAAAGCGGGCTGCTTAACTGGGTTGAACAGACAGGCAATCGCCTGCCCCACCCCGCCACGCTTTTCTTTTTCGCCACCCTGATCGTGATGGTACTCTCTCAAATTGCCGCCCTGCTAGGCTGGCAAGTGAGCAAAAATGTGACCGGTAGTGATGGTGTGCAACAGCAAGTTGAGGTTGTTGCCATCGGGCTACTCGATAGCGACGGCCTGTGGTGGGTGCTCAACAACATGGTCGATAATTTTATGTCATTTCCACCGCTAGGACTTGTGCTGGTCGCCATGCTCGGCATTGGTGTCGCAGAGCGCAGCGGTCTGATCGCAGCGCTGCTTCAAGTATCGGCCAACAAAACCCCGGCATCGCTGCTCACCCCGATGGTCTTTTTTCTTGGCATCATGTCATCAATGGCACTCGATGCCGGTTACGTGGTACTGCCACCGCTTGCCGCCGCACTCTACCTTGCGCTGGGACGCTCACCTTTAGTCGGTATTGCAACCGCCTTTGCGGGTGTCTCTGCCGGTTTTAGTGCCAACCTTTTCATTACGGCGATTGACCCCATGATGGCCGGTTTTTCTCAGGCAAGCGCACAGCTAATCGATGAGCGTTATATGGTCAGTGCCACCGCCAACTGGTGGTTTATGATCGCCTCAACCTTTATGCTAACGCTAGTTGGCTGGTGGGTCACCGCACGCTGGGTCGAACCACGCCTGGCAACAACCCCATATGAAAGCAATTTTAGTAATGAGGCCACCGCCAGTAACCTTGAAAGCGGCAGCAATACACAACGCGGCCTGCGCTGGGCGATGATCGCACTCGGCACCGCGCTTGTCATCATCATCGCACTGATATTCATCCCTGGTGCGCCACTATACGGCGTGGGTAACCGTTTTGAGCGCTGGATCGAGGCGATGGTACCGCTGATCCTGATCTTCTTTTTACTACCCGGCATCGCCTACGGCTTCGGCGCACGCACCCTTAAAAGTGAAAAAGATATCGCGCGTTTAATGGCTGAAACCATGGCAAGTCTCGGCCCTTATATCGTACTCGCTTTTTTTGCAGCGCAGTTTATCGCCTTTTTTAACTATTCAAACCTGGGAGAGATGACCGCCATCGTCGGCGGCCAGGCGTTGGCACAAGCGAGCTTTGCGCCGGAATTACTGATCGTCGCCTTTATCTTTGTGGTGATGGCAGGCAACCTGTTTATCGGCTCCGCCTCCGCCAAGTTCGCCTTCTTTGCACCGGTCTTTATTCCGATGTTTATGCAGGTCGGCATCAGCCCAGAATTGACTCAGGTCGCCTACCGTATTGGTGATTCGGTCACCAATGTGATCACCCCATTAAACCCTTATATGGTGATCGTGCTCGCCTTTATGCAACGCTACGCACCACGGGCAGGCATCGGCACCCTGGTGGCAATGATGTTGCCCTACGCGATCGCGTTTGCAGTGATCTGGACAGTAATGATAGTGGTCTGGATGATGATCGGTATTCCACTCGGCCCAGAAGGTGGCCTCTGGTATACCCAATAAGCTAAATGTAAATGAGCAGGAAAGTTACCCGGCTAGCTCTTCCTCGACACGATGACGCGCTTTAATAAAATTCTCGTGCGAGACATGAATCAAATCTGAAATTTTACGCACCAGATACTCTTCTTCGTGATCTTTATGCGCATCGGAAAAGGCAACACGCCATAACATCTCAACCACCCGCTGCTTCTGTGGCTGAGTGAAAGATTGATCCACCATTTTGGTAAAATCAAACAGACATGCGGCATTATCGACCTCCGCCGCCGCTAGTTTAGCCAGCGTTTTCGCCTCCTCTTCACTGATAGCAAACAGCTCCTGCAACACACCATCAACAGCCTGACGTTCTTCGTCTGTCACTTCATCATCAGCACGTGTCATTTCGATCATCAATGCAGCCGTGGCAAGCCGTAGCGACTGTTCTTCCGAGTCACTTTCATCATTCATTACAGACTGAATTCGCTCTTCAAAAAACTGCTTCATATTTTTAAACATTACAAAATCGCCTTTTCAATACCCGCTTCAAACTGCCGCCACACACAACTACCGCCCTGTTTTTCAATCGCGGCAAGCCGCTCCTCATGTGCAAGCAGTTCATCCTTAGTGGCATGCATCACTTTAAGCTGACCAGCAGCCAGCTGTACTGGTCTAATCACCTGCGCTTTCGAGCCACTCTCAGTCTCCTCGCCACCCAGCAAAAGCTTCCGCTGGCCGCCCGTCATCATCAGATAAACATCGGCAAGAATCTCCGCATCCAGTAATGCGCCATGCAGCGTACGTTGTGCGTTATCAACATCGTAACGTTTACATAACGCATCAAGACTATTACGCTGTCCTGGATGTAATTTACGCGCCATCGCGAGGGTATCTAATACCCCACAAAGTTCGTCCACTAAATCATGCGTTCGACTGAGCAGGCGAAATTCGTGATTAATAAAACCAACATCAAATGGTGCGTTGTGAATGACTAGCTCAGCGCCTTTAATAAATTCAATAAAGTCTTCAGCAACATCACTAAAGCGCGGCTTATCGACCAGGAACTCGTTGGTAATGCCATGCACTTCAATCGCACCGTCATCAATTTCACGATCCGGCTGCAGGTATTGATGATAATGACGCCCGGTAAGGCGACGATCGATCACCTCAACACAACCGATCTCAATAATACGGTGGCCTAATTTAGGCTCAAGACCGGTAGTTTCTGTATCCAGGATTATTTGACGCATCTATAAAAATCTCTGCTATGACTTGTTTTTATGGTTAACCATTGGCCTGCATTTCATCGATTGCACGGTTGGCCAGTTCATCCGCCATCTCATTTTCACGATGCCCCGTATGTCCACGCACCCAATGCCACTCCACCTCATGAACGGCGCAGATAGCGTCCAGCTCACGCCATAGATCATCATTTTTCACCGGTTTTTTCGCCGCCGTCTTCCAGCCGCGCTTCTTCCAGTTGGTAATCCACTCGGTAATGCCCTTCCTCACGTATTGTGAATCTGTGGTCAGGCTCACACGAGATGGGTGCTTCAACGCCTGCAGTGACTTAATCGCTGCCATCAATTCCATACGGTTATTAGTGGTATGCGGTTCAGCGCCGTAAAGGCTCTTTTCATTACCCTGAGAACGCATCAATGCCCCCCAGCCACCCGGCCCAGGGTTACCACGACACGCACCATCGGTAAAAATTTCGGTTACATCAGACAAACTATTCACTCTCTTTTTTCGTTATGACTCGCCGCTCACCCTGTTTTCTCACAGAAGGGCTACGCGGCGATGAATTCGTGGCGGAAGATGAAGGCTTAACGATACGCGGATCGATCAGGCTGCCAGTCGGCCGCCAGCGCGGTTTAATCTGGGTACCCGTAAAGACCCGCTTTTTTCCCACCACCAAAAAGCCGCCGCCCCAAAAGGGCCACCAGCGCTCACCCGCCCGCTCCAACACCTCAAGGCGACGCATTATCCCCTCATTTTGCACTGGCGGGCGAAAAAAATACCAGCGCGAGAGCTCGTGATCAAATCCCAGCAGTGAAAGCCAGTCTCGCATCCGCCATGCGCTTCTAAAATGGCCACACCACGGCGGACTGCGCCGTCGGCTCAGGAAGCGACGAAAACCCCACCAGCTCCATGGGTTAAACCCCAGAATGACCACGTGGCCCTCTGGCACCAAGATACGTACAACCTCACGCAGCACTTCATGCGGGTTAACTTCAAACTCCAGGGTATGGTGTAACACCACCACATCGATGCTATCAGATTCAATCGGTAACGCATCCGGCACGCCGTACATCGCGACCAGCGTGGCGGTCTCTTCAGGATCACCATCCACCACCACACGGTGCAGGATACGGCTAGCACTCGTCATGTCTTCATTTAATAGACACCCGACCTGCAGCAGATGAAATCCAAACAGATTGACCAGCACCTTATCTAGCTCTTCCCTTTCTCGCGCGGCTAAACGCTGCCCCAGGGGGAGCTTAAACCAGTCTCGCAGGCGGTCACGCTCGGTACAGACCATGCGGCCGTTACAGTCCTGCTCCATCGCTTTACGCTTCCTCCCCATGGCATTAAGCATACCTTGCTAAAAGCCTTCAATCTAGTGGCGTAGTTTGAATAAAATGAAGATTCAAATCAGCCAGTCATATTGACGCCAGGTCTGATTCCTGCCAGCATCGGCTGGATGAATAATGCCACTGCGATCCCTGCTTTCAAAGACAATTACATCTGGCTGATAGCCACTGAAAGCAACCATGTCATCATTGTTGATCCAGGTGATGAGCGACCTGTTTTAAAATACCTGCAGGATAATCAGCTGATTCCTGTCGCAATCGTTGTCACACATCAGTGTTATGACCATGTGGATGGCATCGTAATGATCCTGCAACAGTTCGATATACCTGTTTATGGCCCTGCAAGCGAGACTATCCCCGGCATGACGCAGCGCGTCAAACAGGATGATCTGATTACCATCAATGACACATACCAGCTCAAGATACTCGACGTACCAGGGCACACTGCAGGTCATGTCGCCTATTACCAACCAGGATCAACGGGCAAGCTTTTCTGCGGCGACACGCTCTTCGGTGCCGGCTGTGGCCGGCTACATACAGGGCTTTACGATGAGATGTTTCATTCATTGCAAAAGATCGCAGCCCTGCCCGATAACACTCAGATCTACTGCGCCCATGAATATACCCAGGCCAATCTCAAATTTGCATGCCACCTGGAACCTGAGAATCAGGCCATTCACGCACGCATCGAACGTACCGACGCAATGCGCGCACGTGGTGAAATCACCATTCCATTACAACTGAATGACGAAAAAAACACCAATCCATTTTTACGCTGCCATACACCCGCCATTTTTACCGCCGCCAAACGTTACGCCGATGACAACGGCCTACCCTTACCGACAGACCCAATCTCAACATTTCGCACCATCCGTTACTGGAAAAATCACTTTTAAACAACCACTGTGCGAGCTTCGTCACGCATTGACGATCAACACGACTATGGCGCTCGCTTTTCAACACCCATCTCAAGAACTCCCCTATAATGGCCGATTGATTTACATCCGATCTACACTCAAGGACTTCAGAATTTTTCATGGCAATGCATCAGAATTTTAGACTGTTTCATTTAAATGCAGGAATAGCAGCCGCGCTGCTGCTCAGCGGTTGTGCTGTCACACCAGTAGCATCACTATCGACAACCAGTACGAAACAGACCAGCGTCACCATCACACCATTAGCCACAGAAGCTGAACCGGTCGAGCTGTGGCAAACAGCAGAAATTGCCGTACCACTTGATCCTGAACACACAACGCTTAGCATCACACCCAACGAGACAGCTGACACTGCACTGGCCAATGCCATCATCGCCCTGCCCGACACCCCCATTGCGACTGCAAAGCTGACCACGCACGACCTTAACCAGCAGTTTGCTGCCCATCGTCCAGATGATCTATGGCAACGCATTCGTGATGGCTTCTCACTGCCTCACAGCGAACATGCGCGTACTGTCTCTGAACGCCGCTGGTATGCACGCCACCAGGAATATATTGATCGCACCAGCGCACGCGCACAACCCTACCTGCATTTTATTGTCGAAGAAGCGGCACGACGCAATATTCCAATGGAACTGGCACTGCTGCCCATCGTAGAAAGCGCCTTCCAGCCTTTTGCCTACTCTCACGGCCGCGCATCAGGTATCTGGCAGTTTATTCCTGGCACCGGTCGTATGTACGGCCTGAAACAGAACTGGTGGTACGACGGCCGCCGCGACATCACCGCTTCAACCCTGGCCGCTTTTGATTATCTCGAATCGCTCAACAAACGTTTCAAAGGTGACTGGTTGCTGGCACTGGCGGCTTATAACTCTGGCGGTGGTACCGTTAGCAAAGCGATCCGTAAAAACAGACGCCTTGGTAAACCGACTGACTTCTGGTCACTCAAGCTACCGCGCGAGACCCGCGCCTATGTACCCAAACTGCTGGCGATTCGCGATATTGTCGCCAACCCAGAGAAACACAACATCATCATGACCTCGCTGGCTGATGAACCTTATTTTGAAAAGGTCGCTACTGAATCACAGATTGATCTTGCCAGAGCCGCTGAACTGGCAGAGATGCCACTCAAACAACTCTACCGTCTTAACCCAGCCTTTAACCGCTGGGCTACTGATCCAGATGGCCCACATCACCTGCTAATCCCGCTGGATAAATCAGCACAGTTCAAACAGAACCTCGCGGCACTACCTAAGGAACAGCGGGTAAAATGGACACGCCACCGCATTCGTAACGGCGAAACACTCGGCCATATTGCCAGGCGCTACAAAACAACGGTTGCGGTAATCAAAGACGTCAATAAAGTCAAAGGACATATGATCCGCGCCGGTAAAAACCTGATCATTCCCGTCGCCGCGAGGTCACCGGATAGCTACAGCCTAAGTGCCACTCAACGTGCTCAAAGCATCAAAAACAGGCCAAAGAAAGGGACCCGGCTCACCTACAAAGTACAGCGTGGCGATACCCTGTGGGACATTTCGCGCGCACATAATGTTGGTGTTCGTCAGCTCGCACGCTGGAATGCGATGGCACCACGCGATACCTTACGCCCCGGCCAGCAACTGGTTATCTGGCAATCATCGTCAAAGGTCGCCAAAGACACCGTACCTGACATCACACCAGCGCTAAATGAAATCACTCAACGCATACGCTACACCGTACGCAGAGGTGACTCGTTATCGCGTATTTCACAGCGTTTCAACGTGAGTATCAATAAGCTAAAAAGCTGGAACCCCAGGGCGCGTGGAAAATACCTGCAGCCAGGACAACGACTCACTCTGTTTGTCGATATCACCAATCAATCCGGCAGCATCTAAATAACATTATTTAAACTGTTAACAACATCTTTGCACCCGCGATCACTAGCACAACACCCAGTAGCTGACGCAGTACTGGCGGTGCCAATCTTCGTACCGCCAGCTCAGAGCCCACGACAGCCCCCACCAGCGCTGCTATCACATACCAACCGATGTCATCGGGCCAGGTATTTACCGTCACCATATGCCCCGCTAAGCCCGCTGCTGAGTTCACCAGAATAAAAGCAGCAGCAATCGCGGCATTGGTACGCATCTGCGTCCAACGTAACCATAAGAGCAGCGGACTGAGGTAAATCCCCCCACCGACACCAGTCAACCCAGAGATAAACCCAAGCACGCCGCCCACTGGTAATGACACAGAGAGCGTTGGCTCAACACATTCACGCTCATTACTAACCCTGATAAAGAAAGAGAATGAAGCAAGCATTAACGCTGCGCCCATGATGTACTGGAACAGACTGTCACCCGGTGTCAGGGTCCCGCCCCAGAATGCCATTGGCATCGAGGCGATTGCGATGGGCAGGAATATCCGCCACGAAAAATAGTCAGCACGATAAAGACGGACGAGTACGAGCGAGGCAACAAATAAATTCATCGTTAAGGCGGCTGGCTTCATCACCTCAGGGGCAAGACCAAACAGCGCCATCGCCGCCAGATACCCCGAAGCCCCACCATGTCCAACAGAGGAATAAAGCATCGCCATCACACAGATCATCAACAGTAATACAAAATATTCCATTCAGAACACGCCATCGTCATTTAAACTAAAAAAATAAGATCAGGATCACATTATTCAAAAAAGAGTGCGAGGATAATGATAAATCACCTACAAAAAAGATAGAAAAGTAATACTTATTCACTTTCAATAAAATGTAATGTCTAATGTATGTCAATGATGTTGTTAATAGTTTCTGGAAACACGCTAATTTTAAACAAGCATTAAAACGCATCTTTAACTCTCAGCGCAATTTGTAAGAAAAACTTACTACAAGGAATGGAGTAAACATTAATGCAGCTAACCCTGTATACGGACTATTCGTTTAGAGTGCTGCTCTACCTCGGCGTCAATCGAGACAGACTATGCACCATAGCGGAAATATCCGAACGTTGCGCTGCCACTCAGAACCACCTGGTAAAGGTGGTACACAATCTTGGACGCGAAGGCTATATCCAGACAATGCGCGGCCGTACGGGTGGCATCAGGCTAAAAAAAGAGCCTGAAGAAATCAACCTCACTGAGATTATCCGCTGCACCGAAGTTAATCTAAATATCGCTGAATGCCTACGTGAAAATAACACTTGCCACATCACTGAGGTTTGCAAAATAAAAAATATTTTTAAAGAAGCACAAAGCCAGTTTATCCAGACATTAGACCGCTATACCGTAGCAGACCTGTTAAAAGACAAAGAACAATTAAGCGAAATTTTTGATGACAAAATCATTCGCAGGATCGACCTTAGTACCGGCACAGACGGCATTTAAAGACGACTGATGCTATCAAGCAGCCCTCGTCATTCCGGTACACACGAGCCACCGTTAGCTCCCATCTTAAATGCCTTCCCAATACCATCAGTGTTAACCAGGTTTTGATCTTTAATCGTGCGGCTGATCGTATTTAGCCCTACTGGAAAACAGCCACACACCATCCGTCCAACAGCCTCTTGCCCTTGCGGTGCCACCGTTAGCAGGCTTGCGATGACTGCGCTCAACGTCTCTTAATCGCGCTAAACCAGCTACGGCATTCGGCAGCTTCCAGCGCGATAAAGAGACCGCTATCAACCCGGCCACCTAACATACGAGAGCCCCACGATAGCATTGCAATTTATCGCAATAGAACCACGATTCCCCCTCATCGAGCCTTGTCAGTATGAAAAATGTCTCAGAATCATGCTGATTCAGGTAATTAACACCCCGCACCCCGAGGTCATGGTGTGCGAGACAGGGCGTCCTGCAGGCGCTCCTTCACATTACCCACCAGTAGCTTAAGACTCGTCCTCACGCCCAGTTGCTTAAGCTTGAGCAGGTCTTCCTTTATCTCACGTTTGGCTCGCGCCATGTGCTCATGGTGGTAGTTAGTCTTCGCTAATACACCGACCTGCGGCATCTCCGCCAATCCTGAATCGCGAGCATGCTCCTGAAAACCCTGGTTCTGCCAGAAAAAGGCACCCGGCATCGTCGTTGGTACCACCAGCACATAAAAAAGTGCACGTCCTACCAACGAAGTTGCAGTGATTAGCCCCATCACCACCAACCACGCCATCAATCCAAGGCCGCCATCTATGCCACTGGCAGCAAGCAATACGAGCAGTGCGACGCTGAGTGCAAGCGCCCCATTACGACTATGATAGGTATAACCAAAGGTGGTGCGCTGCTCAAGATGCGCCGCCGCCCCTTCGCCACCCTTTCGATCAAGATCGCGCCCATGGGCATAGAGACCGATCGCTTCAAGAATCAAACCCAATGCCATCGGCCACGCCAGCACCGCCATCAAACCACTAAAGCTTTCGCCCTGCAGCACCAGACTGATTGCAAAGATCACCGCCACCAATACCGAACCCAAGGTCAACATGCTACCGTAAAAACTAGTCAACACCTGCCAATGGTTCCAGTACGGGCGAGCCTCAATGCGATAGATTTTATGCATCGCATAGATAAACAACGCGCCGGTTACCAACGCACCCAGCCCACAGACGTAACGCAACCCTTCTGTGAAGCCCTCAGGCACAAACGGAACCGAGATAAAGCCCAGTACAATATAGCCAACAAATAGTCCAAAAAAGAGCGACAGTGATGCCACTTCGCGACTCACCGGTGAATACTTCAGATTATTAAAGGCGCGGTAAAAACGGTGTGGCTTTCCAAGGTGCATGGTCGAGATTACCAGTGCGAAGCCTTGCAGACCCAGCATCGCCATCAACGTCATCGTCACAGTAGCAGCGTTAGTCCCTTCGGATAACACTCCCAGTCCCAGTAGTGGCCCAAGAAACAACAAAAAGAATGCCCCCACCACCGCCTGTGAAATCAGGGTAAAGAGCACCAACGGGTCTTCACGTGAACGCAGCTTATTCAGACTCCATTGCTGTTTTTTCGCCGTTAACACTGCCTTCGGTTTGTACTCCCCTTCACCCTGCTCATCACGCTGATAACGTAACGGAGCGGTATCGGGGCGCGTCATTTCACGTGGCAGTGAACGCGTCTGTTGAAAGCGAATATTGGGATTGGTGATCTCAGGCGTTGGAAAACCGGGGATCTGGCTTTTCATCTGCTCACGATTTTCGGGTGCCGTTTCGATCAAACCAAAATCGAGCGCACCACCAAGACAGGCCGCTGCACAGGCAGGCTTTAACCCCTCTTCCAGGCGATCAACACACATATTACATTTAGAGACCTGGCCTTCAACAGGGTCGAGTTGTGGCGCATTATAAGGGCAAACCCAGGTACAGTAACCGCAGCCAAAACAGATTTCAGGATCCTGCAGTACCGCCCCATATTCAGCAAATTTTGTATAAGCACGGGTTGGGCAACCTTTGAGGCAGACCGGATCATCACAATGGTTACAGGCCATCGAGATATTCATCCGACTGTAGGCTGGATAGCTGCCACCCTCTACATAACCGACCGAGCGAAAACTGATATGCGCTGGCAGTTGATTTTTTTCACTACAGGCGGCCTCACAGGCGTGACAGGCGATACAGTTATCCGAGGTAAAATGAAAACCGTGCTGTTTATAACGATTAGGGTTTTCGCCCACAGAATCGTCACCATTAATGTTTAAACTTTCCCCAACCAGCGGGCTATTTTCATCCACTAATTCAATCGATTTCCCATAACGATTTTGCTCCGGTGTTTTAACATCGGGAATAAAGGCGTAATCGGGTTCATCTTTACGTGTTTCAAACATAGTGGTTCCTTAAAATGTCCTTGCCGCTTTGTTGATAACCGCTGCCGCTTCCTGCTGTGCCACCGGCTCTATCTTAATCGCACATTGCTTAAACGCAGGTTGACGTGAATGCGGATCCAGCAGGCCAAGACTGACGCGATTGACACATTCATGAAAATGAAACGGGACAAACACCGCATTAGGGGCAACACGGTGTGTCAATTGCACCAGCACCACGGCGTCACCACGGCGTGAAATCAATCGCGCATAGGTCATATGTTCAATCCCTAACGCCGCTGCCGCATCCGGGTTCATTTCCATATAGGGGGTTGGGCTGTACTTGTTCTGATTACCGATCTTACCGGTACGCGTACGAGTATGAAAATGCTCCACCACCCGGCCACTGTTTAACCAGAATGGAAAATCATCACACGGCACTTCATTGTTATCAATAAACGGTAACGGGATCAATTTGGCACGCCCATCGGGATAATTAAACTTGCCATCACAATAGACACGCGCACTACCACTTTCATCATTAGCGCCCATCGGCCACTGAAGACCACGAGCTTGCTCGATTTTTTCATGGTTCATACCCGAGATATCAAGAAAACGTCCCTTTGATAACTCACCCATCTCATCAAAAACATCAGAGGCATTTTCAGGAAATTTAATCTTTTGACCATTATCAAAACGTTTTGCCATCTGATTAAAAATCCACAGATCGGGCTTTGATTCACCCGGGGGATTCACCACCTTGCTAATCAGGTTAACCCGCCGCTCAGTGTTGGTCATCACACCATTTTTCTCTGCCCACAGGCCTGCCGGAAAAAAGACATGTGCATATTCAGTCGTCTCAACATCGCGGTAGGCATCCTGCACTACCATAAACTCCAGCCGTTCAAGTGTCTTGCGAATACGAGCGGTATTCGGCATTGAGGTCATCGGGTTAGTACCGATGATCCACAGCCCTTTAATCTGACCGGTCTCGATCGCCGGAAAGATATCGGTCTGGAACATACCGCGCTTTTTTGGGAAAAATTCAGGATCGATCCCCCAGAATTTGGCAATATCTTTTCGGTCCTGCTCTTTCTCCAGCGCACGGTAACCCGGCAGGCCAGAACAGGAAGACCACTCACGGGTACCCATCGCATTACACTGCCCGGTGATCGATAGACTAGTCCCCCCCGGCTTACCGATGTTACCGGTAATCAGGTTCAGGCTATTAATGGCCACCACACCATCAGAACCGTGGGTACTCTGGTTAATCCCCATGGTCCAGATGCTCATCGCCGCATTCGAATTGGCATAGAGTCGCGCCACATTACGGATGGTATCTTCATCGATGCCACAGATTTTTGATGCAGTAACCGGATCATACTCTGCCACCAGTTTCTCAAACGCATCAAAACCCGAGGTATGCGCCTTGATGTAATCGCGATCTTCAAGTCCCTCAGCCAGGATCACATGTGCCAGTGCATTCAACAGCACCAGATCGGTGCCTGGGGTAATCGCCAGATGCATATCAGCAAACTGCGCCAGCATCGTCACGCGCGGATCAACCACGATCAACGGGAAATTACGTTTTTCACGCGCCTCACGCATGCGCCAGTAGATGATCGGGTGCTGCTCTGGCAGATTGGAACCAAACGCGATCAGACAGTCGGTGTGGTTAAAATCGTCATAACAACCGGGTGGGCCGTCTGAACCAAAGCTGCGTTTATAACCCGAAACCGCCGAGGCCATGCAGAGCGTGGTATTACCGTCGTAGTTATTAGTACCAATACAGCCACGTACCAGTTTACCTAAGGTATAAAACTCTTCCGTCAGAATCTGCCCGGTCGAAACCACTGCAAAAGCGTCCGGGCCATACTGTTGCTGGATACGTTTGATCTCGGCTGCCGTCTTATCCATTGCCGCATCCCAACTAGTCTCCTGATAGTCATCAAAGATTCTATCGCGCACTAACGGTTTATCACCACGACCTGCGGAATGAAATAGCTCATGTTCAAAGATCCCCTTAATACAGAGCTTGCCCTGATTAACATCGGCACCGCCAACACCCCGTCCAGTGACCGCCCTGCCATCTTTGTCCAGCCCCACTTCAATTGAACACCCCGTCGAACAGTAACCACAAGTGGTGTATTTCCACTCGACAACATCCTGCACCGGCATTTTTATCGGATTTTTTATTGCGCGACCAAATAGCATCGTATCTCTCCTGACAATCTAACGGTTCACATCAGCCACGCCATTGTTATGGCATCGCCTCGATGTGCCTGTTATGTTTCGATTTCTAATTCCGGCCACAAATTAGACCACCCTCGATCCGGAACTTATCCTCAACAGTCCATCCTTCAACTTTCTTAAATTCACTCATTTAACGCTGCCCTGAAGCAGCATAATTATTGTTACATGGTAACCAACTACTATTTCAGCTCTACGCTGATACGGCCGCTATCGACCTTCACTTCATAGCGTCCAGTACAGCCTTCATCAGGCCCCTGCGCCTCGCCACTCTCAAGTGAAATCTTCCAGTTGTGCAATGGGCAAGTCACGGTATAACCATGCACAATCCCCTGTGATAACGGCCCATCTTTATGCGGGCAGCTATCCCGCAGTGCAAAGATGGTGTCATCGGCGGCACGGAAAATAGCCACGTCGCCATCGGCAGTCTGTAATACACGCGAACCCAGCCTGGGGATATCGTCAACTGCCCCTACTTCTACCCAATTACTCATGATTGCAATACCTCTCATAAAACCGTTGTGTCGCTGCTCGACGCCTGGAGGGCTGCGTGTTGCCTGACCCACCCTGCATTTATTTCATTCTTTAACCAGGAATCACTTTCAACGGAGTAAATTCGTTGGGTGCCGATTTACCGCTCACACGCTCAGCCCATGGATCGCTCTGTGAATACTTCTGTGATTCGATAAAACGCTCATTTAGCATCTGACGACTAGCCGCATCATCAACCACTTTCTCTTTCACATAACTCAACCCAACACGCTCAATCCACGGCGCGGTACGATCCAGGTAATGCGCCTCTTCGCGGTAAAGCTGAATAAAAGCACCGCAGTACTCTTTAACCTCTTCTTCAGTTTTAACCTTACATAACAGATCCGTTGCACGCACTTTGATGCCACCGTTACCGGCCACATGCAGCTCATAACCTGAGTCAACACAGACTACTCCAAAATCTTTAATGGTCGCTTCCGCACAGTTACGCGGACAACCAGAGACCGCAATCTTAAACTTATGCGGCATATTGGAACCCCAGGTCAATTTCTCTAGCTGTACCCCAAGGCCGGTTGAATCCTGCGTACCAAAACGGCACCACTCAGAACCGACACAGGTCTTAACGGTACGCAATGTTTTGCCATAGGCATGTCCCGATACCATACCGGCATCGTTAAGGTCACTCCAGACCGCGGGCAAGTCTTCCTTTTTGATACCGAATAGATCGATACGCTGCCCACCCGTTACCTTCACCATCGGCACTTCAAACTTGTCTGCCACATCAGCAATCGCACGCAGTTCATTTGGCGTCGTCAGACCACCCCACATACGCGGCACCACGGAGTAGGAACCATCTTTTTGAATATTGGCGTGCACACGCTCATTAACAAAACGCGACTGTGGATCATCGACCGCTTCCGCAGGCCAGGCCGCCAGCACATAAAAGTTCAATGCCGGGCGACAGGCAGCACAACCATCCGGCTCGCGCCATTCCAGGTGTTCACGCACCGCTTGAATTGAGATCAGGTGATTATCCTTGATTGCCGCACGTACGGTGTCATGACAGTGGTCGGTACATTTGCACATCGGGGTCGCTTTGGTCGATGCCGAGTAATCACCCACTGTCGATGCCAGCAGCTGTTCCACCAGACCCGTACAAGAACCACATGAGGCTGATGCCTTGGTATGCGCACGCACTTCATCAAGGGTAAACAACCCCTCGTTGGTGATCGCCTTCACCACGCATCCTTTAGTCACGCCGTTACAACCACAGACCTCCATCTCATCACTCATCGCCGCGGCAGCATTTTCACCGCTATGGCCTGAGTCACCTAAATGCGCTTGTCCAAACATCAACGACGCACGGAAATCACTCACATCGGTCTGGTCGCGTAGCAACTGAAAGTACCACGCACCGTCGACCGTGTCGCCGTACATCACCGCGCCACTGATCTTGTTATCCTTCAATATCAGTTTTTTGTAGACGCCGTTGGCAGCATCTTTCATCACAATCTCTTCGGTGCTCTCATTTCCGATAAAGTCACCCGCAGAGAAAAGATCGACCCCCGTTACCTTCAATTTAGTTGAGGTCACTGAGCCTTCATAAAGACCGATGCCATATTCAGCCAGATGATTCGCACACACCCTGGCCTGTTCGAACAATGGAGCAACCAGACCGTAAGTCTCGCCACGATGCTGTACACATTCACCCACTGAATAGATTTTAGGGTCAAAGGTCTGCATCGTGTCATTGACAATAATACCGCGCTCGGCATGCAGACCGATACGCTCAGCCAGTTCGATATTGGGACGAATCCCGGCAGCCATCACCACCAGATCAGCAGAAATTTCTGAGCCATCTTTAAAACGCACACCACTCACGCGATCACCACCGAGAATCTCCGCCGTCTGTGCTTCCATCAAAAAGTTCAGGCCTTTCGTTTCCAGCTCCAGCTTTAACATATCGCCCGAAACAGGATCCATCTGACGCTCCATCAAGGTATCCATTAAATGAACCACGGTGACTGTCATCCCTTGCAACATCAAACCATTAGCTGCTTCAAGCCCTAGCAGACCACCGCCAATCACAACCGCGCTTTTATGGCTTTTAGCGCACTCAAGCATCGTATCAACATCATGGATATCACGAAAACCGATCACGCCCGTTTTATCATGGCCCGGTACTGGAATAATAAAAGGGTTAGAACCGGTCGCAAGTAGCAAGCGGTCATAGGACGCTTCACTGCCATCATCCGCTATCACCTTGCGGGCTTTACGGTCAACATTAACGATTTTTTTGCCCGTATGTAGCGTAATGTTATTCTCTTCATACCACTGCCGATCATTCAGCATGATCTCATCAATGGTTTTTTCACCCGCGAGCACCGGTGAAAGCAGTATACGGTTGTAGTTACCATATGGCTCTGCGCCAAATACAGTGATGTCATATTTCTCTGGTGCGATCTTCAGCAACTCTTCAAGCGTGCGCACACCGGCCATGCCGTTTCCAACTAGAACTAATTTTTCTTTCATCACCCATGATCCCTGAATACAAAAGCTATACAGCGCATTAGCAATTACCGTACCAATGCCAACAGGCTATTTAACTGATTGTTTTTTATAAAAAATAATAAATAAAACTAGTCATACAACCATTCCATTGCAGCGACTCCGCGCCAATCAAGTGCATTAAACAAGACTATGCGCCATTTCTGCACAAGAAAAAACATAGCAGATAACCCGACAGTGATAATGCGCTAGAATGGCAACTCTAAAACAGCCACAACAACAAGCAGTTATTGAATATGACATCGCCAGACAAACCCACTACAGCCGAATTCACACCAGCCAGTACCAGCAAAAATAAAAAAAACCAGTTAGCCAGGCTATTCATCGCACTGCTCTTCACCCTGATTCTCCTGCTAATCGCCGCCCCGGCTGTGATCAAAATTGGCCTTCAGCAGTGGCTTAGCGAACAAACACAGAGTCACGTTACGGTCGCCGAGGTGAAACTCAATATTTTTAGTGGCAAGCTCTTTTTACGGCAGTTACATATCCCACATCAAAATAAAATGGCGCCAGCATCATCACTGGAATATGCCAGCATTACCATCGATATGAAGGCACTCTTCCAACAGCAGATTGTGGTGAATGAGATAACCCTTAGCCACGCCAATATCATCATAGAACAAACCACCGATCAACTGCGCATTGCCGGTATCGCACTACCACAGTCTGCCGACTCAACAGTAGAACCAGCACCTGACACTAATACCAGCAACCCGCTTGCTGTCACCATCCACACAATCATACTGGAATCTATCGCACTTCATTATCAAAGTGATGCAATCAACAACAGGGTTGTGATCGATAGCGAGATTAAAAACATCAAAACAGCCGAACCAGACGAAGCAACACAGCTGACACTCAGCCTCAACATCGATAAAGGTGAGATTCGCTATCAGGGCGTGCTACATCCCTTTGCAACAACACCCGCCTTTGATGGTGAACTAACCATCAATGAGCTGAACCTCGCAACATTTGCCTCGCTTATACCACAAAGTGATTTTATCATTAACCAACTCACGCTCAACCACCAAAGCAACATCAACGGTGCATTCGCCAACGATGGCGCACCTCAGTTCAATCTGAAGGGTGATACCATCCTGCATAACATCGACGTTACTGCAACGCTAAATAACGAGACCTATCTAAAAACAACATCAATCGCCATTAACAACATTGATGTGCAATACCCAGCCTCCGTTTCAATGGGTGAAATCATCATCAATGACCTTGATGCAGCCCTGCTTAAAGATAGTGAAGGCAATCTATTGACCAGAGCAAAACCAGCAGACGCTGAACCAGCAACAGCCAGCAAAAACACCTCCTCGCAGAAAAAACAGAGCCCCGCACTCATATATAGCATTGATCGTCTCTCGGTCGAAGGCAATAGCGCGCTGGCCTTTAGCGATGCATCCGTCTCACCTCAATTCCATACCAGGCTGCAACCACTTTCGTTCACACTCGGCCGCATTGACAGTGCAAATCCCGCCGCTAAAACCGCACTTTCACTAGATGCCATTATCAATGAAATCGGTACAACAAAATTGACCGGGTATATCTCACCACTCGCAGATGAATTAACGATCAACCTCAATAACACACTCACCGAACTGGAGCTGCCGGTCATATCCCCATACACAGAGCAAGCGATCGGTTATCAACTGCGCCGTGGTCGCCTCTCCGCCAAAACAGCACTGGAGATCAAAGGTGAGCTTTTGCAGGTTACCAATAAACTGACACTGGCCAAACTCAGCATTAAAGAGAGCGATCCAGAAAAAGCGCAGGGTCTAATCGAACAGTTAGAGATGCCACTTGATAGCGCACTTAACCTACTACGAGACGGTGATGACAACATCGTTTTCGATCTACCCATAAACGGCAGCCTCAATGACCCTCAATTTAAGCTGAGTGGCGTAGTCAAACTTGCGATCGGTAAAGGGATGAAGATGGCAGCAATGAAGTACCTGACAAATGCACTGCAACCACTGGGCACCCTCTTACTCGCCAAAGATATTATTGGCATCATTGCTAAACCTCGCTTCAAACCGCTCAGTTTTGCAGCGGGACAATCTGAGCTGAACAACGACACCGCCGCCTACCTTGATAAGCTTGGCGAGCTACTGTCGAACCGCCCCAAACTGACCATTTCATTATGTGGCATCGCCAACCAGGATGATCAGGCAGTGCTCAGTTCAACAGAACAGCAGACTGAAGAAACTGAATCAGCCCCTACAACAGCCAAAGAGCAACTACATGCGCTCGCCTCTGCACGTACCGAGAACGCCCGCGCTCACCTTAGCCAACAGGGCATCGGCAACAACCAGCTATTCGCATGCAATCCTGAAATAAGCCCAGAACGTGGTGATAGTCCCAGCATCGTCGAAGGGGTCGATATCATCCTGTAATCATCATAATTAAGCCCTGAAAAGCGGGGCTGGATGGTGTTTGAGCATATAGCGAATGCGCAGCCGCTCAAACCATCTCATGGTAACGTCAAGCTGGCGTTATTTAAGCTTTTTGATTTTTTCCAGTACAAGCGGCGCATGGCCACCCGAAGCCGTGCCATACTCAACACTGCTTAACAGCCCCTTTTTATCGATGATAAAGGTTGAACGTACAATACCCATTTTGGTCACACCCTTTTTCGTCTTCTCCTGCCACACCCCATAACGCTCACATAATTCACCCTCGGTATCGGCCAGCAGCTCTATCTTTAAACTGTATTTATCGATAAAAGATTGATGGCTCTTGCAGGAGTCTTTGCTCACCCCAATCACTATTGTTTGCAGGCGTGCAAACTCACCTGAGAGATTGGTGAATTCTGATGCCTCAAGGGTACAACCCGTGGTGTCATCTCGCGGATAAAAATATAAAACAACATTCTTTTTCCCTTTAAAATCAGACAGGCTAATCTCTGTTTTGCTCGCATTGAGTAGCGTAAAACCAGGGGCGATCTCTTTCTTTTTTAACATAGCGTCAATCATCAACCTATTATCATGTAAGCCTTAATTATACGGTTTATTGCCGATCAGGTCAGGAATATTACTTTTCAGGTTCGCCTGACCACTACGATAGTAGACTTATCTAATTCAAGGGTATATCTTCCAGGTATAGCGATACCACTAATGAATGCCTCATTAAGTTTGTTTCATCGCTACTTGAAGGAGCCGCCCATGCTAGAACATCACCATGACCTATCCAGGGAATTCCCTGAATTCAAAACGCGTATCCACGAATTCAAACAGAATGACCGTCATCTCATCAAACTATACGATCAGTATCAAGAGATTGATAAAGAACTGTTCCGCATCGAAGAAGGGATCGAAACCCCTTCAGATGAATACACCGAGACGCTTAAAAAGAGACGTCTGAAAATTAAAGATGAGCTTTATGCGATGTTAAGCAAATAACAGCCATAAAGAACCCGATGCTATTCAAACCAGGTTTTCCGCCACCACACGAAAAACCTGCCCCCGTTCCTCTAACACTTTCATTCACTTTCGGCCCAGTTCGACTAGAGGCATAACCATCTCTGCTTTATAATCAGCACTATTCTTACATAACGCAAAGCCCTTAGTATCTGATGTCAAATCCTGTCAGCCAGGCTGAAAATGAACGCCTGCTCAAACTAGCAACACGCGCCTCAGTGACTACTGCGGTGATCCTGATCATTGCCAAGTTGATCGCTTACTGGCAGACCGATTCTGTCAGCATCCTCGCCTCGCTGGTTGATTCATTAATGGATGCCGCCGCCTCGATCATTAACCTGCTCGCCGTCGCCTATGCGCTTGCACCACCCGATGAAGAACATCGCTTTGGCCACGGCAAAGCGGAATCATTAGCGGGCATGGCACAGGCCACTTTTATTGCTGGCTCCGGGCTTTTTCTGATTGTGGAAGCGATTCAGCGCCTGATGAATCCACAACCGATTGAGGCCTTTAACATTGGCATGGGGGTGATGATTTTCTCAATCATCGCCACACTTATTCTGCTTTCCATCCAGCGCCATGTGATCGCCAGAACAAACTCCACCGCGATTCGCGCCGATGCACTGCACTATAAAACGGACCTATTCACCAATGCAGCCATCATCATCGCATTACTCCTGTCACAGTTTGGCTGGCTCGGCATCGACCCTCTATTTGCACTCGCGATAGCCGCCTATATTCTCTACAGCTCATGGGAGATCGGCAGTGAAGCAGTCCATGACCTGCTAGACCGCGAACTACCCGAAGAGAAACGTCAGCAGATTGTCGATATCGCGAAAAGTCATCCAGAAGTTCGCGGTATGCACGACCTTCGTACCCGCCTCTCTGGACGCACTGAATTTATCCAGATGCACATTGAACTGGACGATGAACTACCGTTGATCGAAGCACACGAAATCGCAGATCAGGTAGAAGACAAGATCATCAAGGCAATCCCAACCGCTGATGTGGTGATTCACCTTGACCCCGTGAGTACGGTCGATTTAGAGACACTGCCGCTGTTTAAGCGCAATGATTAAGATCATCATGATGGCTAAAAGGCTCCGTTAACCCAACCTGTTAGCTCAATTTTCCTTTCTAACACATAGGCACGTATATAAGATATCTGCGAAATGATCGTAAGAATTTTTCGCAACGCAGGCTGCAATAATTAAATAACGGGCATTTATTGGGCAGTAAAGGTTCCCGCGTTTTACAAGTTTCCGTCTCTTGTTTAAAGTTCATTTCTATGTTAGTTATAAAAAGTTCAGTCAGCAAATTAACTTAAGGAAAGGATATCCGAATGAATAATTTAACTAAAGCAGTCGTTGGCATTTGCATCTTTCACCCTGTCGTGGCATTTTCTGCATCCGCACAAAAAGATGTAAGCCTAGAATCATATTTAAAAGACTACCACCCAGAAACCTACAGCGCAGCTAAAAGCAGTAATACTGATCTTAATTCACTTGAATTTTCTGCTTCAAATATCAATAATGATGATGCTGCTATGGTGGGTGCTAAATCAGCTTTAGCACTGTCACCGATACTACCACGCCCCTCACCAGGGTCGGCACGTAAGTACTGTGAGAAGGGTGGGACAGTGGGCGGTATATTTCTTGAAAATAACTTTGTGGCCACCTGTGTTAGTGAAGATGGTACTTTTGGCAATGGCTTTGCACCGCTGGGAATGACATTTAACCCGGCTGGAACAGGCACGGTTAATGCACCAGATTATTTGCGGCCTGGCAGTCCCCATGAATATTTTTCAGTTACTTTCAATAAGCAATTATTTACCAATAACAATCGAAATGGACCCACGATGACGGGGTCTGATAATATTCCGACAAAAATTCGACGACTGGATCGATACCCTGCACTTCAGGAAGGCGGGGTAATGGTTAGCTCAAGTATTACGGGTGAAAATCATGCTCAACTGAATATTAAACAAAAATATACTCTGGATCCAAATTCCAGAGAAATTATTGTCAGAGTAGAAATGCAAAATACAGGGTATGGCATGCTTCAAGGTATATCGTATGCCCGTGGAATAGATCCGGACCAGGACATACCCACCACCTATCATACGGTTAACCGGAAAGGTCATAGCTATTTTTTTCCAGGCAGCCCTGTTCATGTAAAACCGGCTAACATGGTTTGGGCTTCGGGAAAGTATAGCAAGCTCTCAATTGCACTTTATTCGGTTGACCCGGTCGGCCATGATACTTGTGTTAGTCGTACCTGGACAACAGACCCTATTGATATCCTGTCGCAAAATTGTGGTGATCCACAGCCTGTTTTTGATATCCCTGCCGGATTATATGGTTTTGATTATTCTGATTCGACAATTAATATTGCATTTAAGGTAGGAAAGCTGGCTCCAAAAGAGAAAAAAGTATTTTCGTTTAAATATCTTTTTGATAAGGAAAGAAAATACGTTATCCCTTATCCAAAACCTGTATTACCAATCCCCATCGATTCAGTGGACAAATAAAAACAGGGTCAGGCTTGATACGTTAATCAAGCCTGACCTTAACACATCAACATCGCGTGCCTTCTCAAAAAGCAAGATTACTAGCGACCACGTAAAAACAGTTTATCCAGTTCAACCATACTCATTTGAGTCCAGGTGGGTCGCCCATGGTTACACTGCCCACTGCGCTCGGTACGTTCCATGTCACGCAGTAGTGCGTTCATCTCCGGCAAGGTCAGGATACGGTTTGCACGCACAGAACCGTGACAGGCCATTGTCGCCAACACCTCATTGAGTCGTTCCTGTACCCGCACACTTGCACCGTAGGTGTTGATATCCGACAGCACATCACGCACCAGCGTCTCAATATCGGCATCACTCAACAGCGTCGGCACCTCACGCACCACGATTGTTTCGGGCGCAATGCGCTGAATATCAAACCCCAGTGAGGCAAAGACTTCGCTAAACTCCTCGGCTAATGCTGCCTCTTTTTGATTCACCGCAATCGACAACGGCACCAACAACGGCTGAGATTTGATGCCACCATCACTGAAGGTCTGTTTCATCCATTCATATGTGATCCGCTCATGTGCGGCGTGCATATCCACCAGCACCAGTCCCGCTTCATTCTGAGCCAGAATATAGACCCCATGCAGCTGCGCGATGGCAAAGCCGAGTGGCGGCACTTCCGAGGCATCTTGATCAGAGACATAACCATCAACCAGCGGCTGCGCCACCGTGCTCTCTGCAAGCACCTTATAGACATCGTTCAACGGCTCATTCGTCCTTAACGAGATGTTTGACTGTCGCGTGTAGGCGGCAGCGCCAGCACGACCAACTGGCTGAGGGGTCGTTAACGGCATCACCGCTGCACCCTGAGAAGGCAGAGGATTAGCCCCCATCGTTGGCATTGATGGTGCCGTCGCGCCTTCATTTTCAGCATCACCCGGCCGCACATCCGCCAGTGAACGGTGGATTGCACTAAAAATAAAGTCGTGAGCCAGACGCCCTTCACGAAAACGTACTTCATGTTTAGCTGGATGGACATTCACATCCACCTGTTCAGGGGACATCTCAAGGTTCAGCACAAAAGCAGGGTGACGCCCGTGATAAAGCACATCACGGTAGGCCTGGCGAATGGCATGGCTCACCAGTTTGTCGCGAATCACACGGCCATTAACAAAGAAATACTGCATATCTGCCTGACTGCGTGAAAATGCCGGTAATGCCACCCAGCCCCATAGGCGCAGACCGGCAGCTTCATACTCGATCGCCAGTGCATTGTCTCTAAATGGCTTGCCACAGATCGCCTCGACCCGCTCAATGTATTGATCTGTGCTGGTCGCTGGGCGCAGTGACAACACAACTCTTTGATTGTGCTTCAGTTGAAAACCCACCTCAAAATGACTCAATGCAATCCGCTTGACCACCTCTTCCAGATGCCCAAACTCAGTCTTCTCTTTACGCAGAAATTTACGCCGTGCAGGGGTATTAAAAAAGAGGTCTCGAATTTCGACTGTCGTGCCCAGCGGGTGCGCACACGGTGCGGCATCTTCCTCTGGCGCATACCCCTCACTGCTCACCCGCCAACCGCTCTCATCCCCCTGTTGCCGCGATATCAGGCTCATCCTTGCAATAGAGGCGATACTGGGCAACGCCTCGCCACGAAAACCCAGTGTGACGATACCATCCAGATCACCCGCATTAATAATTTTACTGGTTGCATGGCGGTTTAGCGCTAAAAGAAGATCCTCACGGTGAATCCCGACGCCGTTGTCTCTCACCCGAATCAGGCGCGCACCACCCTGTTCAACGTCGATCTCTATCTGAGTCGCACCCGCATCCAGACTGTTTTCCAGCAACTCCTTTACCACCGAAGCCGGTCTTTCTACCACCTCACCCGCGGCAATTTGATTCGCCAATTGAGCGGTAAGATGATGGATACGTCTGGCAGGCGTATGTTGTATCTCAGAGACGGAATTTGAATTAGACATCGATATTTTTTCACCACATTTTCAATGCTGCCATTATAAACAAATCACCCAGAAAATATCTTTTTCTCTCGCTCTGGCCTGGTCAAAGGGTTCATTGCACCTGGGATGCATCAAAAAGCTAGCAACTCTTTAATTTTTATTAAGCATGATTTAGAGCCTGGAACAGGTCATTGTCCATCAGGCCAAGATGATAGATAAATTAAAATGCGCTGTCGCTTAACGATAAACGGATAATATTCGATTTATTATCGGTAACTTATGTGGACGCCCTTCACTCCTGCTAGTGCACTAACACCACCTGCCACAGTCAGAATGATCAGTCCTGGACCAAGGAATATAGTAGCAAGACCCGCCCCAAAGATTCCAATTGCTAACGCCCCATACTCCTCATACGCCACTTTCTCTGCATTCTCTCCCGCAGCCGCGGCATTTTTCACTTTCTGCCCGGCGAATGTCGCATCAATCACAATCGCACCCACCGCACTCACGCTGGCGATCTTCAGAAAACGTTTCAGGCGCAGGACCTCACTGAGGCGGGTGAGATCAATGCTGTGTTTACGACTGCGCAGCGCTCGCATACCGCGCCTGGTGCTTTTCAGGACGACGTTGCTACGAGCCATGCTGCTGACTTCACTTTTGTAGACTTTGCTCAGTTTTTCGTGGGCCGGTTGCATTTTATCAATTTTGATTTTTCTTTGTTCTCGCGCAGGGATCAGAAATTGATTCCTTGAGTCAGTCAGGTTGATATTCATAACTTGACACCGAGTACTTTGGTGAGAAAAAATAAAGCAATCAGACTTCCCACCGTTAAAAAGCCAATAAACAGATATAAATAACTTAAAATAATATCGAGTAGCGGGGCATTGCCACGAAAATTATAACCATTAGTGACATCGTGTATGACATGATGGCGTTTGCTGTGGATAAGATTTTTAAACACAATAAGCCCAGAATAGTAACCGGTTCGAACTACCGTTCCCATGAGTAATGGCAATGGTATGATGCGATCATATTCAGGGAACATTGCATCATATTTTCGTGTTAGCCTAAAATACAGAAAGAGAAGCAAAATCATACCGACCAAACAACCAAAACCAAAACCAAGCGCAAGTATCGACGCAAGCCATTCTTTAGTTACGGGCGACATTCCCATGCTTAACTCCCACTGTTACCTTTACAATATGCTCACTGTACTTCTGACAGGAGTTGTTTTTTCCGTTCAGCGGGCAGCGCTAGCTCGTAGGCTGAGATCTGTTCGTAGAGTGACTTGCCAAATTCACGTCCACCTTCGGCACCCAATAGCGCACTAACACCACCTACGACAGTAAGAAGGATCAGTCCTAGGCCAATAAAAGTAATAGCAGCAAAGGTCACAAAAGTGGCTGCTCCGATACCCACAATCAACGCTCCATACTCCTCATATGCCACCTTCTCCGCATTCTCCGCATTCTCCGCATTCTCCGCATTCTCGCCCGCAGCACGGGCATTTTTCACTTTCTGCCCGGCGAATGTCGCATCAATCACAATCGCTCCCACCGCACTCACTCTGGCGATTTTCAGAAAATATTGGGGACGCTGGGCATCGTTGCATCGGGCAGATTGGCACTCATAAGTCGATGCCTAATATTTTCGTGAGAATAAAAAATGTAACTGCACTGACCAACATAACTGAGCCGAAAAAAAGCGTCGAATAGCATAAAATAATATCGAACAGCGATGCATTGCCACGAAAATCATATCCTCCCGTTATATGACGAATGCGCTCATTACGCTGACTGAGGTTTTTACAAATAATGCACCACATATAGCGTCCGGCACGGTTAATCTCCCCCTGTATCCCGATGCCATCAGTAAGATTAGCATGACCGGGAAACATCGGATCGTATTTCCGGGTCAGTCGAAAATACATAACAGGGAGTAGAATCATTCCCATCATCCCACCAATACCACCTCCCAAAACAAGCAGCCCCCCCAGCAGCTCTTTCATTTCTAATGACCATGCCATATCTAATCACTTACTCACTGTTTTTAAGCTTACAGCACGCTCAAGGTTGCCTCGGACAATAATTGTTTCTTCCGTTTGGATGGCATGGCCGCCTCGTAGGTCGAGATTTGATCATATAACTGTTTACCAATCTCTCGGCCAAGTTCTGCGCCTACCAATGCACCAATGCCCCCGGCGACAGCAAGAATGATTAATCCAGGACCAAGAAATGCAGTGGCAAAGCCCGCACCCAATATTCCAAGCACTAACGCCCCATACTCCTCATACGCCACTTTCTCCGCATTCTCACCCGCAGCCGCGGCATTTTTCACTTTCTGCCCGGCGAATGTCGCATCAATCACAATCGCTCCCACCGCACTCACTCTGGCGATTTTCAGGAAACGTTTCAGACGCTGAACATCATCGGTATTGGTAAGGTCAATGCTCTGTTTGCGGCTGCGCAGCGCTCGCATGCCGCGTTTTGTGCTTTTCAGGGCGGCGCTGTTATGAGCCATGCTCCTGACTTCGCTTTTGTAGACGTTGCTGAGTTTTTCGTGGGCCGGTTGCACTTTGTCAATTTTGATTTTGTTGCGCTGTTTCTTTGGTGCATTTTTCCATTCCACCAGGCTGTCGTTGTACACTTGCAGCGCCTGAATATACCCCTTGCCGCGCGACCTGGAGGCTCCCAGTAGCCCGCCGGCAAAGGCTTTGAGGGTATCGTCATTTTGCGGCAATGTATCGACAAGGGTGCTGAGGGCGAGGATTTCATCGCCGTTGTATTGTTGTAGCAGTTTATTCAGGACATCCGCTTCCTGTGGGGTAAACCGTGGCCCGATGTTGACCTGCGGTACCTTGCGTTTGAGTTGTTGCTCCAGGTTATCGGGAATCATCAGGCATTCATTCGGAAACAGGGGGCGATTGGGGTAGTGTCCGTTGTATTTTGCCAGTATCTTGCAGATGGAAGCCTGCTCTGCAGCGGGTGCTTCATGGCAATGTCGGGCGACGAAATCAGGTAATGTTTCGGATTGATTATCGGTGACATACAGTGTCGGCATGACGCTTTTCCTTACGCTGAAATGAAACGGCCTTAAACAAGGCTGTAAAATGACTAAAATAGTAGCACGAAACCGTTAACCTGGAAAACGCAGTTGCGCGTAAAAATTCACAAGCAACTGATATTAATAGTAATTTTTAAAAACAGGCAGTCACTTTGCTAGTAATGAGTGATTTTCCAGATACGCTAGGAGCCTGTCGGACTTAGGTGATCGTCGCGAGAGAAAGCCATTTTGAGACCATTTTTTCGATCATTTGAGGCGAATATTGAGCATATTTAACGAAATTGATCGGAAAAATGGACCGAAATGGCTTTTTCGCAGTAGATTCATCCTAAGTCCGACAGGCTCCTAGTACATGATCAAGGCTAATGCTAACCACCGCCAAAAGCTGGGATTTTTAACACCTGCCCAATCCGCACTCTGTCACCAGGCAGTTTATTTTCTGAACGAATACTCGCAATACTGACATGATAACGTTGCGCAATCTCTGAAAGCGTATCACCACTGGCGATGGTATGCTGACGCGCTTTAATCGCATAAAGTGTTCCTGGTGGCGCGTTCTTAATAAAGTACTCACGCACACCATTCAACAGCGCCTTAGCCAACACACGCTGATGCCGCTTATTTCTCAATTTTTTTTCTTCAGTGGGATTAGAGATAAAAGCGGCTTCCACCAATATAGAGGGTATATCCGGCGACTTCAGCACCGCAAATGCGGCTTGCTGAACCTCTTTTTTATGCAGTTTACCCAGCGGCTTCAGCTCCCGCAACATCTCTCTACCCGCTTCATAACTAGCTTGCTTGGTGGCAGTCTGCGAAAGATCAAGCAGCACTCGCGCTAACATGTTGTCTTTGTCATCCAGACTAACGCCGCCAATCAGGTCGGATGCATTTTCTTTTTCTGCTAACCACCGGGCGGCTTCACTAGAGGCACCATTTTCAGATAAAATATAGACCGATGAGCCATAAACACGTTTATCCTGAAAGGCATCCGCATGGATTGAGATAAACATATCAGCTCGATTATCACGCGCCTTTTGAGTACGCTGACGTAAACTCAAAAAATAATCACCATCACGAATCAACAATGGCCGCATCCCTTTCTCTTTCTCGATTAACGCCGCCAGTTTTTTCGCGATCGCAAAAACAACGTCTTTTTCATGTGTACCACGTGGCCCCAACGCGCCAGGGTCTTCACCACCGTGACCCGCATCAATCGCAATAACGAGATCTCTTAATTCAGGTTCAACACGTAGAGAACGTGCTTTTGTACTGTTTTTTGACACGACTGGCTTGCCAGCAGCAGACTTTGATTCATTTTTTTGACGCCCGCCATGCAACAGATCAACCACCAGGCGGTGCCCATACTTCTTATAAGGCTTGAGCAGAAAACTTTTGAATTTAGTTTTATCGTGCAGGTCGAGCACCACCCGTAAATCTTTATTAGGTCGAACCGCGCTGCGAATATTTTTCAGAATAATGTCTTTGCCAGCGGGCTTCACCATCTTGCCGCTCAGACGCGTATTTTTGAAATCGATCACCAGACGAGGCGGATTGAAGAGTTTAAACACCTTATATTCAGCGCTTGCACTACTCACATCGAACACTACTCGGGTGTTATCGGGTGCTTGCCAGGTGCGCACGCCATCGACCTGAGTACTCGCTGCAGAGCAGACCCAGGGTAGTGCTAACAAGAATATGAGACTCAGTTTTTTTATCACGCTTGAGACCTGTCTTTTTTTCACATAAATACTTTTAATACATTAAAACATAAATTGCAATATTTTTAATGAGATAGATTGCATAGTTACTTTTAAACATCACTTAATTAGCAACAATATAACCGCCAGACTCACTGCATCTGCTGGATGATTTTACGCCCTTTTGCACTAGCGGCACACACTGACAGCTCACGCGCACTGCCACAATAAGACAATGTTAATTCGATATCTGCCTTTCCAATCGCACCCGCGCCACGCTCAGGCCACTCCACCAGACAGAGCATGTCGTCAGAAAAGTAATCACGAATCCCCATATACTCAAGCTCCTCCGGATCGCCAAGACGATACAGATCAAAGTGATGCAGCAGACCATCGACTAGTGGATATGACTCCACCAGCGTGTAAGTCGGACTTTTAACCGCCCCCGTATAACCACGCGCATGCAAGAACCCTCGCACCCATGTCGTCTTTCCCGCTCCCAATGGGCCATGCAAAAAAATCACGCCGCCGCCTGTAATAACAGAAGCAAAAGTTGCGCCAAGTGCCTCCATCTGTTCAGCAGTGGCAATATGCCAGCTTTTTTTTATCTCAGACACCCTCAAAGCCCATTCACTATCGCACGTAGATGCGGCATCAAATCACTCGCCAGCAAACCTCGTTCACCCGCCAGGGCTGCGCGGTCAGCGACACTCGCGTGCAGCCAGGCGCCAGACGTTGCCGCGTCAGACAGATTCAGCCCCTGAGCCATCAGGGCAGCGATCACGCCCGTTAGCACATCGCCCATGCCGCCACTGGCCATGCCGGGATTACCCGCATCACACAACGATACGGTGCCATTTTGATCGATCACCAGCGTACCGGCCCCCTTCAATACCACCACGCCACCATATTGCCGCTGCAATGCATCAGCGGCACAAAAGCGGTCTGCCTGTATCTGACTCGTCGACATATTTAACAGCCGTGCTGCCTCCCCCGGATGCGGCGTCAACACCCAGTCATCACGCATAAACGGTTCGCGTGCCAGCAGATTTAACGCATCGGCATCAACCACCAATGGCACATCACTCGTCAGCACCGTGTCGAACATTGCCATTCCCCACGCGGCGGTGCTGAGCCCAGGCCCAATCGCAATCACATCTGCACGCTTCATCAATGAACGTAGTGCAGCAGCGTCCGCCACCGCATGCATCATCAATTCAGGCTGCGATTGATTGAGCACGGCGGCGTGTTCACCCGCGGTGGCGATTGAAACCCGCCCGGCCCCACAACGCAGCGCAGCCTCCCCTGCCAACTGAATCGCACCACTCATCCCCGGCGCGCCGCCAATCAGCAGCACATGACCACAATCACCCTTATGGGCGGAACGTACTCGGCGCGGCAACAAAACCGATAGCCGACCCGAATCGATTCGACTCGCCGCAGGCGCTACCTTTTCATACACCGCCTGTGGTACTTCGAGGTCATCAAATAAAATATCACCGCAGCACTCAGGCCCACCCGCCGTTAACATTCCCTGCTTCAAACCAATAAAGCTGATCGTTACCGCTGCCTGCACCACCACACCCATCGCAGCACCACTATTCGCATCCAGGCCCGATGGAATATCAATTGCCAGCACCGGAACAGATGCCGCATTAAGTGCCACAATCGTATCCTGCCAATGCCCTTTCACATCACGGTTTAACCCACTGCCCAGCATTGCATCCACTATGACATCGCTGTTATCCAACAAACCAGCACGCATTGGCTGCACCTCAATATCCACCGTAACCATCGCCTCATACGCAAGCCTGGCATCACCTTTCAGCGAGTTAACATCCACTAGCAGTGCAACGGACACTTCACGCCCAGCTGCCTGCGCCAGCCGTGCAATCACGAAGCCATCACCGCCATTATTGCCGCCACCACAAATCACGGCGATGCGCCGTGCCTGCGGCCAACGTGAGGACAAAACAGCAAAGGCAGCCGCACCGGCACGCGTCATCAATTCAATCCCGGGAATAGAAAATTCTTCGATTGCGATGCGATCAAGCTCGCGCACGTCAGCAGCGCGGTACAATGTGTGTGGTAACAAACTCATACGCGCTATCATAGCGCTTATGCAAGACGCAAAAAACCCACCGACCACTTTATCCGCCAAAGCACTCGCAGAACTGGCCGACAAAATCCGCGCCTGGAGTAAGGCACTTGGTTTTGAGGCGATGAGCATCAGCGACACCGATCTTGCAGAGGATGAGACTCACCTGCTCAACTGGCTTGATGCTGGCCACCATGGCGAAATGGAGTACATGGCACGCCACGGCACCAAACGCAGCCGTCCGGCCGAGCTGGAACCCGGCACTTTGCGGGTGATTTCGGTACGGATGGATTATCTGGTCAATGATCAACATCAGGCAGAAGATTGCCTTAACGACCCGACACTCGGCTACGTATCACGCTATGCAATGGGGCGCGACTACCACAAGGTGTTGCGCCAACGGCTGCAAAAACTCGCCACAAAAATTGAAGAAGCAGTCGGGCCATTTTCTTATCGTGCCTTTACCGATAGCGCACCGGTACTGGAAAAGGCACTGGCACAGAAGTCCGGCATGGGGTGGATCGGTAAACACACCAACCTGATCAACCAGCAGGCAGGCTCGTGGTTTTTCCTGGGTGAACTCTATACCGATCTACCGCTGCCGATCGACCCACCTGGCGGAAACCACTGCGGCACCTGCAACGCCTGTATCGATGTCTGCCCCACCGCTGCAATCATCGCACCGTATAAACTCGATGCACGTCGCTGTATCTCATATCTCACCATCGAACTGCACGGCAGCATCCCGCTGGAATTTCGCCCATTGATTGGCAATCGCATTTATGGCTGCGATGACTGCCAGCTATTTTGCCCATGGAATCGCTTTGCACAACTGACACGCGAGCAAGATTTTCAGGTGCGGCATCAACTTGATAGCAGCACGCTGATAGAACTATTTGAGTGGGATGAACAGCAGTTTATTGATAACACAGCAGGCTCTGCCATTCGCCGCATTGGACATGAGCGCTGGCTGCGCAACATCGCAATCGCACTGGGCAATACACCGACACAACCTGAGATCATCGCAGCACTAAAGCAGCGCCGCGATGATTCATCAGAGATGGTACGTGAACATATTGAGTGGGCGCTGGAACAGCACCCACAACAACCGAACACCTCACCATCCCGGAATGATATCTGAACTTATTAGACCACTACGCTTTTTCGCCCCTCTTTTCGCTGCGCTCAAGCCACATTCTGCCATGCAGCTGCAATCACAGGTTGAAGTCCTGTCTGTAAATCAGGTGAAAGCGTCAGTTCACCCAGTGCAGGTGGGTTAAATGCCGCCATCGCACTGACTAATTGATCGACCTGGGTATCAAGCAGGTAAGCACCATCAGCCACTTCAAAACGATCTACTTGATAAGCATCATCACCATACCAATTTGAAACAACCAGTTGATCGGCGGTGCCAATCACACTCACATTCAGGTTATCGCCATTTCTGCTGAACCATAATTGCTCTGTCGATATATCCGCACCAAAAAGTGCCATATCTTCCGTTGCGCCATAAACAGCCGGTTGTGCATCCTGTGCGTTATAATCGTTGACTACATCACTGCCATCGCCCCTTCCAAAGATATAAACATCGCTGCCCGCTCCACCACTCAGGGTGTCGTTGCCAGACCCACCAACCAGTGTGTCGTTGCCGGTTGAGCCAGTCAGACTATCGTTACCAGCCATGCCGTAGATCGCAGCGATATTCACCAGCGTCGTACCACTAAAGTCGAGCGTGTTGCTGTAGTTATTGTTCTGAATGATGTTGCTGCCAGCGCCGCCATCGATTACTTCGACGGTGTTGCTACCTGAGAAGGTGCTCAGTCCAATAGTGTCATCGCCTGCGCTACCTTGCAGGGTATCAATGCCATCACCACCGTTAACCCGGTCAAAACCATCGCCTTCAGTATAGAGAAACAGGTCATCACCTGCTTCACCATAAAGCTGGTCATCATCGCGGCCGCCGTAGATCTGGTCGTTGCCGCCACCGCCAAAAATAGCGTCATTACCGTCACCGCCGAAGAGGATGTCGTCACCCACTTCAGTCACGGCAACATCCTGGGTTTGATTGAGAGCCAGCACGCTCTCAGTATATGTCCAATAGGCATTGGCAGGAAAAAAACCAACGGCTTCATTCGCACCGTCCCATGTCGCAATCACCCCGCTTTCGGTATCACCAAAAAGTGTGTCATTGCCAGTCCCACCCACCAGGGTGTCGATCCCGGCACCGCCGTATAACCAGTCATTACCGGCACTGCCATACAGATAGTCCTGACCATCTTCGCCAAAAAGCAGGTCGTTCCCGTCCATTCCCAGCAGGATGTCTTCTGCACCACCACCATCGAGGTAGTCGTGACCGAGGCCACCCACCAGCCAGTCAACCCGCGATGAGCCCACCAGGGTGTCATTGCCACCTTCACCATAGAGGTAGGCACCTTCTGCACCGGCAACCGCTGAATCTGTTTGAGAGGAAGCGGAGAGGGTGTCATTGCCTTCACCACCGTAGAGCTGAATGCCCGGGTTGTTGGCAATATCCAGCACATTAACAAAATCGTTTTGGTCACCGACATAAACAGCATCAATATTGCTGGCGAGGGTGATCTGGTTCGGGGTGAGCGGGTCGGCTCCCGCCAGGTCTGCGTTAAAGTTTGAGGCTGTCATGCCATCGATCTGTAAAGCGTCTTCGTTACCAATAAAGGTGGTGATCGTGGTGGTTGCTACCGGTTCGGGGGTCTCGATCAGGTTAATCCCGAGGTCGCCGTTGTTAAAGTTTTCAACAGAGACAACACCATCCACGCCGATAATCTGCAGGAAGTTGCCGTTGAGGCGGTAGGTTAATGAGCCGTCGTCGTTCTGGTATTCATTGGCGGTGGCGGTCTCAAGGCCACCGATCAATACGTTGCCGTCATAGATGATCTGGCCGAGGCCATCTGTATCGCGAATCAGGTCTGAACCGTCACCGCTGTTGAAGATGTAGGTATCCATGCCGGTGCCACCTTCGAGTACATCGGCAACATTGTCACCAGCACCGCCGATCAGAATGTCGTCACCCGCACCGCCATAGAGGCGGTCGGTACCGCCGCCGCCATTGAGAACGTCGTTGTCGTTACCGCCGTAGAGGTTGTCATCGTTGGCATCACCGCTGAGGATATCGTCACCGGTGCCACCCAGCAGGGTGTCATTGCCAGCGCCGCCTAGCAGGGTGTCTGTACCGGCGTTGCCTTCAATATAATCAGCACCTGCATTTCCCGAAATGATGTCGTTACCGGCACCGCCGTAGAGGTAATCGCCCTGATTGCCACCGTTGATTGTGTCTGGGTTTTCATCACCAAAGGTGTAGCGAACTGCACTTGGTAAAATTGTAGATCCGAAATCAAAGGTTCCTGCCTGTATATTTGAACCTTGATCGTCATAGTATTCAATCCTGCCATCTGTTGTTGGTACCAAATAATGGTCAATACTATTTCTGCTTATTAACTGGTTAAGTACGTAGGCCTTATCTAGCAAAAATTGCTCGGTAAAATTATCAGCGCCCCATTCACTGGATAAATAGAGACCTGCATTCCCGGTAATCGCGAAAGGGTTGAGGTTAACCAGTGCATAGCGGTAGGCATACCCTGCCGCTGAGTTATCCATCGCAGCATTGGCCAGGCTATTAACATCTACGATGCTGACAGCACCGACGGAATTCGTAAACAGGCCGCTTGCCTCTATGGCTTGTATCTGTGTGTAGAGGGCATCACGGTCGTCGATTGCCACGTTTCCAGTCACACCAAAAATACCACTGAGCATATCGATGGTGGTTTCCAGGCTATTGGCGTTAATATAGGTGCTGTTTTCTATAAAGCTGGTAATGGTGTTGATGCCGTTGGGGTCGGTGTTGAGATTGGAGTCCAATGTGGCGAAGAGGTTGTAGACGGCGAGGGAGTCGGTCATTGCGACTATATCATGAGAATCGAGCGGCCCTTGATTATTACTCTCTGAAAAAATAATACCGCTAATTCCAGGCACATCACCTATCAAATGAACAAGATCACTTTCTACATTCGTATTGACACCACTGGTATTCCAATCAGTACCGATGCTACCAGTAAGTGGCACTGGAACGCTGTTAAATAAATCAAAGAACCCTGAGCTAGTTGGATCTGTTCCAAACACATCGAATCCGGGTGAATTGTAAGTATATACATCATTAAACATACCAGGAGCCATCCGGCCCAGCATCATCGCCAGGTGCCCGCCTAAGGAATGACCTGCAACAGTTATTGGCGTTGTTTGTCCGCTCAACTCACCAGTAGCGAAATCTGTGTACGTGCTCATCGTGCCATCAGTATTATAGGTGTACTGAACCACTGCACTACCGGATGCTCCATACAGACGTTGCACCCAGTTGAACATAGCCAACCCCTGATCTATGGCAACACCATCTCCACCGACATCCCCAAAATTTGTACCAAACCAGTCGACATTGCCTGCGCTTGTAAAAAGGGCTTCACTCCCTCGAATGGCTAAATAGTTAACGTCGCCTTTGGAAAAGACTGTACCCGAGAAACCGCCAGGATCACTGTATTGTTCAACGACTGTATAAGTATCAGCGAATTCTTCGGCTTGTTTTTGGGACATGCCAGCAGACACTAGTGCAGCCGTATATGTTGTGTCGATAGTACCAAACATACCATCCCTAAGGTCTAACGAATAAGCGGCCATAGACAATTGTGCTTGTATAAAATTACTTTCAATAGTCATCATGATCGCCTCTTTAAATGGAAGATGAAATTGGTATGAATATTTTTAGAAGAAAACTTATCTCTTCTGAATCTTCTTTTTGAAACAACGAATTCTGGCCATATCTCTTCGACCACGCTTCTCGACAACTCTCACCCACATTGGGCGCAGAAGATAACTGATTTAGCCAACCGTAATTACGGGAGAAAGTAATTTTTTCACCCAAATTCAATTTAGATTTATTATCTTGCAATATCAATTTTTTTTTGTCTATTTGTATAAACCAATTTATGTATGACTCATTAACTCTACGCCACTCAAATTGTTCCCCTAAAACTGACTTTACAAGCACCCCCCTAGAGTTAAAAAATTTTGGTTTACCTTTCTCACTCCAATACTCCGCTGGTAATTCTACCGTTTTATACACTTTCGTCCCAGCCTCAGTAGCACATAGATGGTTAAGGTACATCCTTCCTACTATCTCATCAGCGAAGAGTACTAAGAAGACGATCATAAAAACACTTACCCCAGCCACGAGCCATGCACTCACCCTCTTAAAACGCCTGGCAACTTTTACTGCGCCCCAAATAGAAACAGGCAGTAAAATCAAAAACAGCCAAAGTGGGCTCGTTAAAACCACAAAACCCAATAATCCATTGATTAGTTCCATTTCAAAGCACACCTATATTTTAATTCGAATTGCGAAAAAGGGAAAAAGAGGTCGATGACAACCAACAACCATTCTCACTTTATGCCGTTCTCTCTTCTTTAACCATTGCCGGTCGCCCTTGTCTTGTATAATCAACAGGCCGGTTCAACATTGCTTCGAGCTGCTTCTGAAAATGATCATTCCCAGGTGGTGTTGAAAATATTGCCACCTTTGTAATCTTTTCAATTAGATCACCACCGCTCAGCTGGTCATGACCGTCCCATGTCGCAATCACCCTGCTTTCAGTATCGCCAAAAAGTGTGTCATTGCCACCTTCACCATAGAGGTAGGCACCTTCTGCACCGGCAACCGCTGAGTCTGTTTGAGAGGAAGCGGAGAGGGTGTCATTGCCTTCACCACCGTAGAGCTGAATACCCGGGTTGTTGGCAATATCCAGCACATTAACAAAATCGTTTTGGTCACCGGCATAGACAGCGTCAATATTGCTGGCGAGGGTGATCTGGTTCGGGGTGAGCGGATCGGCTCCCGCCAGGTCTGCGTTAAAGTTTGAGGCTGTCATGCCATCGATCTGTAAAGCGTCTTCGTTACCAATAAAGGTGGTGATCGTGGTCGTTGCTACCGGTTCGGGGGTCTCAATCAGGTTAATCCCGAGGTCGCCGTTGTTAAAGTTTTCAACAGAGACAACACCATCCACGCCAATAATCTGCAGGAAGTTGCCGTTGAGGCGGTAGGTTAATGAGCCATCGTCGTTCTGGTATTCATTGGCGGTGGCGCTCTCAAGGCCACCGATCAATACGTTGCCGTCATAAATGATCTGGCCGAGGCCATCTGTATCGCGAATCAGGTCTGAACCGTCACCGCTGTTGAAGATGTAGGTATCCATGCCGGTGCCACCTTCGAGTACATCGGCAACATTGTCGCCAGCACCTCCGATCAGAATATCGTCACCCGCACCGCCATAGAGGCGGTCGGTACCACCGCCGCCATTGAGGACGTCGTTGCCGTTACCGCCGTAGAGGTTGTCATCGTTGCCATCACCGCTGAGGATATCGTCGCCGGTGCCACCCAGCAGGGTGTCATTGCCAGCGCCGCCTGACAGGGTGTCTGCACCACCGTTGATGACATTGTCTGAGCGATCACCAAACGTGATGATGTGGTCATCGGAACCCACTCCATTAATGGTCAGCGTAATGCCACTGGCAACATCGGTGAATAGCCAGTCACCGGAATCCAGGCTATTCCAGTCATCGGTATAGGGTTTATCCCCCAGTAAAATGAAATCATTATAATCCCTGGCACCACTATCAAACATGACCTTTAAAGCAAGCATCTCTGCACGATCAACAAGATAGGCATCGGTCAAAGCACCTGTTCCAGTGACTGAGTCATAAAGCGAAATATCATTGGCATAAGAAGACTGGGTAATCGCAATGGGAGACAATGAGACCAATGCATTGCGGACAGCGTCATCTGTTTTAGCCAGAGCAACCATCTCATCCTGGTCTTGCGGCAGTAGTTGTACTAATGACGCGCCTAACTCTTCAACCGTCATGCTGCCAAATACAGATGCCGCCTGGGCGACAAAATCATCACCGGGTACAACAACCTCACCGGCAAGCGTTGATGCGATCCATGCCAAAACATCTTCTGTGCCAGCTTCTTCAATGAGTGTTCCGAATCCCTGGGCAGAGGCCGGAAGAATATTAGTTAGATTTTGAGACAGCAATGCGCTTATCGAATCATCGGGAGCACCCCACCACGTCTGCGCTCCAATTAAAAGATCAGAACCTACCTGATCAAGGTTAAGATACCAATTAACGCCACTATTCCTCATACTCGCAGACATGCCTGCCCATAAGGCATCATAAGCAAACAGAATGTTTTTGAGGTCATCCAGTACATTCAACCCATCACCACCAGCACTCATCAGTCGCGAGGTTTGATCCGAGTTCAGGGCAGAAAACAGGAGTGTGCCTGACCAACCAGCATTGGCAATTTCAGCTCGGGCTGTGTCCCCATCAGGAAGAGAAGCGAAAAGGATATCACCTACACCGACAGCATCATTTTCTGCAATATTTTCTAAGGTAGGAAATAGCCAACTCCCGTCTGCTTGCAACCGGTCATCATCAGTATCCGGGGTTTCACCAAGAATGTCTTCCAGAGCCAAAATAGCCACTCGATTCGAGGCATCTTGCATCAGGTCAGCGCTGTATAAATCACCAATGCCGCGCAATTCCATCTGCCGTTCACTATATGCGCGAATCATAGCTGAGAACGCCCCTGTTCCAGCATTCGCCTGCTCCGCACCACGGAACCAGTTGGTAACATCTGCAGGGCCACCTTCCGCCTCCAGCAAGTCCCCGATGTGTTGATAAATATGGCTGTAATTTTCAACATTATTAGCGACAGCTTCGTCTCTCATGTCTTTAATCACATCAATTTGTGCTTGTGTTAGATAAAAGTTAGCCATAATGATTCCCCTTATTCTTCTACGATTAATGAGTCAACAAGATTAAGTACTTCTGTGTGTACTTCTTTCCATCGCGGCAATAACTGGCCACTGAACATATAACCTACTATGGGTCCAGACAGTGTTTGATAACCAGAACCACACAATGTTGCTTTCGCCACATTTTTTTCTCTCGCTATAATCCGTACGACATCGATAAAGAATTGTAGAACCTCTAGGCGTCGTTCCATTTAAGGCGTGGTAGTTCAAACCATCAGTCTTAGGAAAATCAACAGAGATATATTCCCGTAATCCCCATTCAGGAATATCCCGTTGACTCGCCCATTTTTTTCTCGAATTCCTGCTCTCTTCTAACCGGGTCTTCATAACCATACCTGGAAATCGTAATCCTGACCAACGCATTACCTTCGCTCGGATTAAATGGTGGAGGGTCAAACCAGGAAGATAAATCCATATGAAATTTCACTCGCCATATTGCACCTTCATTAGCTTTAATTTCAGCCTTGACCTTTTCCTTATTAAAATCAATAAACTTGAGCTTGTATTGTGGTGGAATGCGAAATAACACACCACCAATGCGTATATCGTTGGATTGACCATCGACAATGCCTGCCGCTGCCCTTAATTCTGCCTGGGTCATCCTTGGATCACTACAAGCTGCAAGCAGTACTGCAATCACCCCTACGACAAATAAGTTTCGAATCACTGCCGCACTCTCTGTTTTTTTCATTCTCATCGCTCCCTGACACGCTCGCCCATATACCGCATCATACACTCGTCTGAATCACGCAACTTTTAGACAATATTCGGCGGGTGTAGGCAAACTTTTTGATTTCTGATTTTCAAGTAACAAACAGGCTAACGAGCTACCTTGATTTCGATAGCTGAAATCATTTTGCCCATCATCAATCAATAAACCACCGGTTAATATTGGATCGCTATAGATAATAGAGCCATCACCAGCGCCATCTAACAGGGTATCGACTCCTTCACCACCGTTGAGGATGTCTGCACCATCGTTGCCTTCGATATAATCAGCGCCTGCATTGCCTGTGATGGTGTCGTTACCGGCACCACCGTAGAGGTAATCACCCTGATTGCCACCGTTGATTGTGTCCAGGTTGTCATCGCCAAAGGTGTAGCGAACTACATCATCAGGCACATCACTGCCAGGCGTCGCAAAAGTTAACGCCTCAATGCCTGATGCCCGGTCATCATAGTATTCACGAAGTCCACCTGTCTCTGGCACAATCACACTGTCCTGTGCATTACGGCTGCTCAATTGACTAAGCATATAGGCTCTATCTTGCAGGTATTGCTCGGTGAAATTATCAGCGCTCCATTCACTGGATAAATAGAGACCTGCATTCCCGGTAATCGCGAAAGGGTTGAGGTTAACCAGCGCATAGCGATAGGCATACCCCGCCGCTGAGTTATCCATCGCAGCATTGACCAGGCTATTAACATCGACGATGCTGACAGCACCTGCGGAATTCGTAAACAGACCGCTTGCTTCTATTGCTTGTATCTGTGTGTAGAGGGAATCACGGTCGTCTATTGTCACGTTTCCTGTCACTCCAAAAACACCACTGAGCATATCGATGGTGGTTTCCAGGCTATTGTTTGCGATATAAGAACTATTTTCTATGAAGTTAGTAATGGCACTAATACCATTAGCATTGAGATTCGTATCCAGTGAAGCAAACAGGTTATAAGCGGCTAAGGAGTCGCTCATCAAAGTAATCGAGTGGTTATCGAGTATTCTCAACGGCCCCTGATCTTCAATAAAGATGTTTTGCACATCGCCAAGCATTGTGCCCAGTCCAGCAACAAATTCCGGCCCTGCCTCAGCGATCAGATTGGTTATATTGGAAGTCGCTATATTGCCTTGTGAGACCCCCAATTCACCTAAGACATCATTGTCAAAGCCGGGCGCGTTGTATGTATAAGCGCGACTGACTTGTGAAGAGAAATCAATGGCAAATGCTTGAGCCATAAAACCACCCAACGAGTGACCTGCAACACTAAAGGTTTCACTGGCGCCCAGTGCCCCGTCTGTAATAAGCTGTTGGTAAAAATCCTTCAGGTCTTGGTACTGCTCTTGAGAAGAAGTTGAACCAAGCACACCAATATCAACCACATTAGTATACCAATCAGCAACATCTCCAAGCTCTGTACCACGAATGGATAAGGTCTTTTCACCGGTGGTAATATTTTCAAATAATGTGGAGGAAAAACCGGAGGTGGTTCTTTCCTGGTGTTCGATAACTCGCCATTGACTAATGAACTCCGTAGCTTGAGTTTGTGAAAATTTCATGTCATTAAAATTGGAGTCCATCAGTGCATCTTCAACCAATCCCGCATCAAATGTACCATCAGCGTTTCTAGCCGATTCAATATCCGCATAACTTGCTTCGGAAAGTAGTGACATTTCATAGAGTTTATTAGGTAAGCGCAAAACAAACGACACTCTAGCCAGCGGATAACCGCTAATGCAGGCTCTGCTTTTTAAATACAGCAGAGAGCACGCATGGATCATTCACCCGACATTCAACTCACAAAACGGCAACGTTACTGGCTTAATCACCTTCAGGCTTGTGAAGCCTCAGGCAAAGGCATTGCCGCGTATGCCAGAGATCATGGACTTAAAGGCAAGTCGATGTATGCCAGTAAAAAAATGCTGGTTAATAAAGGCATATTGCCTCCCCCGACACGTGCGCAGTTTCAACGTTTGCAAGTGGTCAACCCGGTCGTCGCTAATGAATGGCTTATCCAGCTCCCCAATGGTATGTCAGTATCATTCACTGGTGATGTTGATGAGACGGCATTAGCGGCAGTACTGAACACCGCGGCAGTGATTGAATGATGCGTCCCTCCGATGCACTGCCTTGTGTTTACCTCTGTCGGGATATTGTTGATTTCAGAAAAGGGATCAATGGACTGGCGATGTTGGTGGAGACAGTACTGCAACAGGATCCATTTTCCGCACAATTATTTGTCTTCTGCAATCGTAACCGTGACAAAGTGAAAATATTGTACTGGGAGCGCAATGGGTTTTGTCTATGGCAAAAGCGCCTGGAAAAGGCCCGTTTCAAATGGCCGCGCAAGGCTGAAGGCGAAGTGATTTCAATGACGGGGCAGCAACTTAACTGGTTGCTGGATGGTATTGATGTGATGCGCATGAAGCCTCATGAAACACTGCACTATGACAGTGTTTTATAGTCTTTTTCACCGTTCATTGAGGTATAATCCAATGCATGCCGATCGTACTAAATTCATTGCCTAATGATGTTAAAGCACTCAAACGGTTGATCACTCAGCAAGCGAAAGCACTTGATCACCTTGGCACGCGTCATGATCAATTACAAACGCATCAGCAAGCCACCATTCAACAAAACAAACAACTTGAAGTCAAAGTTTCGCTCCTCCAGGAGCAACTGAATCTGGCACTGGCTCGACGCTATGCGGCTAGCAGCGAGAAACTCTCTCCTGATCAGATCCGTTTGTTTGATGAGGCCGAAGTTGAACAAGCATCTGAGACCGATGAGGTAGAAGCCGTCGCCATCATCCCTG
>JAKISP010000009.1 GCA_021648525.1 Gammaproteobacteria bacterium
GCAGTAAATAAGCTTCATTAACAGGCCGGATATACGACCGCAATCCTGTTCCTGTTATTTATATCACAAAGATTGCAAAACGGGGGGAGACCATATACGGGCTGAGCTTCCAGCGAAACCCGGGAGGACAGTGCCACATTCCCCGGGTTTCGCTGGAGGCTCAGCCCGGGCTACAGAATCGAAAGCAGTTACCTTTTTTCGTGTGGTAGGTGTACCTCTTCAACCTGGCCTGCATTTGGATCATTGAAGGTTTCGATTGATAGGCTCTTTTCTGATTTGGCAACGATGGTGGTGATCGCTGCATCACCCGTTACATTGACGGCGGTACGCATCATATCAAGCAGGCGATCGACACCCATGATGAGTGCGATACCTTCGACGGGCAGGCCGACCTGATTGAGTACCATTGCCAACATAATCAGGCCGACGCCAGGAACACCGGCGGTTCCAATCGAGGCAAGCACTGCCATGCCGATGACCGTTAGATAACCCATTAAGCCAAGGTCGATACCGTATACATTGGCGATAAAGACAGTCGCGACACCTTGCATAATGGCGGTGCCATCCATGTTAATCGTTGCCCCAAACGGCACAATAAAAGAGGCGGTGGAGTTATCAACCCCGAGCCGTTTTTCCGCGGTGCGCAGTGTCACCGGAATGGTGGCGTTTGAGCTTGAGGTACTAAACGCAAAGATTTGTGCGGTGCGCATCTTGCGTAAAAACACCAACGGGTCTAGTTTTGAGAATAGTTTAAACAGCACCATTAATGTGCCACCGGCATGTAGTAACAACACGGCCGCGACGACGGCAAAGTAGCTGATCATCGGCAGTATCAAGCCTAGTCCCTGTAGTGAAAAGGTCTTTGCCATCAACGCAAATACGCCATACGGTGCGATATGCATCACAACAGTAACCACCTTCATCATCACTTCATTAAGGCGTTCGGCTGCTTCTGCAATGGGACGCGCTCTTTCACCAACCATTAAAATACAGACCGCAAATAAAATGGTGAAGAAGATGATCTGCAGCATGTTGCCTTCTGCGTAAGCGGCAACTGGGTTGCTGGGCACAAGGTCGATAATGACCTGGGTTAACGGTGGCCCTGCCGGTGCGGTAAAGCTGTTGGTGGCATCGCTGCTGAATTCAAAACCCTGGCCAGGGCCAACTAGCGAGGCGACTGCGATAGCCAATGAAATGGCGAGTGCTGTTGTCAGTAAAAAAAGTAGGAAGGCCTTAAGACCAACGCGCCCAAGTTTATTAATATCACCAATGCCACACACTCCGCAGATGAGAGAGAAGGTGACGAGTGGTACCACCAGCATTTTTAACAGGCTGATAAAAAGCGCACCTAACACATGAAAGAGCCCATTGACCAGGTGGTCCTGAACAAAGGCGATATCACTGGCGAATGTATTGATTAGACTGCCGAGTACTAATCCGGCGCACATCCAGATTAATATTTTGGTTGTTATGTTGGGGCTGGTTTGCATGGGTCACTCCGTTGAGTATGAATGGGGTGGTGATAAACGTGGCTTGAATAGGGCGGCTTATTTTACGGCCTTATCCTGTTGCTTCTGTTTCATCGCATTTTGCAGGTTTTGTAACATCTGGCCTGAATTTCCGAAAGGCTTCATTTCTAATTTAATTGCATTATACAGGGTGGTTTTTTGATTGGCATCATCGCTGATGATTACGTGATAACCACCCAGTGGCATTGCCTTAGGTAGTGTTGTAGTGAGCTGCTGTGTGGTGACATCAATCGTTAGTGTTGTTTCGGGCAGTGGTTGTAGTGCAATGATATTGGTACTGCCTGAAAAATAGAGCACGCCATGATGGATATCGAAACGATCAATCTCGCCATTAGTATGGTACTGGGTTAACAGTTGCGGCTGTTGAGGGTTGCTGATGTCATATGTAAAAAGATAACGCCCATCCGCCGCGGCATAGAGTATTGAGCCATCGATGTGGAAATCACTAATGTTCTTTTTCAAAGGAATGCGGCCGATGGTACGTGGTTTCGCTGGTATTGAAATATCTACCATTAAAATACCTTCGTCAGGCTGGTAGAGAAAAAGCGTTGCCCCATCACTACGCAGTAGTTGCGCACTGCTTGATAGTTTAAAGGTGTGTTGCCTTGTTAGGTTTGCAGGGTCACTGCTGTTGATAATTTCAAGTTGCTGTTCATCGGTAGTGAGATAAAGGATGTTGCCATCGTTCCACAGGTCAAGCAGTGGCACATGATAAGTAGAACGAATCAGAGGGGCCTGAGGTTTTTTGATATCGATGACAGTGACAGCATTACCGCGTTCAGCGACATAAAGCTGATCATTGGCGATGCGAATAATATCGGCATTGTGGTCGAGTTTGATCTGCTTGAGTAGCTCGGCCTGGAATGGATTCGAAATATCGATGATGGTGATGTATTGATTCTCCTGTGCAACATAGGCGTGATCACCATCGATAGTGACATTGATCGCAGCACTTTCAAGGTCAACGCCGGTAATCCAGGTGGGGTTGAGCGGGTTGTTGATGTCGAAGATCTGTAGTCCATCAGCACCACTGGCAGCGAAGAGAAATTTACCGCGCGCAGTGGTTTGTTGAATTTGGTCGTTACCAGGGTAGTGACCTAACAGTTGTGGTTGCGCAGGTTTTTGAATATCGACCACGGCCAGTCCACCCCACCAGTCGAAGATATAGGCGTGGTCACCTTTAAGGCGAAGCCCCCATGCGGCACCTTCTGTGTCATAACTGCCAACGATAGTTGGCTGGGTTGGTTCACTGATATCGATCACCTGCATCCCTGCAAGCCAACTAGCGATGTAAAGGTGGTCGCCCTTGCGCTCGATACCGCGTGCGTTGCCGGGTGTTGATACATGGCCGATTTCAGTGGGGCTGGTGGGATCGCTGATGTCGATAATATAGACGCCGTTATCAAAAAAGGTGACGAAGGCGTAGTTGCCATCCACCAACACATCTTCGGCGGCTCCGCCTGGGCTAAATTGTCCGATCTGTCTGGGTGCGAGTGGATCACTGGTATTAAAGATCAGCAGGCCGGATTCATCATCGGCAATAAAGGTTAGTTCATCGCGTACCTGAATACCCCACGCCTTACCGGCTGTGTTCACACTACTCAGTAGTTTAGGTTGGGTGGCATCACTGACATCGATGATTTGAAAACCACCGCGATGGCTGGCGAGATAGAGCAGGTCACCTTGCAGTTGCGGAATGTAGGCTAGCCCTGCTGTTGGTAGTGTCGCAACCGGCTTTGGTTGATGTGGGTCACTAATATCAGCGATTAACAGACCGTAATCATCATCGGCGACGTAGGCGTAATCATCGCGCACCACAATACCTTTGGGTGACCCTTTTGTTTTAAGGCTGGATAGCAGTAGTGGCTGGTGTGGTTCACTGATGTCATAGAGATGAATGCCAGAGAACCAGTCGGCCACGTAAAGAATATTGTCGCGGATAAAGCCACGGCGCTGTCCGCCAAAGTTAACCCCCTGGCCAAAGTCTAGCCCTTCGTTACTGATAACAGGTGGCAAGGTGGTGAAATCATATTCAAGGAGTTCATCAGTGGAAATAGCAAACAGGCGATCGTGATATTGTGCAAAGGAGATCAACTGGCGCTGGGTATGAAGTGGATGACTATAGGTTGCCATAATAGAGGGCATGCTCGGCATGCCTGCATCGAGCAGGGTGAGGTGATTTTCATCATTTAATACCATCACCATCTCACCGTTGATATCAATATCGGTAGCGTTGCCGACTTTTTGATGGCTGCCTAGCCAGCTAAAGTGTTCATCATCTTTAATATTAAACAGGGTTACCCCGGCGCTACTAGTGGCGACATAAAGAATGCCATTGTTCTGCTTGAGGCTAATTGCAGCACCGCTGGTACGGTAGTGCTGCTGTCTCGTGAGGGCGGTTGGATCACTGCTATCGAGCACCGTGATACCTGCTTTACCCATTGCCAGGTAGATGCGTGACTTGCTAATACTGAGATCATAGCCGTCGCTTTCAAGTGTGGTGGTTGAGCGCAGTGTTGTTTTGTCTGCAACGCGGGCATCGAGAACAAGTAGTGTCTTGTTGGCTAACAGTAACGCAGTTGTACCGCTGGTCAATGTGTCGATGGCGATGATTTCAGCATCTGTTTTGTAGTTGCCAATGATCCTGGGTTTTTCTGCTTGTGTGATATCAACAATCGAAAGTTGTTGGTCACCTGTGACGAAGAGGCGATTATTAACCACGCTTAACTGCTTAGCGGCATGTGGCAGAGTCAGGCGTGCAACCACGGTGGGGGGGATGGCTGCTGAGACATCGATAATCAGCAGGCCATTCTTTGCGGTGGCAATAAACGCATGGTCATTTACCAGTGCAAGATCAAAGGCCTGTTCGTTAAGCAGGGGTAAGCGTTGTTTTAAATAGGGGCCACCCGGTATGAGAGTCGCTTCTTTGGCATTAATGAATCTGTTATCGATCGTGTTGAGATCGATGCTGACTTCACTCTGTTTACCGGCGTAAAGTGTGACATTTTCGATGCGAGCACTATTGGCTTGTGTGCTACTTGCGAGTAACAAGAGTACGGTGCAGGCTGAGAATAGTTGAGTCCGTTTAAAGAGGGCGTTTATTAATGGCGTCATTGAACGGGGTACTCAAGAAAAGCGTTATAAAATTATGGACAGGGATTAGGATAGCGTTGATGAATCACCACAATGAGTTGTGCATGCGCTTTGGCTTCATTGTTTTGTTTCAACCCAGGTCATAGTACGGAGGTAGATGGCACTGACCTCGATACCGCTGCGACCTGGTTTTCGCTGTTGCATGATCTCTGTTTAAGCGCTTACTGATTTAGAGTTTTGAGAACACGCTTTCAGCGGAGACCAGCGTGCTCTTTATATCGCGATGGCCATGTGCCGCAGAGACAAAGCCTGCCTCGTAAGCAGAAGGGGCAAGGTAGATACCATCTTCCAGCATTGCGTGGAAGAATTTTTTGAAGCGTTCGATATCACACTCGGTTACCTGTTTAAAGGTAGTGACTTTTTCTTCCTCAGTAAAGAACAGGCCAAACATGCCGCCGATGGTGTTGGCAGTCATCGGAATATTGAACGCCTTGGCGCGGGTCAGCATCCCTTCCACCAGGTGTTCGGTGTTGGAGACGATCCCTTCGAACACGCCTGGTTTTTCAAGTTCAGTCAGTGTCGCAAGGCCTGCCGCCATCGCAATTGGGTTACCCGAAAGGGTGCCTGCCTGATAGACCGGGCCGAGTGGTGCGAGCTGTTCCATGATTTCACGTTTGCCACCAAAGGCACCGACAGCAAGGCCGCCGCCGATCACTTTACCAAGGGTGGTCATGTCAGGTTTTACGCCGTAGTGCTGTTGCGCACCGCCGAGCGAGACACGAAAGCCGGTCATCACCTCATCAAAGATCAATACGGCGCCATGTTTGTCACATACTTCGCGTAGCCCTTCAAGGAAGCCCGGCAGCGGTGGAATGCAGTTCATGTTGCCAGCTACCGGTTCAACGATGATGCAGGCTATTTGATCGCCAATTTCAGCGAAGGTCTCGCGCACCTGTTCGATGTCGTTAAAGGTGAGTGTCACAGTGAGTTCTGCCAGTGCGGCTGGCACCCCTGGTGAGGTTGGTACGCCGAGTGTCATTGCGCCAGAACCGGCCTTTACTAATAAGGAGTCGGAGTGACCGTGGTAACAGCCCTCAAATTTAACAATCTTGTCGCGAGCGGTGAAGCCACGTGCGAGGCGAATTGCACTCATGGTCGCTTCGGTGCCGGAGCTGACCATGCGTACCATCTCAATCGATGGCACCAGTTCGCATACCTTTTCAGCCATCACGGTTTCGATTTTGGTCGGGGCGCCAAAACCGAGACTGTTGTCGACGGCTTCTTTGACTGCCCTGGTGACGGCAGGGTGGGCATGACCTAAAATCATCGGCCCCCATGAGGCGACATAATCGATATATTTGTTGTCGTCTTCATCAAAGGTGTAAGCACCTTCTCCGCGTTTCAGGAAGACAGGTTCACCACCAACACCATTAAAGGCGCGCACTGGGGAGTTAACACCGCCCGGAATGTATTTTTTGGCTTCGGTATAAAGGTCGTGTGATTGTGTCATCGCTGCTTTCCTTAAATTCTATGGTGCTATCTATTTAAATAGTTGTGCGTATTGTTGTGCCGCTACACGGATCTCTGTCTGTGCAAAAACCCCGTTGACCGCCGCCAGCATGTCTGCCCCTGCGTCGATTAGCATTTTGCCATTGTCGGCAGTGATGCCACCAATCGCAATAAGCGGGATATTAAGCGCTCTCTTTGCCTGCTGTAGTAACGCTGGGTTTGCTTTGAGCGCCAGCGGTTTGGTAGCGGATGCAAAAAAGCGCCCGAAGGCGACATAGTCCGCGCCCGCCTGTTGTGCTTTGAGCGCTAAATCGATTGAATTGTAACAGGAGGTACCGATGATTGCCTGCTCTCCCAGTTGAGCGCGCGCAGCGGCTAGTGCCATATCATCTCTGCCGAGATGTACGCCGTCGGCTCCAATGATGGCCGCGAGTGCAACATCGTCGTTAATGATCAGCGGAATGGCACGTTCATGGCAGCAGTCGAGCAGGGCGCGAGCCTGCTGTTCCCGTTGGCAGGCGGTGAGGTTTTTGTGACGATACTGAATGATGCGTGCACCACCTTTAATTGCCGCGATGACTTGATTACACAGGGCCGTTGCGCTTAATTGTGCAACGTTATGTGTGATGGCGTAGAGACCGTGAAAGTAGTCCGGGCGATGGTGGTTGTGCGCTAATGGGGCGCTCATGCCTTGTCTGGGGTGTCATCTTCGTGATTTTCGCCTTCACGCTCTTCCTCTTCCTCTGCATCATCTCGCGCCCAGAAGAAGCGGTTTGGCAGGTGTTGTCCCATGCCCAGCCGGTAACCAGCACGCAGTGCTTCCCAGGTATATTCCTGTGCTTCGTGAACGGCGGTGAAGGGTTCCATTCCCTGTGCAATTAGCCCGGCAATAGCTGAGGCCAGGGTGCAGCCTGAGCCGTGATAGGTCTCGGGCAGGCGATCCCAGGTGAAAGACTCTAATTTGCGACGATTGCCGTAGAGGGTATTGGTGACTTCGGTGGTCGCTTCATGAGTACCGGTGACCAGTACATATTCGCAGCCCATCTCCAGTAGTTCCTGTGCGCAGGCGTCTAGTGAGTCGGCTTCGTGCGCCAGGATGCGTGCTTCGATGCTATTGGGCGTCAAAATGGTGGCTTGTGGTAATAACAATGAGGTGATGGCATCGATCATCTCTTCATCTGCAATCTCACTGCCGCCGCCTGCCACCAGTACGGGGTCTAGCACCACGGGGATATCAGAGTAGTCTGTTAGAATAGTATGCACCGCTTCAATGACTTCAACACTGCTTAGCATGCCGATTTTAAAGGCGGCGATTGGCATGTCTTCGAGCACGGCACGGGCTTGCTGTACCAGCAGGCTGGCATCAATCGGTACGTATCCCTGAATATCCTGGGTATCCTGAATGGTCAGTGACGTGATCACGGGCGCAGCATGACACCCCATGCTGGCAAGTGCTTCAATGTCGGCCTGAATGCCAGCGCCGCCAGTTGGGTCATTGCCAGAGAATGCCATCACGGCAGGAAAAGCTTGTTTTGGGGGCATCGATAATACCTTGCTGCTAATGATTGATTTTATAGTGGATTCTATATTAGCACCAATACCGGGGTGGTGGGGAAGAGGGCGTGTTCAGGGCTCGCTTGTCTTGTTGGCGTGTTTGATTAGCAGGCAAAAAAAAGCCAGTCATTAAGACTGGCTTTTCTACTTCACTGCTTAGTCTGAATTACAGAGCAAGAATGAAGTCTACCAGTGTATCGATGTTTGCATCAGTAACACGTGGTGAGTATGGAGGCATTGGAACGCCACCGGTTACGTCATTCCAGTTACCTTTACCACCTTTTTTGACTTTAGCAATTAGCGCATCTCTGTCTCCAGCGCTATATTTGGCAGCAACATCTTTCCATGCTGGGCCAACTACTTTTTTCTCGATGCTGTGACATGCCAGGCAACCGCTCTTCTTAGCAAGATCCAGGTCGGCAAAAGCCTGACTTGAGCCTAGCATTAAGAGAGCCGCGGCAGGAACGCTTAACCAACGTGCTTTCATACTTTTCTCCTCATTCAAGGGTATTTAATGGATAAAACAGTTATAGACTCTCCCCTCTGAAAATCTGTAACAGCAACCCCCCCCGATATGCATTTCTCTCTACAGAAACCCTAATGCGGGGGAGTCAGCAATATGTCTCACATGTGGTGAGTATTACCAGCGCTCTTTTATGCCACGCCGAATAGCGGGTGTCAAGCCTGGTTCAGCAGGGGTTCAGTTAAACTGTAGTTAAAAATACTCATTTTGTGATTTTCCTCACAATTAAGCACCTCTGGGATTATTTTACCCCCAAAATTCCCCTCCAGAGTTACTGTTAATAATAGATATTGAATTTTAGCTGAATAGGATGCTTAATAAGCATCGTTAATACCGACTAAATTCATCGGTTATTTCTGCATTAATCGTGTGGTTTTATATCCGTTTATTTATATGGGATTTTGCTTTTTTCTGGATGAATTGAGAAAGCAGTGCTTTAAGGGCATCACGTTGTAAACAGGTTATAGGGGGAGGGCTATCTTAGTAAGCAATTTAAACTGGGTAGGTGGTGTGTTCGTTACGGTAGTCATATCGTTGGCATCTGTTTGCATTCAGGTGGATCTGGTTAATGCTGATCAGCAAGCATGTCAGACCTGTCACACGGGTATGAGCCATCCAGCGGTTGAACGGAAGAGACTGGCAGCCTGTATTAGTTGTCACGCAGGGAGTGAGGCTGACAGGGGCATCATGACAGCGAGTCATTCAGCGCATCAGCAAGTGGATTTTACTAGCAGTAATAAGACGGCTGGGTTTGCACCAGGCATGCATTTGCCGATGACTTATGAGACGACGCGGATCGGTCGGCAAGCCAATGAGATGGTATTGATCCCTGCCGGTGAATTTACCATGGGTTCAGATAAGCGTTTGCCAGATGAGGGGCCTGAGCATCGGGTGCTGCTGGGGGCATATTGGCTGGACCGTTACGAGGTCACTAACCTGCAGTACAAACAATTTATCGATGCTACTAACCGCAAGTCACCTCGCCATTATGAAAACAGGACGTTTCCAGATGGCCTGGTTGACCATCCTGTGGTGTATGTCAGCTGGTACGATGCCACTGACTATTGCGCCTGGGTTGGTAAGCGTCTACCGAGCGGGGCTGAGTGGGAAAAAGCGGCACGAGGAGATGATGCAAGGATTTATCCGTGGGGCAACGAGTTTGATATTACTCGCGCTAATATGCCGCAGCGCTGGAAAACGTTGAAACAGGCAGGTGGTACTACGCCAGTCGGTGCGTTTAAAGAGGGGGTGAGTCCCTTTGGTCTGTACGACATGTCTGGCAACGTATGGGAATGGACATCATCCTGGTACGAAGCCTATCCGGGCAATCAAAAGCCAACAGAAAATTACGGTCAGACTTATAAAACGTTAAAAGGTGGCTCCTGGTGGAATTGTAGTTTCTACAAATGTGGTGTATCTGCACCTGCATTCAATCGGTCATTTTTTTTACGCACCACACGAAATAAAAGTTTTGGTTTTCGTTGTGCGAAAGATTCAGAGGAGAAGTAAGATGAAATCTAATCTTCTATCAGGGTTAAGCATGAGTATTGGTTTGTTGACGGTGCCGTTAGCTGGCTTTGCACTGGAGGGTGTGGCAACGAGTGCTGATCAGGAGATGAAGCTGATACCCGCGAGTGAATTCATTATGGGCAGTAATAAGGCAGATAATAACAATAGTTCAGGTGAATATGGCAATGCCAAGCCGTGGTATCTGGATGAGCACCCTAAGCATAGCCAATATCTGGATGGTTTTTATATTGATGAGCACGAAGTGACCAATGGTCAGTTTAAGGCGTTTGTCGCACAGAAAAATTATGCACCACCTCAGTATTGGGTCAACAATGGTTATCTGTTGAGTCTGCGGAGAAATAAGATCGAGGCGGTCTCGGTTGAAAAAATACGACGACTGGCGGTGAAGGTAATGCGGCTTGATATCGATACACGGAAGATGACGAAGCCTGAATTGTTGGCTGTGATCGATAAGCGCTTTGCCTATATGGACTGGTTACCCGTGGTTTATGTTAGTTGGTATGATGCAAAGGCTTATTGTGACTGGAAAGGGAAGCGGTTACCGACAGAGGCCGAGTGGGAAAAATCAATTCGAGGCGATAAGGGGCTAGAGTTTGCCTGGGGTAATCAGTGGGCATATGGCCAGAGCAATACCGGCGAAGAGATGTGGGATGATGGGGTGGCACCGGTCGGCTCCTATCAGGGGGACGTTTCACCGTTTGGTGTGCTTGATATGAGCGGCAATGTGTCGGAGTGGACCGCGGACTGGTATCAGGCGTATGAAGGATCAGATTATACAAGTGAGGATTTTGGCGAAATATTTAAAGTGGTGAAAGGCGCCGCCTGGGGGGGGGACGGTCATTACGCACTGAAACTGTTTCAACGCGGCGCGTATCGATATAATTTGAAGCCAGAGTCGCAGCATGAAGACCTGGGCTTTCGCTGTGCTGCTGATGTTAAGCTTGCTGGCGTTGAGGCGAAGTAGCGTAGTGGTTCACGCCTGAGATAGATCCCTGTTAACATGGTTTTTTGCCAATAGAAAGACAGGACCTATGATGAATCGCCACTGTGTCACATTATTATTGCTAGCACTAATTTTTGCAGGTTACACAAAACAGGTTTCGGCACTGGCGGTATGGATTCCAGGTTGGCAGCAAGCGAGTGAAATGAACAGTGCGCGCGCAGGTGCATCGATATTGCAGGTGAATGGTGTGATCTATGCCATTGGTGGTATCAATGGGCATGACTTTCTCAACACCACGGAATACAGCAAGATTAACCCTGATGGCACGCTTGCCCCATGGAAGCGCAGTGCCATTCTTAATGACGCCCGTGGTTTTTTTGACGCGGTTGAGCACAATGGTTTTATTTATGCAGCCGGTGGTGGCAAGGGCGAAAACGGTAAAATATTGTTGCGCAGCGTAGAGCGCTCGCGGATTTCAGAGAGTGGTGCACTTGAAGGGTGGATTACGGAGCGCTACAGGCTGCAATATCCGCGTCGTTGTGTGAAACTGTTTGTCGCGAATGAACGTCTTTATGCGTTAGGTGGTTTTGCTGGCACACTGCTAGATTCGGTTGAAAGTGCACCTATCAATCAAGATGGTAGTCTGGGACGATGGCGTGCCGAGACAAACCCACTCACTATGGCGCGCTACATCAATAGCGTGAAATCACTAAACGGGTTTGCCTATGTGATGGGTGGCCATGCAGAGAGCGAAGGCGTTGGTTTGACCGAGGTTGAATTTACTCTGCCATCAATTGCTGATGAACTGGTCTGGAAAAAAACGACGCCGATGCAAGCGCCTCGCTATGGCCTTTCATCTGCAACACATGGCAAGCAGTTGTACGCGATAGGTGGCCTGAATGGGGCGCGCTATTCCGATAAGATTGAAGTGACTCAGCAAGCGGATGACGGTGAACTGAGCGAGTGGCGTTATACAACCCCACTTTCATCAATGCGCGCAAACTTTGGCAGTGTGGTTTATAACAACCAACTCTATATTATTGGTGGCACTAACCGTGATGGTTATTATAAAACGGCAGAATACGCCAGCCTGGATGAGCGTGGCGATATTGGATTCTGGGGGACGCAACAGCAGTTAAAAGATTACCAGCAGCAGCAACAGGCTCGGCTATCAAAGCCCAAACGCAAACTGCCGAATAGTGGCGTGGTTGCGGAAGTGATTCAGACCAGGGCCTATAGTTATATTCGAGTGGTAAAAGGTGTCACCGAGCAGTGGATTGCAGGTTCACGTGAAGCGTTTAATGCGGGTGATCCGATTGAATATAGCCGTGGCACGACAATGGCAAATTTTCACAGTTCAACACTGAATCGTACCTTTGATTCCATTATCTTTGTTGAGCATCTGCGCCTGGGTGATGGCCAGAAATAGAGGATGTTTATCGGTTGTTGCCGCCACTCGTCGCCAGGCAAAATGGGCTGATTACTGGCTGTATCCGCCGCCTTTTCCTTTGAAAGGCAGGCTCAGCATCCATTTAAAGGTCTGTGCCGGAGGTTCCTGAAATTGATCCAGCCCGATGGTCATCTTATCGTGGCCTTTGGCGGGTTGGGCACAATAGGAGCCAAAGAGGTGATCCCACCACGGTAGATTGAAGCCGTAGTTGCTATTGGTTTCATCTTTGAGCACAGAGTGATGTACGCGGTGCATGTCCGGGGTGACGATAAAGCGACGTAACCGTTGGTCGATGCGTGCCGGGATGTGAACGTTGCTGTGGTTAAACATCGCCACTGCGTTGAGAATGATCTCAAAGATCACGACTGCAACAATGGCGGGGCCGAGCAGGCAGATAAGGATCATCTTGATCAGCATCGACAATATTATTTCGATCGGATGAAAGCGTGCGCCGCTGGTGACATCAAGGTCAACATCGCTATGGTGCATCATATGCAGTTGCCACAACATCGGTACGCGGTGAAACAGCCGATGTTGCAGGTAGATACAAAAGTCGAGGATGACGACTGCGAGGATGATCTCAAACCACAGTGGTAGATCAATCTGGTTTAATACGCCCCACTGTTGTTGTGAGGCGTAGAGTGCCACACCGACAGCAGCGGCAGGAAATAGCAGGCGCAGTAATAGTGTATTGAAAACAGTGAGGCTGATGTTATTGAGCCAGCGAAACTGTCTGGAGCTGCGCAATGGTCGCCGTGGTGATTTAAGCTCCCATAGCGCCATGATGGCAAAGATGCCGAAGAAAAAGCTGAGTCGGATGATGGGTTCCAGGTTGCTGCTCTCCATATACGAGATTTATATGTCGCTTAGTTGCTGGAGGTTGCCTTTGAATGCGAGCGCCCAGGTGGGCGACGGCGTTGATTTTTACTGCCTGACTTTTGATGATGGTGAGCCCTGGGGGTTTTTTTAGGATAGATCGGTGGCTCGGGCGCTATTAGCAGTTCGGTGGTGACGCGTTCGGTTGGAATCTTGTTGCCAACATACTCTTCAATATCGGGTAGCGCAAAGGCGTAGTCTTCGCAGGCAAAACTGATCGCAACACCGCTGCTGCCTGCGCGTGCAGTACGCCCAATGCGATGCACATAATCTTCAGAGTCCTGCGGCAGGTCGTAATTGAAAATATGGCTGACATCCGGAATGTGCAGCCCGCGTGCCGCTACATCGGTCGCGACCAGAATCGGTAGTTCACCATCCTGAAAACGTTTGAGCAGGCTGATACGTTTTTTTTGTGGCACATCGCCAGAGAGCGTGCCCGCATTAAAACCGTTTCCGGAGAGAAAGGCGTTAACCTTATTGCCCGCATCTTTGGTATTGACGAAGATAATTGATCGCATGGGTGCTAACTGTTTAAGCAGACCGAGCAGCAGCGGAATTTTTTCGTCGTTTGAGGTGTAATAGATCTGCTGTACGACTTTGTCCGCGGTAACCTTTTCCGTCTCAATCTTGATTAGCGTTGGGTTGTTCATATGCTCATAAGCGAGTTCGGTAACCCGAAACGACAGTGTTGCGGAGAAGAGCAGGTTGAGGCGTTTGTCCGGATCAGGCATGCGGCGCAGTAGAAAACGGATATCTTTAATAAAGCCGAGATCGAACATACGATCTGCTTCATCCATCACCATGACCTCAATCGACTTGAGGTTAAAGAGGTTCTGTTTGAAGAAGTCGATGGTGCGCCCGGGTGTGCCGATCAGGATATCGAGCCCTTCGCGTAGCATCTCTTTTTGAGTGTCGTAACCAGCACCGCCGTAGACGACACCAATCTTAAGGTCTGTTGCCTCGCCGAGTGAGACCGCATCTTTATGGATCTGGAGTGCCAGTTCACGCGTGGGGGCGAGTATCAGTGCGCGTGGGTTATGTCCAGCTTTGGCGCTGTCGGTGGCGCTGGTGAGCAATCGGTTCATCAGCGCAATTAAAAAGGCAGCCGTTTTGCCGGTGCCGGTTTGCGCCTGGCCTGCGATATCGGAGCCTGCTAATGCCAGCGGCAAGGTTTCTGCTTGTATTGGAGTGCATCGAGTAAAGCCTGTTTTTTCAATGCCCTGCGAGAGTTCCTCTGGAAGATCCAGAGATGAAAACAGTGTGTTAGATAGGTGATTATCGCTCATATTCGAGAAAGGATAGCAGATTCAGTGGACTCTTTATGGTTTTTATTATTGACACAATAGTTTGTGTATTGCGACCAGATTGTTAATAATCACGTTTAGCCATAGATCCTGAGGCAGGGACGAGATGGATTTTAGCTTAAAATTGAATAAATAAAGTAATTTGGAGGCATAGAGGGTGAGTGACAATATTAGCGCTGTAACAGACGCCACATTTGAAGATGATGTATTAAAGTCTGAAGTACCTGTACTGGTAGACTTCTGGGCGGAATGGTGTGGTCCATGCAAAATGATTGCACCGATTCTAGAAGAAATTGCTGCGGAATATGATGGCAAAATTCGCATTGCTAAACTTAATATTGATGATAATCCAGCAACGCCACCACGCTATGGTATTCGCGGTATTCCAACCTTAATGCTATTTAAGGCTGGCAATGTTGAGGCGACCAAGGTTGGTGCGGTTTCAAAGTCGCAGCTTTCAGCATTTATCGATAGCAATAATTAAAAAACCCATATAAAGCACCTTTAGGGCTGGACGTTGCCAAGAAAGAGTGGTAGCGTTTAGCCCTACTCTAAAAAATAATAAATCAAGCCTTTACTGGCGCACCTCTCTCCTTATCAAAGCAAAAGTGATTTAACTGTCCTAGAGGTGAAATCCATTCTTAATTTTGTCCACTTCGTTTTATCAATAACTATCCAAAAAAACTTCATATGAATCTTACTGAACTGAAACAAAAATCCGCTGCTGAGCTGGTTGAGCTCGCCCGTTCTATGGGCATCGAAAACATGGCGCGTTCGCGTCGACAAGATATTATCTTCGCAATTCTCAAATCCCATTCAAAAAAGGGAGAAGATATTCACAGTGAAGGTGTGCTGGAGATATTGCAGGATGGCTTCGGTTTTTTGCGTTCAGCGGACAGTTCTTACCTGGCAGGTCCAGATGATATCTATGTATCACCGAGTCAGATTCGCCGCTTTAGCTTGCGCACTGGCGATACCGTTACTGGTAAGATTCGGCCGCCAAAAGAAGGTGAGCGTTATTTTGCGCTGTTGAAGGTTAGTGAGATTAATTTTGAGTCCCCTGAAGTGGCTAAGAGTAAGGTACTGTTTGAAAACCTGACGCCACTATTTGCCAACGAGCGTCTGAACCTGGAATTGGGTAACGGCAGTACCGAGGATCTCACCGCGCGTATTATTGAGCTGGTTTCGCCAATTGGTAAGGGCCAGCGTGGTTTGATTGTATCGCCACCAAAAGCGGGTAAAACTATGATGTTGCAGAGCATTGCGCATTCGATTACCGAGCTGAACCCAGAGTGTTACATGATCGTGCTATTGATCGATGAACGCCCGGAAGAGGTAACAGAGATGTCGCGCTCAGTGAAAGGCGAAGTGATCTCCAGTACCTTTGATGAGCCTGCGACACGTCACGTGCAGGTTGCCGAAATGGTGATTGAGAAGGCGAAGCGTCTGGTTGAACATAAACGTGACGTGGTGATTCTGCTTGATTCGATTACCCGCCTGGGCCGTGCCTATAACACTGTCGTGCCATCATCGGGTAAAGTACTGACGGGCGGTGTGGATGCCAATGCACTACAACGTCCGAAGCGTTTTTTTGGTGCCGCACGTAATGTTGAAGAGGGCGGTAGTTTGACCATTCTTGCAACCGCATTGATCGATACTGGTTCGCGCATGGACGATGTGATCTACGAAGAGTTTAAAGGTACTGGTAACATGGAGCTACATCTTGAGCGCCGTATTGCCGAGAAGCGTATCTATCCGGCGATCAACCTGAATCGTTCCGGTACACGCCGTGAAGAGCTGTTGACCAAGCCAGACGAGCTACAGAAAATGTGGATTCTACGCAAATTATTGCACCCAATGGATGAGTTGGCGGCGATGGAATTTTTGATGGATAAGCTCAAGGCGACCAAGACCAATGCTGAATTCTTTGATTCGATGAAGCGATAAGGGAACTGATCAATAACTTATTGCTTGTTTAATCAATAGGTTAAGGCTTGAAGGTGATTCAGGTGATTATATTAACTTGCTGATCAGTCAGTATTTACATACAATACGCGACCAGAGTTTGTGCGGTGCCTGGAGTGGGTTCAGGTGGCGGCATATATAAATTTGTGAGGTTGAACAGCATGAAATCGGATATCCATCCAGATTATAACGAAATCGACGTTACCTGTAGTTGTGGTAATACTTTTAAGACACGTTCCACTGCCGGCAAAGCGCTGCGTCTGGATGTATGTTCAATGTGTCACCCTTTCTACACCGGTAAGCAGAAGATCCTTGATACTGCTGGCCGTGTTGATAAGTTTAGACAGAAATACGGTAAAAAAAGCTGATTTGAACCCGCTGCCAACAATGGCCGTTGATTCACAAAAAAGGGTGCCTGATTCAGGCACCCTTTTTTCGTTTATGGTGATGGTTTTTGCCCTCATTTTGGTCGTTTCCTCGCCGTTGAGTGTTGCTGGAGAGTGTGGGGCAAAAAAAATCGATGCTTACTTTAATGTTAAATATGTGCACGATGGCGATACCTTGTATCTGGTTGGTGGACAAAAGGTTCGTTTAATTGGTATCAACACGCCAGAAGTGGCGCGAGATAAAAAACCAGCGGAGCCTTATGGGGATGAGGCACGCGATGCGTTGAGAAAGCTATTTAAAGCAGATTCGCGGGTAGGTGTGCAGTATGGGCGTGAGCGAAAGGATCGCTATGGGCGCACGCTGGCACATCTCTACCTGGCTGATGGCAGCAGTGTGCAGCAGAGATTACTCGACAAGGGTCTGGCGATGGCCATTGCAATCCCACCTAACTTGTATAGTGTTGATTGTTATCAGAAATCTGAGCGTTTGGCGCGTATTAAGCGACAAGGCTTCTGGCGGAATGGTGGCCCCAAAGTGCTTGATGTGACCGATTTAAGGCGGGGTGACCAGGGGTTCACGCGGCTTAAAGGGCGCGTGGAAAAGGTGAAGTGGAGCAAAAAATGGATCTGGGTTTCATTTTCAGACAAGGTCTCGTTACGCATCTCACACGATGACGCACATTATTTTGAAAAGGGGCTGTTGGCATCACTGGCGCAAAAAAAGGTGGTGGCGCATGGTTGGCTAACGCGGCGCAAGGGGCGCTGGTCGATTCATGTGAGGCATCCTGCATCACTCAAAGTGGCAGGTGATTGAGTAACTGGCCGCTATTTTTGCAAAATGAGTGGCGTATTATAACTATGTATTATGGTGCTCAAAATACCGCTGATAGATGAAATTTGCAGCGGCCTGGGCAATGACCGATAATCGCTTCCTGTGGGTAGTGAAATAGATACTATATATAAGGTGTGAGTTGTTGTATGACTGAAGAGAAAAAACAAGCGGCCCTGAATTACCATGCACTACCGGAGCCGGGTAAAATCTGTATCTCGATCACCAAGTCGTGTGTGACGCAGGATGATCTTGGCCTGGCATATACCCCGGGTGTTGCCGAGCCTGTGCGTGAAATTGCCAAAGACCCGGAAGCTGCCTATAAATATACGGCTAAAGGAAATTTGGTGGCTGTCATCACCGATGGTACTGCGGTACTGGGTTTGGGTAATGTGGGTAGTCTTGCCAGTAAACCCGTGATGGAAGGTAAGGGGGTACTGTTTAAAAAATTTGCGGATATTGATGTCTTTGATATCGAGGTTGTTGCAAAAGACCCAGAAGACTTTATCAATACTGTTGCCAATATCGCGCCGACCTTTGGCGGCATCAACCTTGAAGATATCGCCGCACCACACTGCTTTGAGATTGAAAAGCGTTTGAGTGAGCTGCTTGATATCCCTGTTTTTCATGATGACCAGCACGGTACTGCGGTGATCACAGCGGCAGGCCTGATTAATGGATTAGAGCTGCAGGAAAAGCGCCTTTCCAACGCGAAGATTGTCTGCCTTGGCGCGGGTGCTGCAGCCATTGCATCGATGCGGCTATTGGTTGCACTGGGCGCGAAAAAAGAAAATCTGCGTATGCTGGATCGTCGTGGTGTGATCTATCGTGGGCGAGATGGGCTTAATGAATATAAAGAAGAGTTTATGGTAGAGACTGATGACCGTACGTTGTCTGATGCCATGACCGGTGCTGATGTATTCATCGGTCTCTCTGGGCCGGATCTGGTGAGTCCTGAACATATTGCTTCGATGGCTGATAAGCCGATCGTTTTTGCACTCTCTAATCCTGATCCTGAAATCTATCCGGCAGTTGCCAACGCGGTACGTGATGATCTGATCATGGCGACAGGCCGTAGTGATTTCCCTAATCAGGTGAATAACGTGCTGGGTTTTCCTTTTATTTTCCGTGGTGCGCTTGATGTCCGCGCACGACAAATCAATGAGCATATGTTGATGGGGGCGGTTTATGCATTGGCCGATCTGGCACGTGAGCCTGTGCCTCAGGAGGTGTTGAGTGCGTATAAGCTGGATAAATTGAGTTTTGGGCGTAATTATATTATTCCGACACCGCTTGACCCTCGTTTGATTGATCGAGTACCCGCGGCAGTTGCCTATGCGGCGGTTGAGTCGGGCGTTGCCCGCATGGATTACCCTGAGTTTTATCCGCGCATTGAGCAGCGATGCTATGGGTAAGAGGGCTATCTATATAATCGTATTCAATTTATTGTTAGGCTGGCCGATTCATCCCAGTGAATACAATCGTTAAGAATGGAATTAGGTTCTCAACAATCGGTAGATTAAGAGCAAAGAGCGCAAGGAGCTAGCATGAAAAAAATTTCGATTATTGGTGCGGGGCGAGTCGGTGAGTCGACCGCACAGATTCTGGCCTATCGCGATAATGTCCATGAAGTGGTGTTGACCGATATTCGTGACGGGGTTGCGGAAGGAACGGCGTTGGATCTGCAGGAATCTGCACCGCTGTTCGGGTTTGATACCCGCGTGAATGGTAGCGAAAGCAATGAGGCGATTGTCGATTCTGATATTGTTGTGATTACAGCGGGTCTACCACGTAAACCGGGTATGTCTCGTTCCGATGTTTTAGAGGCCAACCTTGCGGTGATTCGTCCGATCGCTGATGATGTGATGAAATATGCACCCAATGCGATGGTGATTTTAGTCACGAATCCTGTTGATGTGATGTCATACGCTTTCTGGAAAGCAACTGGCTGGGATCGCAGTCGCGTATTTGGACTTTCAGGTGTGCTGGACGCGGCACGCATGGCAAGCTTTATTGCGATGGAGACTGGTTACTCAAATCTGGATGTGTCGGCAATGGTGCTGGGTGGTCACGGTGACTCAATGGTACCGATGATCAGTTATACCACCATCAGTGGGATTCCAGTGAGTAATTTTCTAGATGCTGACACAATTGCGCGCATTGTTGATCGTACTAGAAATGGTGGAGCAGAGATCCTTGCATTGAAAAAAACCAGTAGTGCTAATGATTCCCCAGCGGCAGCGGTTGCCACCATGATTGATGCGATCTGTCATGATCGTAAACGAATCTTGCCATGTGTCGCGATGCTTGATGGTGAGTATGGTGAAAAGGATATCGCTCTTGGTGTGCCGGTGGTGCTTGGTTCGGGTGGTATGGAAAAAGTGATTGAATTACCGCTGAGCGATGAAGAGGCTGCATTATTTAAGCAATCATCAGATCAGGTGACAAAAGATATCGAATTAATATCCTGAACGATACCGCTGAGAGGGAGATGAGTCAGATGGGGAAGCGTACCTTTACAATTACGGACAATGAAACGGGTAAAAGTATAGAGCTGCCCGGGTTAGTCGATGGGCAGGGCATTCCTGCGATCGATATCAGCACGCTCTACCGAGATCACGGTTATCTTACCTTTGATCCTGGTTTTCAGTCGACGGCGAGCTGTCGTAGTGGCATCACCTTTATTGATGGTGATGAAGGTATCCTGCGTTATCGCGGGTATCCGATTGAGCAGTTGGCTGAAAAGAGTAGTTTTCTTGAGGTATCTTATCTGTTGATGAATGGAGAACTGCCAGGCAAAACGGAGCTGGATGATTTTGTCGGTATGATTAGCCGTCATACAATGATAAAAGAGAGTCTGAGAACTTTCTATAAAGGCTTCTACCATGATGCGCACCCGATGGCGAGTATGGTGGGTGTGGTCGGTTCACTCTCCGCTTTTTATCATGACTCAACGGATGTACATGATCCGCGTCACCGTGAGATTGCTGCGCATCGCATGTTGGCGAAGATGCCGACGATTGCTGCGGCCTGTTATAAATATTCAATTGGAGAACCATTTATCTATCCAAAGAATAGCCTGAGTTACTGTGGTAATTTGTTGCATATGATGTTCTCTGTGCCGAGTGAAGATTATGTAGTGGACCCGGTTGCTGAAAAGGCACTGGATATGATCTTTATTCTGCATGCAGACCATGAGCAAAATGCGAGTACCGCGACAGTACGCTTATCGGGTAGTTCGGGTTCAAATCCATTTGCCTGTATCTCATCTGGTATTACCGCATTGTGGGGGCCTGCACATGGCGGTGCTAATGAAGCGGTATTGCACATGCTGAATGAAATTGGTGACGCTTCAAATATCCCTAAATATATTGCGAAGGCGAAAGATAAAGATGATCCATTCCGTTTGATGGGATTTGGTCATCGTGTCTATAAAAACCATGACCCACGCGCGACGATTATCCGCAAGATGTGCCATGAGGTACTAGAGAAATTTGGTGACTCCAATGAACCACTATTTGAGCTAGCGATGGGGCTGGAAGATATTGCATTAAAGGATAGTTACTTCATTGAGAAGAAGCTCTATCCAAATGTCGATTTCTACTCAGGCATTATCTACAAGGCGCTGGGGATACCGACTAACATGTTTACGGTGATGTTTGCCGTTGCACGTACCGTGGGTTGGGTATCGCAGTGGATGGAGATGATTGGTGAGCCGGGGCAGCGCATCGGCCGACCACGCCAGATGTACATGGGTGAGGATGTGCGTGAATATGTTGATGTTGATAAACGGTAACTATTCAGCTCACTTCTGAAATCGGCCATTTCTGCGTTGAAAAATGATCATTTACACCTGTAAACTCATATTTTTCGCCTTACACCCGAGGGCATAAAGAAACTGACAAATTTTAGATTCAATCTGAATAGTTACGATAAGTGTTAACGAATGCTTATCTCTGCTGAAGTAGTTGTTGTACTTCAGAAATTGAAGCCCGCTGAATGGGTTTTCCATCCAGCGGGCCTTTTGGTGCCTGGCGTATCCCTTTTTCAGGGAAGACCGCTAATTCTACCCTGGCTTCCTCATCTTCGACCCGGTAGCACGGGTAGCGTTTTATCTCGCCATCATTGAAGCGGTACTCATGCTCTTCGACATTAAAAGGGATGTGGCGTTCGATAAGCAACCACTCAAGCGTCTGGCTATTGTCTGTGAATAGATGAATGTTGATGGCCGAGTGATGGTTAGCGCTGCCGCGCAGTACCGGGCCGACCAGGCGTGGTGAAAAATCGTGTAGCAGATTCATAATTTGGATGGCTGTTTTTCTTAGTGCCAGGAGCTCATTTGCTTGTTGCTGTGGTCGAAAGATGGCCTGGTATTCTTTGAGTGCTTGCTCAATCTCAATATTGCGCGGCATACTCTGCTCGCCTGTGATGCCGAGGCGATTGGCTGCTTTTTGTTTCGCGGCCTGAAAACCACTGAGGCTCTCTTCACTCATGATGCGCGCGGCTTCTACCGCAAGCCGTTGACGTAAGCGTTGCGTTTTGTCTGATTGAAGCATGGTGTGTGATTCAGAACAGTTGTGCTGGTGGTGCATCCGCGACAGGTGTAGCTGGATTGCCACCATCTACAGGAGGTAGCTGTTTAATCCTGGGTTTGCTATAGCGCGTAGGTGCGTATTCACTTCTGAAGGTTTCAAAAATTGCACCAGGTTGATTGCTTTCAGCAAGCAGGCCATTTGCAGGGTCGATGCGGACTGTGACCAGGCCCGCTGGGCGCTCAAATGGTTTTTCTGGTGTATCTTTTAATGCCTCTTTCATATAATAGATCCACATTGGCAATGCGGCACGTCCACCCGTTTCACGGTTACCGAGTGATCGTACCTGGTCAAAACCGACCCAGGCGATGGTGGCAACATCCGCATTGTAGCCAGAGAACCAGGCGTCCTGCAGGTCATTGGTGGTGCCAGTCTTGCCAGCGAGGTCATTTCGTTTTAACTGGAGTGCACGCCGTCCTGTGCCGCGTTTGATCACATCACGCAGCATTGAGGTCATCAAATAGATATTTTCTTCTGAGGCAACACGCCTGGCAATATTAAGTGGAGGAGGTAAAACGCCATCGTTAGCATCATCTAATATCAGGGCGTCAAGTTCATCTGCTGAAAGGGTGCAGTCCTGAAGGCACACAGTGGCCGGATTGGCCTCAAAAACGATTGAGTCATCAGCATCGATAATCTGTTTTATAAAATATGGCGTGACACGGTAGCCGCCATTGGAAAGTACTGCGTAGCCCGCAGAGAGTTGCAGGGGGGTGATTGCTCCGCTACCGAGTGCTAGCGAGAGATCTCGCGGCAGGCTTGTGGGATCAAAGCCGAATCGACTGACATATTCAAGGGCATAAGAAATGCCAATGGAACGCATTAGACGGATAGAAACCAGGTTGCGAGATTTAATGAGTGCCTGACGTAGACGGGTAGGGCCAAAGAATTTGCCACTATAATTTTCTGGGCGCCAGGCGCTTTCAAGGCCGGGGTCATCAAATACAACTGGGGCATCATTGATCATGCTGGCGGTGGTGAATCCCTTTTCGAGCGCTGCAGAATAGATAAATGGTTTGAAATTTGAACCTGGTTGACGTGTTGCCTGGGTGACGCGATTGAAGTTGCTGCGATGAAAGTCATAGCCACCATTGAGTGCGATAATGTGGCCATCATGTGAGGAAACGGAAACCAGAGCACCTTCTATCTGCGGTGGTTGGGATAAGCGCCAGCTATCTTCTGGGTCTCTCTGGACATAGATCAGGTCGCCCTCTTTAAGCACATCAGCGGCTATTTTTAGTTTTGGGCCACGCCGGTTGTCATCAATATAGGTGCGGGCCCATGATAGGCCGCCCCATGGAATATGGACAATATGACTGGTTTCAGAGTTAAGCATCACGGTGATCGCCTGTTCTTCAAGTGCCAATACCACGGCAGAGGTCAAATAACCGACTTTAGGGATTTTTTTGAATAACTGATTCCACGCCTCAATAGTGGGCAGACTGGAAAAATCGACATGCCCAAGTATGCCGCGATAGCCATGACGTGAATCATAATCGAGCAGGGCACGGCGTAGTGCATTGTTAGCGGCGACCTGCAGGCGGGAGTCGATGGTGGTGATTACCTTGTAACCACTGGTATAGGTTTGTTCCTCACCGTACTGCTTTACCATCTGTGAGCGCACCATTTCAGCTATATGTGGTGCTGAGACTTCAATCGAAAGGCCATGAAGCTTCGCAGTATCTTTTGCATTAAGTGCATCTTCATAGGTATCGGTATTGATGTAGTTAAGCGCATGCATACGCCCTAGCACATAATTGCGCCGAGTAACGGCTCGTTTTGAATTAGTGACAGGGTTAAATCGAGACGGTGCTTTTGGTAGGCCTGCAATCATGGCTACTTCAGCAATTGTGAGTTGATCTATAATTTTACCATAATAAACCTGTGCTGCAGCCGCAATGCCATAGGAGCGGTGGCCAAGATAGATCTTATTAAGGTATAGCTCAAGGATCTCTTCTTTACTTAATTCATTTTCTATTTTAAAAGAGAGAAAAATTTCATTTACCTTTCGAAGATAGGTTTTTTCACTGCTTAAAAAGAAGTTGCGAGCGACCTGCATGGTAATGGTGCTGCCACCCTGTGATTTCTTACCTGTCATTGCAAGATTGATTATGGCGCGAAGGATCCCCTGGTAATCGACGCCGGGATGTTCAAAGTAGCGATTATCTTCGGCCGACAGGATTGCATCTATCATGGGTTGTGGGATTTCGTCGAACTTTAAGGGTGAGCGCTTCATTTCGCCAAATTCAGAAATTAGTTTTTTATCTGCTGTGTAAACACGCAGTGGTACCTGAAGTTTCACCTCTTTTAATGTCGCAATGGAAGGAAGATCGGGTGATAGATAGAGATAGACGCCAAAAACAGTTGAGACACCAAGAATGAAGAGTGCCAATAGCGTAATCAGCGTAGTTTTAAATAGTTTCTTTAGAAATTTCATTGCTTCGTGTCATGTGAAATTATGGTTCGTGAATTTATCTTAATAATATTATAAAACTTTTTACGATAGCGGACGATAACATCTGTGACGTTAGGAAATAAATATTGTCTTTTAATTACCTGGTACCTATAGTTGAAAATGAGATTGAAATCACAGAACAATCATTTGTCATTATTGTTAATGGTTCATAAAGGGACATAAGGTGCAATTTTTTAAAAAAGCAGCACCGCCATTAATAGGACTTGATATCAGTTCAACAGCTGTTAAGTTGCTGGAATTAAGCCAAACGGCTGGCGGACGTTATCGAGTCGAGAGCTACACGGTGGTGCCATTGCCGCCCGATGCTGTAGCAGAAAAGAACATCGTTGATGTCGAGGCCGTCGGCAGCGCCATTTCTCGAGCATTAACTCGGGCTGGAACGCGTACAAAGAACGCCTCGGTTGCGGTGGCTGGCTCTGCTGTCATTACCAAGGTTATCACAATGCCTGCATTATTATCAGATGACGATATGTTAGAGCAGATTCAGGGGGAAGCTGACCAGTATATTCCTTTTCCAATGGAAGAGATCAATCTCGATTTTCAGGTACTTGGCCCCACGGAAAATGACGAAACCTCTGTTGATGTGATGTTGGCCGCTTCTCGTAGTGAAAATATTGATGTTCGCGTGGCGGCGTTGGATATTGCGGGTGTAAAGGCCGAAGTGGTTGATGTTGAAGCATTTGCGATGGAAACGGCTTTTTCATTGTTGGGTCAGCAATTGCCTGATAATGGCAGTGAAAAAACGATTGCGGTAATCGATGTGGGCGCCACGATGACGATTCTGAATGTTCTGCATGACTTTAAAACCATTTATACGCGAGAGCAGGTTTTTGGTGGTAAGCAGCTGACAGAAGAAATTCAGCAACGTTACGGTCTTTCATATGATGAAGCGGGGATGGCAAAGAAACAGGGTGGTTTGCCTGATAACTATACCAGTGAAGTTTTACAGCCCTTTAAAGAGGGACTGGCGCAACAGGTGAGCAGGTCATTGCAGTTCTTCTTTTCATCTAGTCAGTACAGTAGTGTTGATCATATTGTATTGGCAGGTGGGTGTGCATCAATTGTCGGTATTGATGAGATGATTGAGGACAAGCTTGGTATTACTACCTCTGTTGCTAATCCGTTTATGGACATGACCTTTTCATCGAAGATCAAGCCGGATGTTATTAGTAATGATGCGCCTGCATTGATGATTGCCTGTGGCTTAGCGATTAGGAGGTTTGATTAATGACGCGTATTAATCTACTACCATGGCGGGAACGGCAAAGAAAAGAGCTACAGCGGCAGTTTGTATCTATTGCGGGTGGCGCTGTGATATTGATGGGCGCAATCATTTTTTATGTCCATCTTCATATGGCCGCATTAATTGATGTGCAGGGTGCCAGGAATGATTTTTTAAATAAAGAGATTGCTTTGGTGGAGGAAAAGATAAAAGAAATTAAGGGCCTGGAGAGCGAAAAGCAAAACTTATTGACAAGGATGGACGTGATCCAGCAATTACAGACACGGCGCCCTGAAATTGTGCATTTATTTGATGAATTTGTGCGAAATGTACCAGAAGGTGTTTATTTAACTGGAATTACTCAGAATGCTACCGCGATTAAAATAACCGGTGTAGCGCAGTCAAATGCGACGGTGTCTACATTTATGCGCAAATTAGATGAGTCTGAGTGGCTTTCTAATCCAAGACTGGAAGTGATAAAGGCAAATCTTAACGGGCGTATTCGAACCAGTATTTTTACACTGAATGTTAATCAAACAGTTCCTTTAGAAGAAATGACTGAAGAGGGGGCATAGGGAAATCATGGCCATTGATTTGAAAATTGATTTCTCTGAGCTGAGCAAGATTGACCCTAATGATGTCTCAAAATGGCCAATAGCGCTTAAGGCTATTGTTATTGTGGCTTTATCTGTTGGTGTGTTAGGTGCTGGTTATTGGTTTGATACCCAGGATCAAATCGCGGCATTGGAAGTGGCAGAGAGAAAAGAGCAAGAATTGAAGGATGTGTACAAGATTAAGCAGTCAAAGGCGGCAAACCTGGAGGCATACAGGGCGCAGATGGATGAAATGAAGTTATCATTTGGTGCGATGTTACGCCAGTTACCCAGTAAAACAGAGGTGGCAGAATTATTGGTAGATGTTTCTCAGACGGGTTTACAAAACGGGCTTGAATTTGATTTGTTTAAACCGGAGGCTGAGGTGCCTGCAGAGTTCTATGCAGAATTACCGATTAAAATAAGGGTGTCTGGAAGTTACCATGAGTTTGGTAAGTTTGTTAGTGACCTCGCTGAGCTTCCCAGAATCGTCACCTTGCATGATTTTGCAATAAAGCCTGATAAAGGTGCGATAAAAAATGGTGAAAGTTCGTTGATTATGGAGGCTACGGCTAAGACGTATCGTTATATTGAGGAAGAAGAGTAGCATGTTGAAAAAACGATTCAATATAGGCGAGAAGCAAGGCCAGACATTGAGTGATGGTACAGGACGAGGCTTAATTCAAATTTGTTATGTTGGGTTATGTCTGAGTGCTGTTGTTATGCTTTCTGCCTGTAGTGGTGGTGGTACTAGTGATTTAGAGGGCTTTGTTGCCAAAGTTAAGGCGGGAAATCCTGGGCAGGTTGAGCCATTGCCTGAATTAAAACCATTTGAGAAATATGCATATAGTGCCTATTTTGATGAAATTAAAGATCCATTTGTCACCTGGGCAACGATTAATCCGAAGGTTGATCGTCTGAAAGGCCCCGGTGGCGGAATGAATAATGGAGTGCTTCCTGATGGTGAGCGTGTCAGGGAGGCATTGGAGTCATACCCGCTGGAAACGCTGACTATGATGGGGTCGCTTGAGTATTCAAATGAAAACTGGGGGCTGATTAAGGCGCCTGATGGAATTATTTACAGGGTAAAAAGTGGGAGTTACATCGGGCAAAATCACGGCAAAATATCTAAGGTAAGCAGTGAAGATATTGCCCTTATTGAAATTGTCTCCGATGGTCTTGGCGGGTGGGAAAATCGGCCTGCAGAGTTGTCTCTGAATGAAGAATGAAATGGATTGGGAGAGTTGGAAAATGAAAACCCAGAGTTTTAGCCGTTTGAAGTGGCATCTGAAGGATTTGTTGTGCCAAACACACCTGGGAAAGGTATTTGCATTCTTATTAATAGCATTCTCTTCATCTGTTTATGCGCTTAACGTTGCCGATGTTCAGAATCAACCGGCGCAGGTGCTGGAGGATGTGGGTTTTGTGACTCTACCGGGTGACAGGGTGCAGATTAAGTTATCTATTTCTGGTGCGATGGAGATCGCACAGCCCCTGAGTTTTACGATTGATAATCCAGCTCGTATTGCATTAGATTTCCCTGGCACGACTAGTAACGTGGTAAAAAAGACCCCGATAGGAATGGGTATTGCGCGTAGTATTAATGTAGTGGAAGCAAAGGGACGGACGCGCGTGGTACTGAATTTAGTAAGAATGGTGCCATACGAAACCCGTATTGATGGTAGTGATTTTTATATCATTCTTGGTAGCGATGCAGTGAAAAGGACAGTATCAACCCTGAGTGATAATGGTGAGGTGGTTCACGAGGCTGTGGAAAAATCGCATGAGATTAAACATATTGATTTTAGGCGTGGTAAAAAAGGTGAAGCTCATATTATTGTGACGCTGTCTGATCCGACTACCCCCGTCAATATTACGGAAGAGAGTGGTAATGTTATACTGGATTTTCTTGATGCAACGCTACCTGAGGAATTTATTCGTCGCCTGGATGTGATTGATTTTGCGACACCTGTTACCACCATTGATAGTTTTATGGAACAACGCAATGCTCGATTAGTTGTGAGGGCTGAAGGCGACTATGAGCAGCTAGCGTATCAGACTAATGAAACATTTACGCTTGAAATTACACCGCTATCAGAAGAGGAGAACAAGGTTAAAAAGGACAAGTTTGGTTATTCAGGAGAGCGACTTTCTCTTAACTTTCAGGATATTGAAATTCGAGCTGTCTTACAGCTAATAGCGGACTTTACTGATATTAATATGGTGACAAGTGACACGGTGCAGGGCAGTGTGACATTACGTTTGCAAAATGTCCCCTGGGATCAGGCATTAGATCTTATTTTAAAAACAAAAGGACTGGCTAAGCGTAAACAGGGTAATGTGATGTTGATTGCCCCTAGTGAGGAAATTGCAGCACGAGAAAAACAGGAATTTGAGGCACAAAAACAGATCGAAGAGCTTGCACCGCTTTTTTCTGAAGTGATTCAAATTAACTATGCAAAAGCGGCTGACATATCGGGGATTATATCATCGTCTGAAAACTCGATGATGTCGGATAGAGGGCGTGTGTCGGTTGACGAGCGAACCAATAATTTATTGATTCGTGATACGTCTGAAAAACTTGAAGAGATATTGCGGCTTATTGATGATCTTGATATTGCGGTGAGGCAAGTATTAATTGAATCACGTATTGTTATCGCAAATGATGATTTTAAGCGGGATGTTGGCTCTCGTTTTGGTGCGTCGGGTTTTAAGCTTAATGGCACAAATCAGGAGATTACATCTGGCTCTCTTAACGGTACTACTCAGATTGGCAATGGTGATGTCTGGGAATTTGATGATCGTTTGAATGTTAATTTGCCAGTGATTGGCAATGCTGGCTCTATGGGGCTGGCCGTTCTGGGATCTAATTTTTTGATTGAAATGGAGCTTTCTGCGATGCAAGCAGAAGGAAAAGGAGAGGTGGTGTCTAGCCCTCGTGTGATCACCTCTAATCAGTCAACGGGTATTATTGAACAGGGTGTGGAAGTGCCCTATCAGCAGGCCGCGTCTAGTGGTGCGACGACAACTGCTTTTAAAAAGGCTGTATTGAGCCTTGAGGTGACGCCACAAATTACACCCGATGATCGAATTATTATGGATTTGATCGTTAAAAAAGATAATGTGATCCTGACTGTGGGTGGTGGCTCTATTCCTAGTATTGAGACACGCGAAGTTCAGACGCAGGTGTTGGTTGAAAATGGGGAAACAGTGGTGTTGGGTGGGATCTATGAGCAGTTTAAAAATGATGGTGTAGAGAAAGTGCCATTCTTTGGTGATATCCCTGTGCTTGGGGTGTTGTTCAGAAGAACGATCAAGCAAGACTCTAAAGATGAGCTATTAATTTTTGTGACGCCAAAGATCCTTAAAGAGTCGCTTGGGGCGCGCTAATCAACTAAGTTTTGGTAGGTGTACATTAAAAGTCGGGAGTTGCCCGGCTTTTTTTTGCCTGAAAAATTATAACCACTTGATTTGTTGCCTAAAAAATGGCATATCATCTATTTATATGGACGAGTTAAATAATATATTTTTAGTGGGGCCGATGGGGTCAGGGAAAACGACGATCGGACGGCAGTTAGCAAAAGTACTCGAACGAGCGTTTGTCGATAGTGATCATGAGATTTCTCGTCGTACTGGTGCGGATATTCCATGGATCTTTGATATTGAAGGTGAAGCGGGTTTTCGTGAGCGCGAGTGCTCAGTGATTGATGACTTAACTCAACGACAGGGGATCGTGCTTGCAACAGGTGGTGGTGCTGTGCTCGATGTTGGCAATCGTCAGTGTCTTGCTTCTCGCGGCACAACCGTTTATCTATCCGCTTCTCTTGACCAGCTTCATATGCGTACGGCAAAAGATCGCAATCGCCCGTTATTGCAGATGGATGATCCTCGCGCAAAGCTTGAAGCGTTGATGCTGATTCGAGAGCCACTCTATCGTGAAGTCGCAGATATCGTGGTTGATACCGATGACCGAAGTGTGCGCGCGACAGTGCAGTATGTGATTGATGAAATCTCTCTACAGTCGGGTAGTTAATCCAGGCATAGCGTATATAATGGCGCAAATTAACTTAGGTAGAGCGGTTTCATGAAAACGTTTGATGTCGATTTGGATGAGCGTAGTTATCCCATCTTTATAGGTGGTGAGTTGCTTGCACGCCCTGAATTGCTTGCACCCTATATTATTGGTCAGCAGGTGGTGGTGGTGAGTAATGAGACAGTTGCACCGCTTTATCTTGAGCAGTTAAAAGCCTCTCTCACAGCATTTAATTGTGAAAGCATCATTTTGCCTGATGGCGAGCAATATAAGACGCTAGAGTATTTGAACAGGATCTATGATGGTTTGTTGACGGCACGATGTGGTCGTGATGTTACGTTGATTGCATTGGGCGGTGGTGTAGTGGGTGATATGACCGGCTTTGCTGCAGCGTCATACCAGCGTGGTGTTAACTTTATTCAGGTACCGACTACGGTGCTAGCACAGGTTGATTCGTCTGTTGGTGGAAAAACAGGGGTCAATCATCCGTTAGGTAAAAATATGATCGGTGCCTTCCATCAGCCGCAGGCGGTACTGATCGATACGTCGGTATTGGCCACACTGGATGATCGTCAGTTGAGTGCCGGGATTGCAGAAGTGATTAAGTATGGCTTGATTAGTGATGAGCCTTTTTTCTGCTGGCTGGAAGAAAATATGCCACGCCTGTTAGCGCGTGATGATGAGGCGCTTGTCTATGCGATTGAGCGTTCATGTCATAACAAGGCAGCGATTGTTGCGCAGGATGAAAAAGAGAACGGCATTCGTGCGCTACTAAATTTAGGGCACACCTTTGGCCATGCGATTGAGGCGGGTATGGGTTATGGCAAGTGGCTTCATGGTGAGGCAATTGCGGTGGGTACCTGCATTGCAGCGGATCTTTCACGGCGACAAGGGTGGATTGATGAAGTTGCAGTGGCGCGTGTGATGACTTTAACAAAGGCGGCGCTGCTGCCCACGCAAGTGCCCGCTGAACTTTCAGTGGCGAAGTTTAATGAATTGATGGCAGTCGATAAAAAAGTGAAGGCGGGTAAGCTGCGTCTGATTTTGTTAAAGGGCATTGGCGAAGCCGTTGTCTCGGCTGACTTTGATAGTGATTTAATGAACGCCAGCATCGAAGCATACCGGGAGTCATAGTCACGTGAATTTTTTTCTGGCATCTTATGCGGCAACGGTTACCAACTCACGTGGTCGTCGGCAGCAGGAGCCCTCACCCAATTACCGCACAGAATATCAGCGAGATCGAGATCGAATTGTTCACTCCGCCGCTTTTCGACGTCTTGAGTATAAGACGCAGGTTTTTGTCAACCACGAAGGAGATATGTTTCGTACACGACTGACGCATTCGGTTGAAGTGGCGCAGATTGCCCGCTCGATTTGTCGCATATTAAATTTGAATGAAGACCTGGTCGAAGCGATTGCCCTGGCGCATGATCTGGGGCATACCCCTTTTGGCCATGCAGGGCAGGATTCATTAAACCGTTGTATGAGTGAGTTTGGAGGCTTTGAACATAACCTTCAGTCGTTGCGCGTGGTCGATGAGCTTGAGGAGCGCTATGCAGAATTCAGTGGGCTCAATCTTACCTATGAATCACGTGAAGGCATTTTGAAGCACTGTTCGCCTTATCGTGCAAAAGAGCTGGGTGAATTGGGTGAGCGCTTTATTAATAAGCAGCAGCCGAGTCTTGAGGCGCAGCTTGCCAATGTAGCAGATGAGATCGCCTATAACAATCATGATATGGATGATGGCATGCGCTCCGGTTTGATCACACTTGAGCAGCTATGTGAGATGCCACTGTTTGCGGAGCAGCATGAATTTGTGATTGGTCATTACAAAAACCTGACCGAACGCCGTACCATACATGAAGTGGTTCGGCGGATGATTAATGCACAGGTAACGGATCTTATCGATACCAGTATTGAGAACATTAAAAATGCCGCTCCAGAAACGATTGACGATATCCGTCAGCAGGAAAAATCGTTGATCAGTTTTAGTGATGAGATGTATGCCTATAATCTGGAGTTGAAACGTTTTTTGCGCAAGGGTTTATATCAACACTATCGCGTCCGCCGCATGAGCGCCAAGGCCGGCCGAATCATCAAATCATTGTTTGATGTTTTTGTAGAAGACCCGCATCTTCTGCCGCCAGAATACGATAGCAAAGTATCTCAGATGGAAAAGGCAGAAGGCGATACCGGCAAAGCACGCGTGGTTGCCGATTACATTGCAGGGATGACTGACCGCTATGCGATTGGAGAATTTGAACGTCTCTTTAATCCTTCGCAATTAACTTGAATCGAGAGCTGTAATGCGAATTTATATGCAGACAGCGATGGAAGAAAACGCGCCGATGCGCTTTTGTCAGCTGATCTTGCAGCAAGATTTACTCGGTGGATGGACATTGATAAAAGAGCGCGGCACACAGGGGTCAAAAGGCAGGTTTCAGCGTGAGCACCATGAAAGTTATGCCGATGCTGAAAATGCGATGATACGTGCCCGTGATGTGCTGGTGAACAAAGGCTACCGGGTCGTTTTTATCCGTGGTGAGGCAATCTCTTAGTGGTGGAGCAAGCTACCAATCGCAATCCATCAGATAGCAGCGGTTATCTTGATCTGTATGGATTAACGCGTGAGCCATTTATTGGCGAGATGTTGCCCGCTTCTTTTTATCCTGGTGCGACACGTGAGCAGCGACTTAATCTGTTATTGCACCTAATCCCATTGGGTGAAATTTTACTGATTAGCGGCATGGCAGGAATTGGTAAAACCACGCTACTGGAGCAATTCCTGGTCAGGGGAAAAGAGTCCTGGCGTGTATGCCGGCTTGATGGTAGTGCAGGGCTAGATTCAAACCAATTGTTGCAACAGTTGGTACAGGCATTTTCGCCTGAGATTGCAGGGCAAACAGATCGAGCTGAAATGGAGCGGTTGTTGATCTCTCAGTTGCAGTTGCTGCGCAAAAATGCACAGCAAGCAATTTTGTTGATCGATAATGCACAGCATATCTCTGAGTCTGGCTTGCGAGCATTGAGCAAATTTATTGTTGATGACCCTGATGAAGAGAAGCTGTTGGGTGTGGTGTTATTTAGTGAACCAGCGATAGAAGAGAAGCTCAAGAATCCTGCGTTGCAAGTGCTGCGAGGTCAAATTAAACACACCTTTGAATTGCCGTTGTTAAGCGAAGAAGAGACGCTACAGTATATCAATCATCGAATTCATGCGGCAGGATTCCAGGAGAGTAGCCCTTTTACCGCAGCGGTTAACAAGGCGGTTTTTGGTGGATCAAAAGGTTTGCCGGTAAAAATTAACGAACTGGCGCAGGCGGTGATGCAAAACAGACAGCATGTTGCGGTGCCGGCCCCAGCGGTAGTTGAAAAAAAGGCGGGCGTTGATCCGCTTGAGAAAAATAAGACGAGACGCATAATGGTATGGCCATTTGCTGTTGCTGCCGTGTTAGCGAGTGTGCTGGTGTTTCAGAATGAGTTTAATACACTGTTTGATCCGCCAGCTGAACAGATTGAAGCAAAGGCGATAAGTGAGACTGTTGAACTGCCAGTGGTAGTAGAAGAGCGTGTTGTACAAGATGCAGTGGCAGTAGTTGCGGAGCCAATGGTTGAGGATGTCGCTTCTGTTGAGCATGAGCAGCACGCAGCGAATGAGTCTGAGGTTGCTACGCCGGAAGTAGCCGTTAAAGCGTTTGCTGTTGATGCTTTGGAGCGGGTTGAGCCAAATGAAGAGGCACCATTAGCCGCTGAGAAAGAGGAGTTCGTGACGCCTGAGGTAACCGAAGCGGCAGTAACCGATTCCGCGAAAGCAACCTTGCCTGTTGCTAAATTGGCCACGACCACACCTAACAAAGAGGCGCCTCAAAAAGGACTAATGGAGGCCCAGCCTCCTGCGCCAAAGCGTGACTGGGTGAGTGCACAGCCTGCTAAAGCGTATACCTTGCAAATTGTAGCGCAGGAGAAGAGTCAGAAACGAGAGGCGTTTATCACTCGTTTTGAACTGGAAAACCGGGTTGAGCGCTTTAGTACCAATAAGAACGGTGTACGCTGGTATGTGGCGGCGATTGGTGTCTATGATTCACGCACCGCAGCGCTTGAGGCGAGCCGCCAGTTGCCGCAAGGGGTGGTGCCATGGGTGCGTAGTTTTGCCTCGATTCAGAAAGAGCGATGGCAGGAGGAGCCTGCGCAGCCGCCATTTTCTGGTAGCGTTAGCTCGCCATCGCTGCTGACAGATCAGGAGCGTTGGGTGATGACGCGTTCACCTGACCATTATGTTTTGCAGCTGGCGGCATTTGAAAAAGAGGCCAGGACGCGTGGTTTTATCGAGAGTCATCAGCTGCAGGATTCAGGTAAATTAGTGCGCCTAATCAACAACGGGCGGGTTTGGTTTGTTGCTATTTATGGTGACGCTGCAGATCGTGCCACGGCACTTCAGATGGCCGATAACCTTGAGCATGACAAGGGGATTCGCCGTCTATGGGTGCGCTCATTTAACTCTTTACAGCAAGCAATGCAAAAATTTCAACAGAAATAATCTTCTATGCGGCTATTAATGGTAGGGGATTAACGTTATCTTGCCGTGTTAATAATACTTTCAAGAATATCACCCCAGTGTTTATAGATAAAAAAATGGCCTTCACCTTGAACAGGGGTAATGGTTGCGTTATCAACGTCTTCTGCAAGCATCTGTATTCTTCGAATAGGTGAGTGTAAATCATCTGTGCCATGCCAAAAATCGAGTTTTATTTTTATATCGTCAAAAAAAAATGGTAAGGCTTGAGTCGATGTTTTAATATCCTTAATAAAACCATCGTGAGAGATTTCACCGCCAGCCAGTAACGAATTAACAAAATGTTGATGAAATTCTTCTTGAAAAAATATTTCGCGATCTTGATCGCTCATCGGTATATTTTTGAAAAATTTGGCTGGATTCGAGTGGGCATTTTTGATAGCCATCTCTGGGAATATGCTTACCAGGGCTGGCATGTATCGTCCAGATACATATTGAAATTTGAATGAAGATGGCAGGCCGTCCATGTCTGAAAATGAAAGAAAAGGTAAAGTAGTACCTAGTAAAGTGGCATTTTTTATTTTCCCTGGAAACTTATACGCACATGCTGCTGCATAGATGGCACCAATTGAAAGGCCGAAAATTGAAAAAACATGAATGTTTAGATAATCAGCAAGCTGCGCAATATCTTCCGCAAAGTCAAGATAATCGCCGCTATGATTAGCATCGGAATAACCATACCCTGGACGATCAGGAATGATTAACCGAATCCCAAGACGCTTGATAATGGAGTCGTCAGGATGTCGCTCGTAACGACTTCCTAGTATTCCGTGAAAGAAAAACAAAGGTACTCCATTAGGATCTCCATATTCGCAAAAGCTAAGCTGACGTCCGTCAATTAAAATTAAACGTTTTTCATCGAAGGTATATTGTGATGTTTGCAGGGTATGGTCTGGTTTTTGAGAATACGGTTGCTCAGCATGAGAAGGGATGAGCATGGCTGGACTGGTTAAAACTAATTTGATCAATTCTGTCTGCTTATGAGTGCCTGTTTTTTGAAAAATATTTTTTAACTGGGTTCTGGCGGTGTGCTTCGTAATGTGGTTTGTGAGTGAGAATTGATTGATTGAGATGCCGCTTGCTAATGATGCGGTTAAACGAGTTTCAGCAGGCGAGAGTTGAAATAGGGACTGTAAGGCATCATGAGAAATAGAATATTGGTTAATAGGCGAAGCAATAAATAAGATGACTCTACAATTGGCACTATTATCATAGTGTTGATGGCAATAGGAATTATTCATAACCAAAAGGGATAGCGCAGCTTGATCTTGTTGGTGAACGGATAAACTATAGGTGTTGTCTTTTTTATGTTCTTTTTCTGTCAGGTGTCTAATGTACCCGGTTAGTCGCTCATTTTTTTGAGGGTCATCAATGAGAAATTTATTGTTAATGATGGAAATTTCTGGTTGACGATGAATGATTTTATTGGCGCACTTGTTGGCTGAAATAACTTCTCGTTCAGCATTGATGATGACAATGCCGACGGGCAACTGGTCAATGATAGCGTTTGAAAGTTGATTCTCTTGTTTTGTGTTACTAAGGCGACGGTTGATAGCCTGGGCACGATGGATGTGAGGGCGTAAGCGAAAAAGCCTGTCATTTTCTGCTGTGTGGATATGCGCGCTAAGATTTGCAGCGTCTGAATGATTGATGGTGCTCCCAAGTACATCGAGTAAATCGGGCCACAGATGAGGATCGAGAGCTACTTCATAAATTATGCCTATGAGTTCAGTATCAATATTGTCATATAAGCAATTCTCTGCGTATGTGTTTTTCATTAAGAGTCCTCATCATTAAGATAAATATATTTTAAATATTATTTATCGTCTCTTACCTGAATATAGTAATAAGCACGTTAATATACCTCAAATGAGGTATTCCACATTAATCTTACTGTATGAGAATATCAAGCATCAGTATTATCTGCTCCACGGAATGAGGGAGTTTATCGCTATAAATGACCGATTGAGATCGCTTTTACCAACAGTAGGCGCTTTAGGCGACGCCGCCAGAGGAGAAAAGAACAATCGTGCAAAGGTCTCAGGTTAATGATTTGTGTTTAGATTTAATATAAGGAGCATTATTTTGAAGGCTAATTCAAGGATGAACCTATTAGTATTCACTATCATGGTTGGGTCGAGCCAGGTGATGGCAGCGCCAAATTACAGTGTTGAGCATAACCCAATGCCAGGTGCACAGGTGACGAGCACTTACAGTCATAATGCGGGTGGATGGGGTATCACACCCTCTTATGGGTACTATGTTTCTGAGTTTCCTTCGCTGAATGACTACGGTTATATTGCGGGTCGCACTGATGTGGCGAATTCGCCTAACCCCATGGTAACGGGGCCGGGTAGTGGCCAGGCAGCGGTGTGGATAGATGGTGTTGTTAAGAATGTTGCGGGGGTTAATTGTCGTGACAGAGATGGTGATGGCAATGCTGATGCTACATCTTGCGGGAGTCGGGCGCTAGCCATTAACAATTTGGGGAAAGTAGGTGGCTCCGCACATATAAGCATGGCTGGACGAGACAGTTATTTTGAATATAATCAGTCGTGGTGGCCAAACGAAGAGGGTGACTACGATAGCCTCGGCGGCAATCTCGACCTAAGTTTTGCCGCTTCTCAATCTCAAATTCAAGATATTAATGAGCAGTCTCTCTCCGTTGGTAACGGCATCACGCCAGGAGGAGCGGGGCCGCAGGATGGGCTTGCTCATGGCCTGGTCGGTAGTCAGTATATTGGCATTCAATATCAGGCCAGTCGTGCACATGCCGTGAATGAAAATAATCAGGTGACGGGAACGGTCATATGGAACGACACTGATGATTATGGCGCCGGTTTGCCGACCTCGTCGAAAGTATATACCTGGCTCTCTGGTGAACTCAGTGTTGTCCAGGATGGTATCGTGGATCCAGCTTATTTTAGTGAAGGTTATGATATTAACGACTCAGGGCTGGTTGTTGGCCATATGGGGTGGACACGCGCCATACGTGCCTTCAAATGGGCGAGTCCGAGTGGTGGCCTGGAAGATCTTGGTACCCTGGGCGGCAGTCAAAGTGTTGCCCGCTCAGTGAACAATGCCGGCACAATCATTGGTTGGGCGAGCACGTTAAGCGGTGCAAAACACGCTTTTGTTTACGAAGATGGGATCATGTACGATCTCAATGAATATGCCATCGGCGCACCCGGGTTTGTCATTGTTGATGCCTATTCAATCAATGAGATGGGTCAAATTCTCGTTCGTGCACATAACAATTCGAGCAATGAACATCAATATTGGTTGTTGACGGATCCTGATTCACCACCCGCACAACCACCTGAACCGCTGCCCGATGCTGTGGAAGTTAGATCCATGAGTTCTTTTGCAACTAATCAGGATCAGCCTATCGAAACGATGGCAGCCGGAGATGGCAGTACAATATCTATTGGTTATTTTAATGTGGATGGGTATTTCAGAGGGGGCAATACATCAATCGATTTTGACCCATCGTCAGCAGAAGATATTCACTCTATTACTGGGGAAGGGGTATATATTCAAAAGCTTGATGCGAATGGTGATTATTTATGGACAAAAACATTGCCTGGATGGCGTATGACCGGGGCGTATACTCGAAACATTGCAGACCTGTTTGTTGAACCTGACGGTTCATTTCATATTGTTGGTTGGATAGGTCGTTTGGATTATACCTTTTTAGAGATAAACCCCGATCCTGATGTGCGCGAATTCGTGCGAGATCAATCTTTCCGCGCCACTTATTCTTCGACTGGCGAGTTAAAATCCTGGGTATTTTTGAATGGAGATATGAGACCTCAAGGAGTTACTGTTGACGATGACAGGAATATTTATGTGGCGTATAACAAGGATGGCAGGTCAAGTTATTTTAACGGCGTAGATTTTGACCCAGGTGTTAATGAAGTGTTTTTGCCGAGCAGACCGGGGCAGTCCGCTATCGTGGTGACTAAGACATCAAGAGACGCTGTGAATGTTGAACAGTTGGAATGGGTCAGATCACTATCATCTGTTGGTAGGTCTTATAATGGTTACAATGCGATAAATGATGATGATTATGCCTGGATACATGACATCGATATTGCTGCACCCGCCGTTGCGGGAGAAGGGCCGATGGTGGCTTTTTCCTATAGAGGGGCGATAGACTTTCAGGTGTACGATAGTAACCTGGGTTTGCTTGGAGACTCCCTGGTCGTAGATACCGGCGGAACGACTACTCGTAATGGGTTTATTCGCATGGCTGGGTCAGGTGAGGAGCCAGGCGTACTTTGGATGGCGCCTGAGGAGTACGACGCCCGGTCTGTCAAGCTGGTTCGAAGTGGTGAGTATTTTGGCATGTTATCAGGGAATCGTTTTCTTGTTCACGGAATTGCGGCAGAGGCCGGATATAACCATATTTCCAAAATATTAACCGGACGACTTGATAGCATGGCGATTAGTCCGCGAGGTGATTTGTATGTTTCTGGTGAGGTTAGAAATAGGGCTAACTTTGATACTACGGGGTATGATGTTCAGGGCAAGGGAAGCAGTTCGGGTTTTATAACTAGAATTAATGCGAATGGAAGTTATGGCTGGACTTTTACGTATCGCGGAATTTCTTATCCAGTTTCCGCGCCTTTGACCGTTGATCGTTTTGATAATGTTACTGCCATTGGCAAACTTAGCAATCGTGACTGGTTAACAGAGGATGGTTATACCCCCACAGGTGATGGCTCGATATTGATTACTCGTTTGCGTTCTCTATCATCACAATGGTCGCATACTGGCGGAAATTATTTTCCAAATGAGACGCCTGCATGGATGATTGATACGGATGGCGATGGATTTACTAATGATCGAGATTTTTTCCCCAATGACACTTCTGAATGGTTAGACACTGACGGTGATGGCATTGGTGATAACCAGGATGCGTTTCCCAATGATGGCTCTGAATGGTTGGACACGGATGGTGATGGAACTGGTGATAATCAAGATGTGTTTCCAGACGATGCCTCTGAATGGTTAGACAGCGATGGTGATGGCGTTGGTGATAATCAAGATGCTTTCCCTAATGATGCCTCTCGATGGTTAGATAGTGATGGTGATGGATTTGCCGATGATCAGGATGCTTTTCCCTATGACGGCTCTGAATGGTTAGACAGTGATGGTGATGGTGTTGGTGATAACAGTGATATTTTTCCTAATGATCCTGCGCTTTCCAGGATAGAACAGGAAATTGGCTATGTTCACACTATTGGAAGTTCATCCGATAGAGGCGATGCCGATGTTGTCAATAGTGTATACGCTGATTCGTATGGTAACGTTTACCAGGCGGGTTCATATCTTGGTACCATGGATTTTGATAGTAGTTCGGCTGTTGATGAACGATCATCTGGTAATTATGATAGGTATGGTTACAGGACATCCCAGGATGCCTATGTGATTAAAACCAATGCGGATGGTACTTATGCCTGGAGTTGGGTTTCCCGTGGTTATTATGGAGCGGCGGCTCATGATGTGACTACTGATGAAGATGGTAATGTTTACATCTCAGGTCGATTTAGTGGTGACACATATTTTGACCCAAATGATGCATCCGGGACTGGTAATGCGACAGGCTGGGCACCCTTTGTGGTTAAACTAGATTCTCAGGGTAATTACTTATGGTCTTATACTATTTATGAAAGATTCAAACGAGCAGACCTTTTAGCCCATCATATAGCACTGGATAGCCAAAATAATGTTTATATTGCGGGAGCTTTTAACAGTCCGAGGCCGATTGATTTTGATTCTGGCCCAAATCAGGATCACCAGGTTTCGTTAGGTTATGTCGATCTCTTTGTCAGTCGAATTAATGCTGACGGTTCGTATGGTTGGACATACACAGCCGGTGGAGATAGGGGGTTTATTGGTACGACTAACCTGTCGCGGTACATTTATGGAGGTATTGTGATTGATGCACAAGATCGCATTTATGTGGGTGGCAAGTATTCTGGCACGGTGGATTTTGATGGTGACGGAATAGCGGATGATGTGTCGAGTTCAGGTAACGGTTTTGTCATACAGCTCAATACAGTCGGCGAGTTTGCCTGGAAATATACCGACCTGGGAAGCGTCACCGACATGGCAGCAGCACCTCAAGGGCTTTACGTATTGGCTGCGGGGGATTTAATTGGTTTAGATAATGGCGGAAACCGCAATAGTACTCGCTCAGTAAGAGGCTCATTGATTGATGTTGATGGTGTCGGTAATGTGTTTGTTTCAGGCAATTACAGTGGAACAGTTGATTTTAACAAGGATGAAGAAGATGTCGATTACCGAACGAGTGCCGGTAGTACTGATTTCTATGTGACTCAATATTCGGCAAGCGGTGAGTATAATTGGACACGTAGTTTTGGTGGCCCCGGTCGTGACATTGTTCGGGAAATGAGCGTAACACCTGACGGTGAAATATTACTGACGGGTACTTTTTTCGATACCATTGATTTTGGAGAAGGCTTAGTAAAAACATCCTCGGGTTATGGAGATATTTTTCTTTTATTGTTAACAAAACAACCTGCTATTTACAAAAACACTGGCGGTATTTGAAAAAGAGGCCAGGACGCGTGGTTTTATCGAGAGTCATCAGCTGCAGGACTCAGGTAAATTGGTGCGATTAATCAATAAAGGGCGGCTTTGGCATGTCGCGATTGATGGTGATGTGGTAAATCGTTCTGCTGCATTGCAGTTGGCGGATGACCTTGGGAATAGCAAGGGTGTTTCACGGCCGTGGATGCGTTCATTTGGCTCATTGCAGCGCGCAGTAGAGAAAATCGAGCAAAAATAGCTGTCAAAGTCGCACAGTCTTCCCTCAGCATTGTGGTTGTTTTCTTTTAAATTTCAATTGGTTAAATTGTATTTTCCGGCTTTTTAATAATTTGCTGATATTGAATGGTGGCGCCTGGACGGGTATACTTCGGCGTCCTAGTCTGTGTGGAGTGTCCGCACCTCTGTGCATGGCCATTATTGATCTTGTTTGCGCAAAAACCAGACTGGATGTGACAGAGAATCCCCCGCCCCGATTGACTGGGATGCTTTGGGGTGCATGAGGAGGGTGTTTATTTCCACCTCGGGCATCTGCTGTTTAAAGGGTGTCCGCGTATTTGAGAGAGATGCGCGTCGTACATTTCGGAATTATTTTTGAGAGGAACAAACTATTGTCCCGCCAAACACGACCTTCTAAGCAAGGTTTATACGATCCTGCCTATGAGCATGACGCCTGTGGTGTCGGTTTTGTTGCCAATATTAAAGGCATAAAAAGCCACGCGACTGTTCGTCAGGGCCTCACTATTCTTGAAAACCTTGAGCATCGCGGTGCGGTGGGCGCAGACCCGCTGGCGGGTGATGGCGCTGGTCTGTTGTTACAGATCCCTGATCTATTTTTTCGCGAAGCGTGCGCAGCCAACAATATTACGTTGCCAGCTGAAGGTGCTTATGGCGTTGGCATGCTCTTCCTGCCACAAAACGCGGCGGATCGTCAGGCGTGTGAGCTGCTGATTGAAAGCACCATTGAAGATGAAGGGCAGTCAGTGTTGGGCTGGCGCGATGTGCCGACCGACAATAGCGGTCTCGGTGAGAGTGTTAAGGCGGTAGAGCCGGTCGTTCGACAAATCTTTATCGGACGTGGTGATAACTGTGTTGATACTGATGCCTTTGAGCGCAAACTGTTTGTGATCCGCAAACTTGCAGAAAATGCGATTGCGACCTCTGGTCTGGAAGAGAGTGGCCAGTTTTACGTCCCTTCTTTTTCTGCGCGTACCATCAACTATAAAGGGATGCTGCTCTCTAATCAGGTCGATTCTTATTTTAGCGATCTGAATGATGAGCGAGTTGTTTCTGCATTGGCACTGGTGCATCAACGTTTCTCAACCAACACCTTTCCATCGTGGGACCTGGCGCATCCGTTCCGCATGATTGCGCACAACGGTGAGATCAACACGGTGCGTGGCAACATCAACTGGATGGCGGCACGTCGCCATGCGATGTCTTCTGGTCTATTGGGTGATGATCTTGAAAAACTGTGGCCGCTGATCACCGAAGGACAGTCGGATTCAGCCTGTTTCGATAACGCGCTAGAACTGCTGGTGGCCGGTGGCTACTCAATGGCGCATGCGATGATGATGCTGATTCCAGAAGCGTGGTCCGGTAACCCGCTGATGGACGAAAAGCGCCGTGCTTTTTATGAATATCACGCCGCACTGATGGAACCATGGGATGGCCCCGCCGCCGTTGCCTTTACCGATGGTAAGCAGATTGGCGCAACACTAGATCGTAACGGCCTGCGGCCTGCGCGTTATGTGATCACCGATGATGACACTGTGATGATGGCCTCTGAAATGGGTGTGCTGAAGTTCGCTGATGAGAAGATCATTAAAAAGTGGCGCTTGCAACCGGGCAAGATGTTTATGATCGACCTGGAGCAGGGGCGCATCATTGATGATGCTGAGCTTAAGGCCGATCTTGCTAATTCACACGACTATCAAGCGTGGCTCGACAAGACACAGATCCACCTGAAAGATCTACCAGCCGCCGATGTGCACGCCGGTTTTGATGCCGACACCTTGCTCAACCGTCAGCAAGCATTTGGTGTTACTCAGGAAGATATTAAAACCATTATAACCCCAATGGCGCTCACTGGTCAGGAAGGAACGGGTTCGATGGGGACAGATACTCCGATTGCAGTGTTGTCGAGCAAGGCGAAGCCGCTGTTTAACTATTTCAAACAGAACTTTGCGCAGGTGACCAATCCACCCATTGATCCGATTCGTGAAGAATCGGTGATGTCGCTGGTATCACTGATTGGGCCACGTCCTAATCTACTCGGTCGTGATGAAGCGGGTAGTCACATGCGCCTTGAAGTGTCGCAACCGGTACTGACCAACGAAGACCTTGATCGCATTCGTCACATTAAAGATCACACCGAGGGAGCCTTTAGCACCTGTACACTGAACATCTGTTATCGGTCAGATCTTGGCGCTAACGGTATGGAGAAGGCGATTGCCGATCTATGTGCAAAAGCAGAAAGTGAAGTGAAACAGGGCTACAACATTGTGATTTTGTCGGATCGCGCAGTTGATGCGCAACATGTTGCGATCCCTGCTGCACTGGCCACCTCGGCAGTACATCAACATCTGGTTCGTAGCGGGCTACGTACTGAGGCGGGCCTCGTCGTTGAGACGGGTGCTGCACGTGAAAACCATCATTTTGCAGTGCTTGCGGGTTACGGAGCTGAGGCAGTGAATCCGTATCTGGCATTTGAAACACTCTATTCGATTAAAGATATTTTACCGGAAAAGCTTGATGAAGTTGAGCTACAGAAGCGCTACATCAAAGCGGTTGGCAAAGGTCTGTTGAAAATTATGTCGAAGATGGGTATCTCTACTTACCAATCTTATTGTGGCGCGCAGATCTTTGATGCGGTTGGTTTATCGACCGCATTTGTTGATCAGTACTTCACTGGCACCGTGACTACTATCGAAGGGGTGGGGCTAATTGAGGTTGCTCAGGAAGCGGTTAGCTGGCACCGCAATGCCTATGGTGATGAGCCGATCTACCGTAATATGCTGGATGTTGGTGGTGACTATGCCCTGCGTGTGCGCGGTGAAGATCATGTCTGGACTTCAGATACGATCTCTAAACTGCAACATGCAACACGTACCAACGATGCTAAAACCTATGCTGAGTATGCAAAACTGATCAATGAAAGCAGTGAGCGTCTGCTGACACTGCGTGGCCTGTTTAAATTTAAGTCTGACAATGCATCGGTGCCGCTGGATGAAGTGGAAGATGCGAAAGAGATTGTTAAACGTTTTGTGACCGGTGCGATGTCATTCGGTTCGATCTCACATGAAGCGCATTCAACGCTGGCGATTGCAATGAACCGCATCGGTGGTAAATCGAATACCGGTGAAGGTGGTGAAGAGCGTTCGCGCTTTAAGCCGCTGCCCAATGGTGACTCGATGCGCTCTGCGATCAAGCAGGTAGCATCGGGACGTTTCGGTGTCACCGTTGAATATCTGGTGAATGCTGACGAGATTCAGATTAAGATGGCGCAGGGCGCTAAACCCGGCGAAGGTGGACAGCTACCGGGCCATAAAGTCAATCAGGTGATTGCACGTGTACGTCACTCAACGCCGGGTGTCGGTCTGATTTCACCACCGCCACATCACGATATCTATTCGATTGAAGACCTGGCGCAGCTGATTCACGATCTGAAAAATGTCAATCCAGAGGCACGCATCAGCGTTAAACTAGTTTCAGAAGTGGGTGTTGGTACTGTTGCTGCAGGTGTTTCGAAGGCACATGCTGATCACGTCACCATCTCCGGTTTTGATGGTGGTACCGGCGCAAGTCCGTTGACCTCAATTAAACATGCTGGTTCTCCATGGGAGATTGGTCTTGCCGAGACCCATCAAACACTGGTGATGAATAAACTGCGCGGTCGTATCTCGGTACAGGTTGATGGTGGACTGCGTACCGGTCGTGATGTAGTGATTGGTGCGCTACTGGGTGCAGACGAATTTGGCTTTGCCACCGCGCCACTGATTGTTGAAGGGTGTTTGATGATGCGTAAGTGTCACCTCAATACCTGTCCGGTCGGTGTTGCCACGCAAGACCCTGAACTGCGCAAACGTTTTACTGGCAAACCAGAGCATGTGGTGAACTACTTCTTTATGGTGGCCGAAGAGATTCGCCAGATTATGGCTGAACTCGGTTTCCGACAATTTAATGACATGATTGGCCATTCTGAATTCCTCGACATGAACCGTGCAATCAACCACTGGAAGGCGAAGGGGCTAGATTTTTCTCGCATCCTTTACAAACCAGAAGCGGGGCCAGGTGTCGCGATTTATAACTGTGAAACACAGGAACATGGTCTTGAGCATGCACTTGATAACAAATTAATTAAAGAAGCGGCACCTGCATTAGAACGCGGTGAAGCGGTAACGATTGAAACACCGATCACCAATGTGAATCGAACCTTCGGTGCAATGTTGTCTGGCCGCGTGGCTGAGCGTTATGGCCTTGAAGGGTTGCCGGAAGATACCATCTCGATTAAAGCTCGTGGTATCGCGGGCCAGAGTTTTGGTTCTTTTGCCGCGCATGGTGTCAGCATTGAGCTGACTGGTGAAGCGAATGATTATGTCGGTAAAGGGCTTTCCGGTGGGCGCCTGGTTATCTTTCCACCAAAAGAGTGCCCGATTGTGCCGGAAGAGAACATCATCGTAGGTAACACGGTGCTTTACGGTGCGATCGCGGGAGAGGCCTACTTCCGAGGTATCGGTGGCGAGCGTTTCGCAGTACGTAACTCAGGTGCAACCACAGTTATTGAAGGTGTGGGTGACCACGGTTGTGAATACATGACTGGCGGTGTTGTGGTGGTGCTTGGCCAGACCGGGCGCAACTTCGCAGCAGGTATGAGTGGTGGTATCGCTTATGTACTGGATGAAGCGGGTGACTTCAAACAGCGCTGCAACATGGCGATGGTTGACCTTGAACCGATCCCGGCAGAAGATGATTCGCTTGAACGTCTTGAGCAGCAGGGCGGTGAACTGGAGACTCACGGCAGCGTCGATATCCAGAGCGACATGACACGTTATGATGCACTGCGCCTAAAACATTTGATTGAACGCCATATGCACTATACCGATAGTGGTCGTGCACGTGAAATCCTCAATAACTGGGATGAGTGGTTGCCGAAGTTTGTGAAAGTAATGCCGGTTGATTATCGTCGTGCGTTGCAGGAGATGCAGTCTGCCCAGGAGAAATCAGCAGGAGGAAAACACTGATGGGTAAGCCAACAGGATTTCTGGAAATCGCACGGCAGGAACGTACCTATAAACCGGTCGAAGAACGCATCAGACATTATAGCGAATTCGTTGTGCCACTAAGCGAAGAAGCGCTTAATGCACAGGGTGCACGCTGTATGGATTGTGGTGTCCCATTTTGTCATGAGGGGTGCCCGGTCAATAACATCATTCCCGAATGGAATGATCTTGTGTATAAAAATGACTGGCGCAATGCGATTGATGTGCTGCATTCAACCAATAACTTCCCAGAGTTCACCGGGCGTATCTGCCCTGCGCCTTGCGAAGCGGCCTGTACCCTGAACCTTGAAGATATTCCGGTCACGATCAAATCAATCGAATGTGCAATTGTTGATCACGCCTGGCAGGAGGATTGGATCAAGCCACAGATTGCTAGCCATAAGAGTGGTAAAAAAGTGGCTGTGATTGGTGGCGGCCCGGCGGGTATGGCGGCTGCACAACAGCTCGCACGTGCTGGGCATGCGGTGGAACTCTTTGAAAGAGAAGATCGTGCGGGTGGTCTACTGCGTTATGGTATTCCTGATTTCAAGATGGAAAAACATTACATCGATCGCCGTGTTGAGCAGATGAGAGCAGAAGGCGTTGTCTTTCATGTTAATGCTAACGTTGGTGTCGATGTTGATATTAAGCAGTTACAAAAAGATTTTGATGCGGTGGTGTTGACGGGTGGCAGTGAGCACCCGCGTGATCTACCAGTCGATGGCCGTGATCTTGATGGCGTCCATTTCGCAATGGACTTTCTGCGTCAGCAAAACAAGCGCGTTGCTGGTGATGAAGTCCTTGCCTCTGAAGCGATTAGTGCCAAAGGTAAACATGTGGTGGTGATTGGTGGTGGTGATACCGGTTCCGACTGCATCGGCACCTCGATTCGCCAGGGCGCAGCATCCGTGACCCAATTAGAGATTATGCCGCAGCCACCGGAAAAAGAAGATAAAGGTAGCACCTGGCCGGACTGGCCCAACAAAATGCGCACCTCAAGTTCACAGGAAGAAGGTGCCGTGCGTCAGTGGTCGGCTTCAACCAAATCGATTGAAGGTGAATCAGGTAACGTTAAAACATTGAATGCGATCAGCGTTGAATGGGGCGCGAAAGGCCCGCAAGAAATTGAAGGCAGTGAATTTTCACTGAAAGCAGATTTAGTGCTACTGGCGATGGGTTTTATTCATCCCGTACGCGAAGGAATGCTCGAAGCACTGGGTGCCGAGTTAGATGGACGTGGCAATGTACAGGCAAATACAGATGACTATAAAACTTCCGTAGAGAAGGTATTTGCTGCTGGTGACATGCGTCGTGGCCAATCGTTAGTGGTATGGGCGATTCGCGAAGGGCGCCAGACAGCACGCGCGGTTGATGAGTTTTTGATGGGGAGTTCTGATCTGCCACGTTAGCTATATCTGGTAATGCCAGAATGTGAGCAATCATGAAAAAGAGACAATAACTAAAAGTTTAAGGCTGACCGATGACTGAATTAAAGAATGATCGTTTCCTGCGTGCCCTGCTAAAAGAGCCAGTGGACGTAACTCCAGTATGGATGATGCGCCAGGCGGGGCGTTACCTGCCAGAATATCGCGCCACGCGTGAGCAGGCCGGTAGCTTTATGGATCTATGCAAAAATGCAGAGCTTGCCTGTGAAGTAACGCTGCAACCATTAGAGCGTTATCCGCTCGATGCGGCGATTCTTTTTTCTGATATTTTAACGATTCCCGATGCGATGGGGCTTGGTCTGCGTTTCACTGCCGGTGAAGGGCCAACCTTTGATAATCCAGTGCGCACAGAAGCCGACGTTAATAAACTATTTGTGCCAGAGCCAGAAGGTGAACTGCAATATGTGATGAATGCAGTACGTACTATTCGTAAAGCACTTAATGGCCGTGTACCGCTCATTGGTTTTTCGGGTAGCCCGTGGACATTGGCGACTTATATGGTTGAAGGCGGCGGTACCAAAGACTATGCGAAAGTCAAAGGGATGATGTTTGACCGCCCAGACCTGATGCATAAACTGCTCGATACCACCGCACAGTCAGTTACCTCTTATCTGAATGCACAGATTGAAGCGGGTGCACAGGCCGTACAGATCTTTGATACCTGGGGCGGTGCACTGACACCACGTGACTACAAAGAATTTTCACTGCGCTACATGCAGCAGATCATTGATGGGCTGATCCGTGAAAAAGATGGCCGTAAAGTACCGGTGATTCTATTTACCAAAGGCGGCGGACAGTGGCTGGAAGCGATGGCGGATACCGGTTGTGATGCACTGGGGATTGACTGGACTACCGATATTGGTGAAGCACGCAAGCGTGTGGGTAACAAAGTGACATTACAGGGCAATATGGATCCAAGCACCCTTTATGCCAGTCCAGAACGGATCCGCGAAGAAGTCGCCACTATTCTGAAAAGCTTTGGCAGCGGTGAAGGCCATGTCTTTAACCTGGGACACGGTATTCATCAACATGTTGACCCTGAACATGCCGGTGCATTTATTAATGCCGTGCATGAATTAAGCGCCCAATATCATAAATAGCCGTCTTCCCAAATTACTGTAAGCGAGAGTAGCTGTATGAAAGATGTCGATGACCTAAGTATGTTTGCTCCATCCGGGCCGCCACCGATACCGGAAGAGTTTGAAAAACTACGCCATATGGAAGCCTTTTCTGAAGCGATGTTTAATCGAATCGTTAGTATTCAGGAGAAAGAACATGCCGTGTGGGATGCAACCAAACCGTTTGCTGAGCGCATTAAAGATATCCCGCTGCACGCACTGATTTTCAGTAATCCGGATCGTGATCCAACCGAATTTGCCACCACCATCGCACCGTTTTATCCACTGCGGGGTGAAATGCAGCAGCTTGCACATTGTGTAAAACAGGTCACTGAAAATCCAACCGTGTGCGAGCTACACGCCGGTAACGGTTTTGTCGGTAGTCTGTTAGCACAGGAAGGTGTGAATGTCATCGGTACACGTGATTTAGCCGCTAAGCCAAACCAGATTGAAAATTTATATGATGCCGACAACTACACCATGAAAGAGATGGCGGTTGATGCGATCGACTTTGAATTCGATGTCGCTTTTTCAGCGTGGATGCCCGGCGGTCAAAACCTGACGCCAGCGATCTTAAAACACAAGCCAAAATTGATCGTCTTTATCCATACCGATCACACCGATGAAAACGGTGAAGTGCCACAGACCGGAATTCCAGAGGCATTTATAGACTTACCGGAAAACTATGCGTTGATCGCAGGCTGGTCAATTACCCGCCCAAAAAATTGCCTGCATGAGGTTTGGGAGGAGCTAACCCCAAGCATTGAAGAAGTGCGCCACGTTAAAATTTACGCCGATATTCCGTATCATGATATTGACCTCGGTGAAGGGCTAGAACCATCCGAGCCTTACGACTGGGAAAAAGAACTCGACATGGTGCTGACTGGGTTAAGTGCCAAAGAGCATCTGCGTAGCCAGGGATTCCCGGTTTAGTTTTTCTTTCTACATCATTGATTTAAGTAGGGTGGGCACATGTGCCCACCTTTGCGTTGTGGGGTAGCGCCTTCCTCTTTATTTGATTAGCAATGCCACGTGAACCTGTTATACTTGTTTTTTATTTCAAGTATTTAATAGCATTCTATTGCTTCATCTTATTGATTATTAGGGGGGGTTCGAGTGAAAATGCCAGTATTACCCCCGGTTTTTAAGGATCTTTGGGATTCTATTGCTGAACATAATCCTGGCGTTCTTTTAGAGCTGTTTCAAAACGCTAGTCCGCTGGATCAAAAAGGGCGTTACCTGCATTGGGATAAATTACGTCACCTCACGCCTCCTGAGGGCTTAACGAGTGAGACGTGGTGGTTCAGTATAAAAAATGCACGGCGCAATCTGTATCAGTTATTGCCACTACAAGCTAAGCAAGGCGCACAATTCAGATTTGCGGCACCAGATCGGGTGTTGCGTGAGCTGCACTGGTTGGATCGTTATGCCGCAGGAAATATTCGGTCACATGATGCCATTACCAATACACAAACACGGAATACCTATCTTATTCGCTCATTGATTGAAGAGGCGATCAGCTCTAGCCAGCTTGAAGGTGCATCGACGACTCGTAATGTGGCAAGGGAGATGATTCGACAGGGTCGGGCGCCAACAGATAAAAGTGAGCAGATGATTCTAAATAATTATCATGGGATGCAGTTTGTTCGAGAGATTAAAGATGAGGAGTTGACACCATCAATTATCGTCGAGTTGCATCGATTATTGACCATCAATACATTAGATGCTGATGCGGTTGGGCGTTTTCGAACAGAGTCTGATGACGTTCATGTGGTCGATAATAAAACACAGGAATACTTGCACACACCGCCACCTGCTGGGCAACTAGCAGTGCGTATGCAGGCGTTTTGTGATTTTGCGAACCAGGGTAGTGAAATTGAATCTAGTGCAGATTCCGGGAATGTATTTTTACACCCGGTTATTCGTGCTATCGCCCTGCATTTCATGCTGGCCTATGATCATCCTTTCTGTGACGGGAATGGGCGTACGGCACGTGCACTATTTTACTGGGCAATGGCTAGAGAGGGCTATTGGTTGATGGAGTTTGTTTCTATTTCACGAGTGATTAAAAAAGCATCGGCACAATATAGTAAGGCTTACCTCTATACAGAAACCGATGAAAATGATCTGACCTATTTTTTGATTCATCAGCTAGAGGTCATTCATCAGGCCGTCGGTGACTTGCATGAATTCCTCGATAAAAAAATGCAAGGCGTGCAGGAGGCAGAGAGAATGTTGATGGACAATCCCAGATTGAGTGGAAAGCTGAATTTTCGTCAGCTAGCCCTACTGCGTCATGCTTTGAAGCATCCTCGTTTTAGTTATGTGGTAGAGGAACACAAAAGATCGCATGGGGTGTCCTATGATGTTGCACGAAAAGATTTGCTGGAGATGGCAGATAAACTGAAATTGCTAGTGAAGACCAAAGAGGGTAGACGTTACTATTTTATTGCGCCTAATGATCTGGAAAATAGAATAGCGACTTCATAAAGCCGTATTAATAGAACTCTGCCTCACCCTCAGGCCGTGTCGCAAACCGTTTATAATTCCATTGATACTGGGCCGGAATGGTGCGCACCGCATCTTCAATCATTTGATTAATCGCAATAACAGATGTTTGAGTATCCGGGCTACTGACTTCAGTGAGTGCTGGTATAAAATGAAGGTGAAAGCCTTTGCTATCAGGCAGCCGTTCAGCATAAGTCAATAATACGGCAGCGTCGCTTTTTTGAATAAGGCGTGACAGCAATGTCATGGTATTGGCCTGAATACCAAAGAACGGCGCAAAGCTTCCGCTGTTAACCCGAGGATCCTGGTCGGGCAGAATGCCGATCACTTCATTTTTAGCGAGTACCTGATAAAGCATGCGAATGCCTTTGGCATCGGTGGGGGCTAATTTTTGCTGGTAACGCTTACGGCCATTAAGGATGATGCTATTGAGCGTGGCCATGCGAGGTGGTCGATAAAGATTGGTCATTGGGTAACGCGGTGCGCAGTAGACGCCAAGCATCTCCCAGTTTCCGAGATGGGGTGCGACAAGAATAACGCCCTTACCACGTGCAAGCCCAGCTTTAAGATGTTCTTCACCACTGACCTGTTGAATAAACGCTGAGACCTTATCACGACTGCCTAACCATATCTTGCCACATTCAAGTAATGTTTTGCTGCCCTCGATGAGTGTCTGTTTCGTTAGTTGTTGCTGTTCATCAGCGGCCAGTTCAGGGAAACAGCGCTCAATGTTAAGGCGTGTAACGAGGCTGTGTTTGTTGTCATTGCTTGCGTAATAACGACCCGTCCAGTTGGCGATACGGTGTAGCCAGCTCAATGGTAAGTGGGCGAGCAGGTGGAGCAGAGCTTTGATAAGTGGTTCACGCATTGAATTGTCCGAATCGATTACGAGGCTCTTTGTATGATTGTTCTTTTGCCCTCTGGCAGCGTTACAAGTGCACTCAATCGGTCATTTATAGCGATAAACTTCCTCATTTCGTGCGCTTTTGCCTTGCCAGAGAACAAAACCCCTGCTCGAGCAAAGATCTCTTACTTAGCTTTTGAAGCTGAATTCATAAAGATCAAATTTTAACAGGTATTGATGCAAGGTAACTACCGGTGTTTTTCAAGGTAGATAATTGGACTCCCCTATCTTAGCAGTATGCTGACAGGGTTGTTTTGCGAACAAAAAAGGGGGCTGCAGTGAAAAATATTATTGTTGGTGTAGATCCTGGAAAAAATGCGTTCAAATATTGAAATGACACGGTATGAATTGACAGACTGGTTCGCAAATTCCAGACCTGTAACTATAGTGTTTGAAGCATGTGGCACATCTAACTATTGACAGACGATGGTGAACAAAGGATGTATCCTCACATGGCAACCCAGACGGCTTCTGTTGGTGAAGTCGATTCGTCAGGGGTGAGTAGTTACCATCTATTTTGATAACTTAATAGAATAAATCATGAGGTTATTGAATGACATACAGTTTAGTATAGCGCATAGTGTGGTGTAGATTGATAGTGATAGATGCGACTACCCATTGTGTTTTTATTAAAGCTAGCGGGTCAATAAATACGACGTTTTACCGCTGCTTCTTCATCATAAAAATGGTCTAAACATTGCCACTTTAATGATTTGCTTTATTGTTATGACAGCTGTTCTTGTTGGCGATGACTAACAGTCAACCGTTACAGTTATTACGTCTGCTATCTATCATTAGTATTCATAGTGAGATTTATAACTGAATTAAGTTTTCCCTAATAGATACAAAAAACTACAGGGACAAGTTCAAGAAAAGAAATAGCGTGTCGATACACGCGGTTGTACAGTAAAAACTTTTTGTGCAATACACTAGCATTATGCGCAGAGATGTTTATACTAATTTGCGGATAACATTCTGGAGGATGAGTAATGGCGACAAAACGTTCTGCAACCAAGAAAAAGGTGGCGGCAAAGAAGAAGCCTGCTGTCAAAAAGAAAGCTGTAACAAAGAAAAAAGTGGCTACTAAAAAGAAAGTAGCGGTTAAGAAAAAAGTAGCCACAAAGAAGAAAGCGGCTACTAAAAAGAAAGCAGCAACTAAGAAGAAGGTTGCTAAGAAAAAAGTGGCCACAAAGAAGAAAGCGGCTACTAAAAAGAAAGCAGCAACTAAGAAGAAGGTTGCCAAGAAGAAAGCGGCTACTAAAAAGAAAGTAGCGACTAAGAAGAAGGTTGCTAAGAAAAAAGTGGCCACAAAGAAGAAAGTGGCTACCAAAAAGAAAGCAGCGAAGAAGAAAGCTGCTAAAAAGAGGAAATAGGGGCTAAGTAACACACCCTCTTAATTGGGTGTTGTTAACCCCGATGGTTAAGCAAAAGGTTCGGTTTCGAACCTTTTGCTTTTTATATGGTCTGGAAATGATGTTCAATTAGTATTGATGTGGTTCTTTTGCTAAAAAGAGTTGATAGGCTGGATTATTAACTTCTTCCCAGTAGTCATACCCAAGGCTTTCAAAATAATCAATTAATTCAATGTGTTCCGATGGATTTACCTGTAGACCAACAAACACGCGGCCGTATGCCGCACCATGATTACGGTAGTGAAACAGGCTAATATTCCAACGCTGGCCAATCAACGTCAGAAACTTCAGTAATGCACCTGGGCGTTCAGGAAACTGGAAGCGAAACAGCACTTCATCATCAATAGACTCGGCATGTCCTCCCACCATATGACGGATATGCATCCTGGCCATCTCATTATCAGTCATATCAATCACCTCGTAATCGCTATTGGCAAGCCTGTCTATTAATGCATTCTTCTCTTTATCACCTTTAGATAATTCAACGCCGACAAAGATATGTGCATCGCGTGTATGGGCATAGCGATAGTTAAATTCCGTGATACTTCGCTTGCCCAGCAGGCTGCAAAATTCCAGAAAACTACCGGGCTGTTCGGGAATGGTGACGGCAAGTAACGCCTCCCGCTGCTCGCCAACCTCGGCACGTTCTGCGACATGCTGCAGGCGATCAAAGTTGATGTTGGCACCGCTATCGATTGCCACCAGATGTTGACTGTGGCATTTTTCACGTGCGATATATTTCTTTAAACCCGCCACTGCCAGCGCGCCCGCAGGTTCAGCAATCGAACGGGTATCATCAAAGATATCCTTGATTCCAGCGCAGATCTCATCGGTTGAGACAAGAATCACCTCGTCGACATAGCGTTGTGCAACATGAAATGGCTCTGCACCTACCTGACGAACCGCCACACCATCAGCAAAGATACCGACCTGATCAAGTACCACTCGCTCACCAGCTTCTAGTGCATGATGCATGCAAGGTGCATCCTCAGGCTCCACTCCAATCACCTTTGTCGATGGTGATTTTGCTTTGAAGTAAGTCGCCACGCCTGCAATCAGGCCACCACCACCGACCGGTACAAAGATCGCATCAATAGCTGTTGATGGTGTCTGCTGTAGTACTTCCATTGCCACCGTTCCCTGACCCGCAATCACATCTTCATCATCATACGGATGAATAAAGGTTAGCCCTTGCTCGATAACCAACTGCTTTGCATGTTCATACGCTTCATCGTAGGTATCACCATGCAAAATGATCTGCGCCCCTTTTTCATGCACCGAATTGACCTTAATCGCAGGCGTTGTTCTGGGCATCACGATCAACGCATCGATACCCAGTTTTTGTGCTACCAATGCTACGCCCTGCGCATGATTACCTGCAGATGCGGCAATCACCCCCTTGTTTCGGCTCTCTTCTGACAGTGAGGCAATTTTGTTATAGGCACCGCGTAATTTAAACGAAAAGACCGGTTGCAGATCTTCGCGCTTTAACAACACCTCGTTATTGAGGCGTTTTGAGAGCGTTGGCATCGCATCGAGCGGGGTTTTGATCGCCACTTCATAAACAGAGGCATTTTCAATTTTTTCTACGTATTTCTTCAACATCGCCATACGGTATCAGCTCAAGATCGCTTTTCCTACCGAAATTCGCTGCCAAACTGTTGCTTACCATGACTTTTTGCTACTTCACAGGTATCATTTCATGGATCAAAAGATTGGAGAGCGGAAATGACACAGGATGAGATGAAAAAGATGGTGGCCCACGCGGCGCTGGAGTATGTAGAAGCAGGTGCGATTATTGGCGTTGGCACTGGCTCAACGGCCAATCATTTCATTGATGCCCTCGCAGGCATCAAACATAAAATCGACGGCACGGTTGCCAGTTCCGAGGCAACAGCGGAGCGTCTAAAGGGGCATGGCATTGCTGTATTTGAATTGAATGAAGTGAGTGACATTCCTGTCTATGTCGATGGTGCAGATGAGTCCAATAAATACCTGCACCTGATTAAAGGGGGCGGCGGTGCGCTAACACGCGAAAAGATCATCGCAGCCGCGAGTGATAAATTCGTTTGCGTGGCTGATGAAAGCAAGCTAGTTGATGTCATGGGTACATTCCCACTGCCGGTTGAAGTGATCCCAATGGCACGCAGTTATGTGGCGCGCGAGATCGTTAAGATGGGCGGTCAACCGGTTTGGCGTGAAAACTTTATCACCGACAACGGTAATCAGATTATCGATATTCAAAATCTTTCGATTATGGAGCCGGTTAAGCTGGAAGAGCAGCTTAACAATATCGTTGGCGTGGTCACCAATGGGCTGTTCGCCATTCGTCCTGCTGATGTGCTACTGCTCGGCAGCGAAGACGGTGTGAAGACCATCACGTAACAGCAGCCGACGAAGTCGCGCCATGCAAAAGTTTTTGGCCATTGCTGCCGTGGTTTTGTTGATTATTGGTCTGTTAGCTTAGATACAACACTAAAAAATTAAAGAGGTATATAAGGTGAAAGTGAAAATAATATGGAATATATGCATAGCGTCTATTTTTTTTGTTATTTCGAATAATGCCTATAGTCAGTCAATAACAATTCCTCATGATACTAAGCAGCGATTATCAATAAGCAACCTAAGTCTTACCGGGGCAAAGTTTTTTGACGCATATATGAGCAAAAATGTCGGTCAGAGACACCTTGCTGAGATGTTCTTGATTGGTGTTCTTGATAGTACTGAGGGTGAATCATGGTGTGGATATAAGGTTGCATTGCCTGGTTCAATACAAGAGTTAATTTATATTGGATTTAAAAAAGAGTCTGAACAGTCTTTGAATCGAAGAGCGTCTGAAATAATCATCTCCATAATGTCGCAAAAACTACCATGCAAGGATAGAACATGAAACCTACCTATGAGAAACTGAAGAAGAACTACTATTCATCAAATGAATTAGCAACTAATTTTGTAGATGCAGAGTCTTTGTATGATGAAATTGGTTACAAATTGGATGAGCTGATTAAAAGAAACCCTGCCTATGTAAACACTTGTGCAGTTCGCGTAAGCCTTGCCCTCCTAAAAACTGGCGTATCTTTCACAGGTAGGCTGCCTGTAAAAGAGGGCGGTTTTAAAGGCAAAAAAGTCGAGGCTGGTGCAAAATTATTAGCAGATCAGCTCATGAAGCCCGATGCTTTCGGAAAACCAAAATTAATCAATCCTAAAAATGCACTGGCAGAATTAACAGGAAAAAAAGGTGTCGTATTATTCTGGAAAATTACAGGTTATGGCGGTGGTCATATTGATTTGATTGAAACATCAAATTCCATACAAGTATGCAACTCTGGGTGTTATTATCATTCTAAAGAAATATGGTTTTGGTCTTTGGTGTAAATGCGGCTAAAATGCGCCAGCGAACAGGCTGCCCGGTGATATTGCGGTTGAAAAAGAGGGTCCTGGTTTCTACTTTCCCGTGATGACATCGATCATCAGCGTTTTATCACTGCTCTTCTGGTTGTTTCGCAAGTAATCGTTTTTCGTTACCTGGATCCCGGCCAAAACGCGCCGGGATGGCGTGTGTATTAGAGCAGTACCCGCTCAATCCCACCTTTTTTCACCTTATCGATAAAAGCTCGTTGCCATTTCTCACCGAAGTAACGATTAACCAGTTCAACCACGATATATTTTGGTTCCATACCGGTCACATCGCTATAGCGGGCCAACCCTTGTTGACAGGCGGGGCACGACGTCAGCAGACGCACTTCATTATTTTCGACCTTTGGCTTATTAGTCAGCTGTTCAATGCCTATCTTTAGCTCCTCTTCCTTGCGGAAGCGTACCTGTGTCGCGATATCGGGGCGCGCCACCGCAAAGGTACCGGCCTCGCCACAACAGCGATCCGTGAGTGTTGTTTCGCCATTCAGCAATTTGCTGGTCACTGTCAGTGGCGAGTGGTGTTTCATCGGGGTGTGGCAAGGATCATGATAAAGGTATTGCACTCCTTCCACACCATCAACCGAGATCTCTTTTTCCATCAGGAATTCATGGATATCCATCAGGCGACAGCCAGGAAAAATCTTCTCAAACTCATATTTCAATAGTTGATCCATACAGGTGCCGCACGACACCACCACCGTTTTGATATCAAGGTAGTTGAGCGTATTGGCAACACGGTGGAACAATACTCGATTATCGGTGGTGATCTGCTTTCCCTTCGCCTGATCGCCCGATGAAGTCTGTGGGTAACCACAACATAAATAGCCCGGCGGCAATACGGTCTGTACGCCACTTTCATACAGCATCGCCAGGGTCGCCATGCCGACTTCACTAAAGAGCCGTTCCGAGCCACAACCAGGGAAGTAGAAGACCGCTTCCGCATTTTCATCCGTCTTTGCAGGGTCGCGAAGAATCGGAATCGCCTTATCGTCTTCCACTCCAAGCAGCGCGCGAGTAGTCTGCGTTGGAATGTCCGCTGGTAGCGGCTTCTTCATAAAATGAATCACCTGTGCCGGTATCGATGGCTTGCCAGTGGTCGATGTCGGCCGTGCATCGGGTGCCTCTTTTGGTGTTAGCGCCTTGAATACGCGATGGCCAAGGCGCTGCCCAGCATAACCCCACTGTAGCATCAACTTGCGCATCACCTTAATCGAGGTTGCACTGGTGACGTTAAGGAACGCCATCGCGAGGCGAGGCCCCGGCTTCAGTTTAAACGGCAGGCGTGTCTTCAGGATGGTGCGCATGCGGATCGACACTTCACCAAAATCGATATCCACCGGACAAGCGGGTTCACAACGATGACAAACGGTGCAGTGATCGGCTACGTCTTCCATCTCATCAAAGTGACGTACTGAAATACCGCGGCGCGTCTGCTCTTCGTAAAGGAACGCCTCAATCATCAAGCCGGTCGCAAGGATCTTGTTGCGCGGTGAATAGAGCAGGTTAGCACGCGGCACATGGGTGGTGCAGACAGGCTTACACTTACCACAGCGCAAACAGTTGCTGATATCGTCGTTAAGCGCGCCCAGGTCGCTTTCCTCAAGAATAAGCGCCTCTTGCTGCAGTAGCCTCAAAGAGGGTGTGTAGGCCTTCTCAAGGCCGGAGCCGGGCAGTAGTTTGCCGCGATTAAAGAAACCATTGGGGTCGATGCGCGTTTTGTACTCGGCAAAGGCATCAATGCTCTGTGCATCCATGTACTGCATCTTGGTGATGCCAATGCCGTGCTCACCAGAGATAACGCCACCCAGCGAGCGCGTAATTTCCATCACGCGATCAACGATATGCTCCGCTTCGCGCATCATCTCGTAGTCATTGGAATTGACCGGAATGTTGGTATGCACATTGCCGTCACCCGCATGCATATGCAGTGCGACAAAGAGGCGGCTGGAACGAATCTCACGATGAATATCATCGAGTCGTTGACGCACGGGTGAGAGTGCCTCGCCACCAAAGATCTCTTTTAGTGGACGCTCAATCTCACGACGATAAGAGATACGCACATCGCGACGCAACAACAACTGAAACAGGGTATCGTCGGCTTGACGTCTGGCGTGCTCATCGGCACTTAACAGGTCATCTTGCGTTGTCGCAAGCGCATCCATCTGTTCGATCAACGCGACCCAACGATTGCGAATGGTCTTTAAATGCGTGCAAGCCGCATCACGCTTGCTAAGGATAATCGCATCACCCTCTTTGCTCGCTTCAAATTTTTCAGAGAGCGGCATGGTGGCCAGCTCATCATCGAGAAAGGCGATTACCGCATCGATCATCTGCAGTTTATTGCTAGTCGATTGCTCGATGTTAATACGTTCGATCTGCTCGTTATAGGTCGCAAGGTGTTCGAGCGGGATCACCACGTCTTCATTGATCTTGAAGGCGTTGGTATGCGCGGCAATCGCAGCGGTACGACCACGGTCCTGCCAGAAACGACGACGCGCTTCAGGTGTCACGGCGATAAAGCCTTCCGCCTCCCGCTCATTGGCAATACGTACCACCGCAGATGCCGTACGCGCCACGTCATCTTCGTTATGACCGCCAATATCGATTAACAACAACATCTTTGGCATCTCGGAACGGAGCGCCTTGGTCGAGTAACTCACCGCGCGCAGGTAACGCTCATCAAGGTGCTCCATGCCCGAAAGCAAGGTCTCGGTCTGCTGCTCAATATGGTCTTTAATCGACACAATCGCTGAGACCGCTGGTTTCATATCCGCGCCAAAGAACTCCAGGCACACTGTGCGGGTAAATGCGGGCTTCTGATGCAGAATAAAGGTCGCTGAGGTGATGAAACCATCACACCCCTCTTTTTGAATGCCGGGCAGGCCACCGAGAAATTTATCGGTCACATCTTTGCCCAGACCGCGACGACGAAATGCATGTCCTGGGAATATCAGTGTCTCTACCGGTCTGGTTGGTGTCTCTCCATCCGCACCAAAATAACTGACGCGAAATTCAACCTCATCCTGGTCATGAATCTTGCCCAGGTTATGGTTAATACGCTCTACTTCGAGCCACTGTGCATCCGGCGTCACCATGCGCCACGACACCAGGTTATCGAGCGTCGTGCCCCATAAAACGGCCTTTTTACCACCAGCATTCATCGCCACGTTACCACCAATGGTGGAGGCATCCTGCGAAGTAGGATCAACTGCAAAGACATAGCATTGCGATTCGGCACGTTCAGCCACTCGACGTGTCACCACACCACATTCAGCACGCACCGTAGCGACCGCTTCAGGCACCCCTTCCAGCTGGCGCTGTTCAACGAGGCCAAGTCCTTCCAGCTTTTCGGTATTGATCACGGCGGTTTCGGCAATCAGAGGTACCGCGCCACCGGTATAACCGGTGCCGCCACCACGCGGAATAATGGTTAGATTAAGGTCAATACAGGCCTCGACCAGCGCGCGTATTTCTTCTTCGGTATCCGGCGTGAGCACCACAAAGGGCAACTCAACACGCCAGTCGGTCGCATCAGTGACGTGAGAAACACGTGCGATGGCGCTGAAATCGATGTTGTCTGAACGGGTGACTTTAAGTAGACGCGCTTCGGCTTCACTGCGTAACACTTTCTGCTTTGGCAACCACGCTTCAAACTGGTGTACTGCTCGTCGCGTCGCTTCTAATAGACTTAAGGCGGTATCATTGCTGTCGGCGCGTTCAATAGTTTGATCAAGGCGATGATGCAGCGCTTTCACCAGCGCACGCCAGCGCTTGTTACTACTGATCAAATCATCCTGAATATAAGGGTTACGCGTCACTACCCACATGTCACCCAGCACTTCGAACAACATGCGCGCCGAGCGTCCGGTGCGCCGAGAGCCGCGCAGGTTGTTGAGTTGATGCCAGCTCGTTTCGCCCAGAAAGCGGATCACTATTTCACGGTCGGAAAAAGAGGTGTAGTTATAGGGGATCTCGCGAATCCGCGATGTGGTGGTGGTTTTTTGCATTCTTGCTCTGATTTATAAAGATTTATTGTCGAAGGCCGATGGTATTTTTAATCGCATCAGGGCGTGCAGTTTAACACGCATTGTTGGTGCTGAGCAGCATATCCAAAGATGTTATTGACAACGAATAAAAAATAAAAACCCTATAAATTAGCAGATTACGATTCATGGACGACAATGCTAGAAGCCGATAATAAGCGGGTGATTTCACCTGAAGAGCTTGATTGCGACAAACTTGCCGCTCAACTCTATCGCTGTTCGCCACTATCGACTATGGATGAAGCGCAAATTCCCGTGCTAATTTCGCTTTCAGTGATTGAAAGATACCCCACCGGCACACAGCTTTACAGTGATGGCATTCCAGATGGCGTTGTACTTTATCTGCTGAAAGGTGGCCTTGAGGTCACTCAAGAGGATAACCAGTCAACGATACAGGCTGATTCGGATGAGGCGCTAAACCCTTTTTCCATTAAACATTTTGCGACAGCCGCCATCACCACCTCGGGTGAAGTGGATCTGATTCGTATCGAAAAAGAACTCATAGAGACGCTCACCGCCTGGGGACAGATCTCTGCACCCGAAACTGAAATTGTGATGAGTGAAGAGGGCATTGTTACCATTGATCGTGCCAGCTGGCTTAATTCCATGATCAAATCACCGACATTTAGAAAACTGCCCGCTGCTAATATTGAAGAGCTGCTCAATAAACTGGAGCCGATACGCGTTAATGCCGGCGATTTAATCATCAGACAGGGCGATCAGGGCGACTATTTTTATATGATCAATAACGGTACCGCGTTAGTCACCATCAACCCTGAAAATGATGAAGATTCTGTCATCATGGCAGAACTAAATGAAGGCGCCAGTTTTGGTGAAGCCGCGTTGATTTCAGATAAGCCACGAAATGCCACCATCACAATGATGGAAGATGGGGTGTTACTACGCCTTTCTAAAGATGACTTTATTAATCTGCTCAAGCAACCAACCCTTCGCTGGGTCGAGTTTGATAAGGCTGACGGCATTATCAAGCGCGGCGCCAAATGGATTGACGTGCGTATGGCCGAAGAGTACGAACGAGGACATATCCCTGGCGCGATCAACATTCCAATGCGTGACCTGCATAAACGTGCACGTGAACTGAATAAAAAGATCCCCTACATCTGTTATTGCGAGACCAGTACCCGCAGTTCTGCTGCAGCTTTCGTCCTGTCTCAATACGAAATTCGTACCGCGGTATTAAAGGGCGGTATTGAAATACTGCCTGAAGATTGCCTTGAAGTCAGTAACGCGGCTGCTTAACCCTCACCACTAAAAGTTCCTGAATCAATATCGTGATAGCAGGCGATTTGCTAGAATGGACGAAAGCGGCTATTTCCGCCTACTTTAAAGCTCTGGAACACTACCAACAAATACCATCATAAAATGGCTAATTTGAAGTCACATCTTAATCGCCGCTTCGCGAAATTTCGCTTATCAATGGCGACGGTTGAAAGCGTGCCACAACTTGCACTGCTTGGTGCGATCAGCGGCATCATTGCCGGGCTTGTCATCGTCGCCTTTCGCATTTTAATTGAATACACTCAGATGAGTTTTCTGCCTGGTGCTGATGCGGAAAACTACGAGGGACTATCGCCCGTCATGCGTCTGCTACTCGCCACCGTCGGCGGGCTTGTGGTGGGGCTTTTGTTTCAATACATCGCAAAAAACGCCGCTCAAGTAGGTGTTGTCCACACCATGGAACGTCTTGCCTATCATCAAGGGCGACTACCCCTACGAAATGCCATCTGGCAATTCATCGGTGGTGCTATCACGATCATCAGTGGTCATTCAGTCGGCCGAGAAGGACCCAGTGTTCACCTTGGCGCTGCCAGTGGTAGCTTGCTAGGGCAGTGGCTTCAGCTCTCTAACAGCAGTACCCGTACCCTGGTTGCCTGTGGTGTTGCAGCCGCAATTGCTGCTTCATTTAATACGCCGCTAGCGGGTGTTATTTTTGCTATGGAAGTGGTGTTAATGGAATACACCATCGCCGGTTTTATTCCCGTGATTGTGGCAGCAGTACTGGCAACCATCGTGTGTCATTGGTTTTTTGGTAACGAAGCTGCCTTTCTGATTCCTGATATAGGCCTCAGCACAATCGCAGAGCTGCCATTTGTTTTAGTGCTGGGCCTGGTCATTGGCGTGCTTGCCGCCACCTTTATAGAGCTACTGCAACGATTTGTACGCATCAGCGCGACTTACCCCTTGTGGCAGCGCACCACATTAGCGGGCTTTATCATTGGTATTTTCGCCCTTGGTGTTCCGCAGATAATGAGCATTGGCTACGATACCGTCAATGCCGCTATGCTGGGTGAATTCGCTCTCGGCATGTTGATTGCGATTACCCTGATCAAGATCCTGGCCACCACCATTGGGCTTGGTTTAGGGCTTCCTGGCGGCCTGATTGGACCAACACTCGTCATCGGTGCTACCGCTGGTGGTGCGATTGGGGTCATCGCAGATGCACTATTTCCCGGCAGCATATCATCTCCTGGTTTTTACGCCATCATCGGTATGGGTGCGATGATGGGCGCAACCTTGCATGCGCCGCTGGCCGCTTTAATTGCCATGCTTGAGCTAACGGCTAACCCTAATATTATCTTGCCAGGGATGCTCGCGATTGTGACGGCCACGCTGGTCAATAACCATTTTTTTGGCAAACCATCGGTCTTTATCATGCTAATTAAAGAACGCGGCCTCGACTTTCACGATTCCGCACTCGCACAGTCATTGCGCCGAATTGCGGTTGCCAATGTGATGGATAGAAACCTGATTCAGGTTGATCAGTTTGTGACTTTTACCACAGCCCAGATACTACTTGATCAAAACCCCAGCTGGATCATCATTACCTGCGGCGACAGGCAATACTCACTGTTGCCACCGGCTGACCTTGCGCAACACCTGCTTGCCAGTGCAACACCGCAAACGCGCCTGGATGATACGATGATCGATCTACTCGAAATTCCGGCGAAGCGACTCGATGCGGCAACGATTCATCTTCAGGCCTCACTCCAGGAAGCACATGAAGCGATCTCTGGCTCTGCGTTCGAGGCACTATGCGTCATCCGCAGGGATAACGAAAAGCAGCAGATTGAGGGAATATTGACCCGCAACGAGATCGAATCGCACTACCAATCTTAAAATGCTACCCCGGGTTACGATGGATAAACAGTAAGCTATTTTGGGAAAAAAGATTTACACGCCTCAAACGCCTCTTGCGGGGTAATATCTGCAACCTCTTTCGAGGCCGCCATGATATTCACATTCTGCCCCTCAGCGACGTAGGCTGCGCTATCCGACGGCGGTACATTACCAAAAAAAGCCACTACATGTGTCCCCACAGCACCACCAAGATGCATCGGGCCGGTGTTTGAAACGACCAGCACATCCATTCTTTCAAGTGTTGCCTTGTAACGTTCAAAATCAAGCGGGGGCACCAGCATCGTTGCTGTGTCATTACTCATGCGCACAATATTTTCACCTGTTTCCACTTCATCTGGCATTAAATCCATAATGATGCGAATGTTGAGACCTCGCTCTTTACTGTATGCCGCGATCAGTTTGGCCAACGCTGCAAACGACTCTGCGGGCCACAGGCGGCCCGTATTATTTGTACGACGCCACGCCACCTTTTTTAAACCACTATAAGTTGGGTGAAGGCCCACCACAAACGTCTCATCCGTGATGCCTTCTTCTGCAAGAATGGCTCGTGCCTTAAGTCGTGACTCATCATGTACCGGCAAGGCAATCCAGTAATCTTTTAATTCACCTTTTATGGAGCGAGCAACCGCATCAAGACAGCGACGTGAATAGTGTGCTGACTCATTACTGTAATCGATGCAGAAATTGTTATCTGTCAGTCGTTTTGATAGATCACTAAAACGAGGGTTTAATTCAAAACAGAACACTTTGTCATAATTTTCATCGTGCAGCGCTTTTTCAGTCTTTTTCACATGATAAAAGGCGAGTGGTGATTTACGATCATGAACAATCAACTTTGAAACCTGCGATGAAAACCCTTTCAAAACACGTCGCCCATCAGAGCTGGTCAATAGATGTACCTCCGCACCAGGATGTGTTTCGATAATCGCCTGTAGCGCGGGGGTGACCATCACAATATCGCCAACGCGGCCAATTCGAATGACTAATATTTTCATTGTTATTTACGCAGGACCGCGACAAAGTTACCATCAGCATGTTCAAAAGGCTCGCCATAGCCCTGCACATCGCTAAAGCCAATCCGTTTTGCCAATGTCGTCAGGTTATCAATATCAAAAAGATGCAGATGCTCCAGTGGCTTAAGCGCGCCCCATTTGCCGCCAGCATCTTTCGCTTCCTCGCAAGCAACATCCGGTGTCTGTATCACAAACGCACCACCAGGTTTTAATATTTCAAAAATCCCATTGAGATCCGTGATCACATCTTCAAAATGCTCAATCACATCAATCGCGCTAATTAGATCAAAAGTTTCATGATTAAACTGAGGCCGCATATCCATAAAACGCCCCTGATGCACATTCCCCTTGCACTGCGGATAACTATTAAGAAATGGCGCTGTTAATTCTGGTACCAGCTCGCATCCATGGACATCCCACCCCTTCTCTAGCCCTTGCGCTAACAGGTAGCATTTATTGCAGCCTACATCGAGATATTTTCCCTGGCTAGTCACCTGCTGTTCAGCAAATGCAAAAATCGCCTTAGCTCTGGCAGTCGACTCATGGTAACCGCCATCATGGTGATGCTTTCTAAATGGGGCCATTAAACGGCGGCGCAGTGATTTCACCCCACCACCGCTATAGGCCTTATAAATATTTTCGGTCTTCTCCAGTTGATCAACGTAGATCAAACCGCACGCGCCACAGAGCAGATAATCATAACCGTCTATCTGACAATAGTGGCTCGCGTGCGCGCTAGTTTCGCAAACCACACAACTACGTAGTGCCATTGATAAATCACCCACCCTTTTTCAATACCAGTTCAATCGAAAATTCACCCTCACTGGGCAAGTCATCGCCAGGGTTCACGTAACCTTCATCGCATGTTCGACAATAAATCAACTGGTGTTCCGGGAATTTTTTATTAACAAGCTGTTCTAATCCAACAGTATCGGGTGCTTCATCATTCTGAGGTAGAAAATAGCGCACATGGTCATGATTAAAATGTGATGGTAATGTCGCCTTTTTCTCATAAAGATCACGATGAGGCAAATATAACAGCAGAAAACCGCCCGGTTTAAGCACTCGATTCCAGTTAGTTAATGCGGCATCAATATCAGGGAGATGCTCCAGCAAGTGACTTGAATAGACAAAATCAAAACACTCATCATCCAGTCCATTCATATATTGTGCATCACCATGTTCAAAGTCCCACCCTCGAACACTGGGTGTAACAGGGTCGCCACCATAACCGATATCAAGCCCCTTACCCTGGCAAAATTTTTCAAAAAAACCTTCTCGTAAGCGTCGTTCATGAGCCTTTGCTGTCTCGCCTTTCGATGATTTCCGACCTAAAAAGGGGGTCTCACCAAAAAGATTGTAGCGAACTTTTCGAATATGGTCTTTTACTCTATGCTCTGAGACCCTTGATTCAGGCATTCCCGCAAAGAGGCTATAACGAATTTTTTTATAAATCGCACTAATCATTTCTATATACCTTAATAATAGCTAACCACTTACCGCTGTATTTTTAGCTGATCTTATCAGATGGCAGAATTGCCGATAGGCTTCATCAAGTGGAATGTCAACCGTCCCCATCGGATTGCCACAGATATCCGTGTCATCTTTCCCTGCAACAAAGCAACTGGCATGTGGCACATCCTCGGGTTCAACCGTTTCCGGGCGAGTGCAGGTGAATAATGCCAACGTCGGCCGTTTTAATCCAAAAGCGAGATGCATTAAAGCGGTATCGCCTGTTACCACGTAATCACAATACAGCATTAGCCCTGCCACTTGATCAATCGACATCAATGGCGCATGTGTCGCATCACCATATCGAGTATAAGAAGCAATAAATTCGTCGGCTAACTGCTCCATTCCTGGATTAGTAAATACCAGGGGTTTGAGTCTATGCTCACGATTGATTTTAATCGCCAATTCAACAAAACGATCAACTGGCCAGCGCTTCTCGTCAGCGCCGGCACCAAGATTAATTCCAATTAACGATGAACTATTTTCCACTAAGAAGTTCTCTGCAAACACGCTTGACGCTGAACTACAATAAAAGCTGGTGCCACGACGAATTGTATCCAGAGGAATCCCCAGGGGTACCAGCATCCGCGCAAGATCAAGCGTCCAGTTATCACAAAACGATGGTCGAGGCACCATCAAATTATTCGCTCTACATAATGCAGGCGTATGATCAAAACAAACGCGCATACGTGCATTTGCCAGTTGTGAAATAAGGACACTACTGCCACCGTAATACAGATTCACGCACAGGTCAAAATGCTGCCGTCTCAGCTGCATCACTTGAGACACATACCTCTTAAGGTATTTCATTAATGGGTATTTATCTCGACAAAATGGAATAATATGATCACAGGCTGGATGGTTCTCCAATATGGCGACACAGACAGGATCGACAACCACTGTTATTTCTGCCTCAGGAAAGCGATCCCTGAGAGCCTCAATTAAGGGTATACGGATAAATAGATCGCCAATCAACCCCCATCCGAGAATCAAAATTTGATCAACTTTTTCTAGTCCCCGATACACTGTTTTTTCACCCGCCTCCTTAATCTTCAGCTTCATATTAAGAAGCCTGCCTTTACTATTTCGAGGCTCATTGTACATGATTAGGCTATTTTAAGATAAAATCTAGCGCAAATCAGCCCCCCCATGACAATTAAAATCGCTCAAGAATTCGGTCAAATGAGCGTTATTTATAATGAGAACTGTTAGTCTATAAAAATATTAGAGCAGTACACCATGCCGGGTATGGTGTCATCACAGAAAACAGGTGTTAGCACCTTCATGAGCAACTAAGGAAATAGTGATTGAAGCATGCCTCTGTGGACGCTTAAAAACAGCAGAATTCTGGTCGTCGATGACTACGCCGAAATGCGCGCAATGCTGCGCAGCATGCTAATTGCTTATGGCGCTGAGGATATCAAGCAGGCTGCTAACGGTGACGATGCGATTGAGAAGATTGCCAATAATAAATTCGATATTATTCTATGTGACTACAATCTTGGCGAAGGCAAAGATGGTCAGCAGGTATTGGAAGAGGCTAAGCATCGCGAGATTCTGCCATTAGCGACAACCTTCATCATGGTCACAGCAGAAAATACCGCCACGATGGTAATGGGCGCAATCGACTATCAACCCGATGCCTACCTCGCCAAGCCTGTTACCAAAATAACCTTACAGACACGCCTTAAAAAGATTCTCGAAAAAAAAGAGTTTACAAAAAAAATATCTATCGAAATCGATAAAAAGGAGTATGGCAAAGCCAGTAAACTATGCGATGAGGCAATGACCGATCACCCGGCACTGCGGCTGGAATTACAAAGCCTGCAATACACCCTGCTTACCACCATTGGTGATCACGATGCTGCTGAAATGCTCTGCAAAGAGGTACTTGCTAACCGAGATGTGCCGTGGGCACAGCTAGGGCTTGCCAACGTTTATTTCTCTCAGCAAAAATATAGTGAAACAACGGAACTACTCGAAGAGATTATCGCTGACAATAGTGATTTTGTTGCGGCTTACGACTTGCTTAGTAAAACACACAAAAAACTCGGCGACTCCCTGGCCGCAGAAGAGACGCTGGCTAAAGCCATTCAAAAATCACCGAAGTCACTCATCCGTCAGCGTGAATTGGGTGAACTGGCTGTCCTCAATGAAAACCATACCGTTGCTGAGCGAGCCTGTCGTGATGCGATGCTGATTGGAAAGCATTCAGTATTGAAAAAAGCCAATGACTACGTTAACTATTCTCAAGCACTTGTTAAAAACAATAAAGGCAAAGAGGCCCTTAAGATTGCGGACAGAATAAAAAATGCTTTCAAGGGTGACCACGACGCCAGCTTACAGGCTGAAATATGCAAAAGTACTGTGCACCAGGCACTAGGTGATGAAACTAAAGCCGAAGCGGCAGTGGATGCAGCGCTTGTACTCTATAAAAAGCATGGCCCCAATTTCTCTAGCGGTGCTGGCATTGCACTTGCCAAAAACTGCCTGAAATATAATAAAGAGGCAGAGGCAGATACCATTATCAAAGACGTTGCCAAAAATAATCATGAAGATAAAGCGGTATTAGCAGAAATTAATCAGACCTACGAAGAAGCCGGACTTTCAGGAAAAGCGGATGAGGCGATTGCAGCCGCTATCGGTGAGATTGCTGAGATCAATAATGAAGGTGTCAGGCTGATCAACGAAGGAAAAATCGCTGAATCGATTGAACTGTTCAAAAAAGCAGCCAAAGCGCTGCCACTAAACCATACCATCAGCCTTAATGCGGCGCAGTCATACATATTGCTGATGAAAAAAGAAGGTGCCAACAAACAACAGATCAATGAAGCGATGTGTTATCTGGACGCAGTCAAAGATGTCGATTCTGTAAAGAAAAAATATAACGAGCTAATGGCGAGCTGTCGTGAGATAGCGCTCCAGACTGGCTGAAAAGCCTATGAGCAAAGAAAACCTGCCAATCAAGCTCGATTTTTCAGCCATCATGGCAAGCTCAGTGCATGACATGAAAAATTCGATTCAGCTACTGCTCGGTACGCTTGACGAGGTCATTGATGAACTCCCTGCGGAAGCAAAATCTCATGCCAGAATTCTACGTGCAGAGAGAGAAGGGCGGCGCATTAATGATCAGCTAATCCAGCTGCTCACACTCTATAAGGCGGGTAATACACAACAAAGTCTGCGCCTTAGCGAGCATAGTGTTGATGAATTCCTCGAAGAACTTCACATTGAGAACCATGAATTGCTAGCGCTACGAGGGATTGAGTTAAGCATCAAATGTGATGAAGCGCTGGTATGGTTTTTTGATCGAGAGCTGCTCAAAGGGGTTATCAACAACCTGATCACCAATGCTCAACAGCACACCCGCAATAAAATTCAGCTCAATGCCGCTATTTACGATAAGAAATTACGAATCTCTGTTGATGATAATGGGCCAGGCTACCCGGAGGTCATGTTAAAGCGCTACGGCACACCACATGACATCACACCGGGTGACAACAGTCATGAATCTGGCGGTACGGGTCTGGGGCTATTTTTTTCGGCTACCATTGCCCGCCTGCATAAAAACCGTAAAGAGAGCGGTTATCTGAAAACCAGCAATAAAGGCATCGATGGCGGTGCACGCTGTACCATCTCGTTACCCTAGGCCCGACAGCCTCCTGGCCTCGTTACAAGATAATTTTAAGCTCGCCACAGGGTGTTATAATCCTGAGCTGATACCATTTTGAGCCGCCAATCACCTTCGCATGAGTAAGATTCCAGCAGACCTTAAACACTCGATTAACCGCTGCATGGTGATCGATCGTCACCGCCTGAGCCAAAAATTACAGCAGCTAAAATCGATGCCTGATGAGGTGGCTTTGCAGCGTCTTATTGCTCGCATCACCCAGTCATACCAGCAGTGCGAGCAACGTCGCACCAACATACCCACACCAGACTACCCAGAAGAGTTGCCGGTTAGCGAGCGACGAGGCGAAATTGCCGAGGCAATAAAAAAACACCAGGTAGTGATTGTTGCGGGTGAAACTGGTTCGGGCAAAACGACCCAGTTGCCCAAAATCTGTCTTGAGATCGGGCGTGGCATTACCGGTATGATCGGTCATACCCAACCACGCCGCATCGCGGCGCGCAGTGTCGCGACACGTATCGCAGAAGAGCTGAAATCAGAAGTTGGCCATATCGTTGGATATAAAGTGCGCTTTAGTGATCGCACGAGTCCTGGGAGTTACATCAAGCTGATGACCGACGGCATCCTGCTGGCCGAAAGTCAGAAAGACCGTTTTCTCAATCAATACGACACATTGATTATCGACGAAGCACATGAGCGCAGCCTTAATATCGACTTTTTGCTCGGCTACCTAAAACAGCTGCTGCCTAAGCGTCCCGACCTAAAAATCATCATTACCTCTGCGACGATTGATACCTCACGTTTTTCAAAACATTTTAATGATGCCCCCATCATTGAAGTGAGCGGGCGTAACTATCCGGTCGAAATGCGCTATCGACCACTGCAAAATGATCATAATGATGATGAAGATCGCGACATCCAGCAGGGCATTCGTGATGCGGTTGATGAGCTGGCACAGGACGGCCTTGGTGATATATTGATCTTTCTACCCGGTGAGCGTGAAATTCGCGAAGCCGCTGAAAGCCTGCGTAAACACCACCCACCGCACACTGAAATCCTGCCGCTCTATGCGCGACTATCGGCCAGCGAGCAGAATCGAATCTTTCAGTCACATACAGGCAGGCGCATCGTACTGGCAACCAATGTGGCGGAAACCTCTCTCACGGTACCGGGCATACGTTATGTGATTGACCCTGGTGTTGCGCGTTTGAGTCGCTATAGTCATCGTACTAAAGTACAACGACTGCCGATTGAAAAAATTTCACAGGCATCCGCGAATCAACGCGCCGGGCGTTGTGGTCGTACCGCCCCTGGCATCTGTATTCGCCTCTATAACGAAGAAGACTTTAGCCTGCGGCCTGAGTTCAGTGAACCCGAAATCAGGCGTAGCAATCTCGCTGCTGTTATTTTGAAGATGAAATCACTGGGCCTTGGCGATATCGATCACTTTCCATTTGTTGAAACACCCGAACCCAGGATGATCAGTGATGGCTATAAACTGCTGGAAGAGCTGAGCGCGATTGATGCAAATAAACAGCTCACCGAGATAGGTAAACAACTTGCACGATTACCGATTGATCCTAAAATAGGGCGCATGGTGCTGGCTGCACATCAACTCGGCAGCCTCACAGAACTGCTTGTCATTGCCAGTGCACTCAGTGTGCAGGAGCCGCGTGAACGACCGCACGAGAAACAGCAGGCCGCTGACGAAAGGCACAAGATTTTTAGTGATGAGCGGTCTGACTTTATTGCCTATCTAAAACTATGGCGAGAATACCATCGCCAGGCAGCTAAACTCACCAACAATAAACTACGCCGCTGGTGCCGTGATCATTTCATCTCATACCTACGCATGCGCGAATGGCACGATGTCCATGTGCAACTCAAAAGCCAGGTGCGAGAACTCGGCTGGAAACTCAACGACACGCAATTCTTCAATAACAGAAGAGATAAAGCGCTACTCAACAGTAACGAGGACGAAGTACCAGAGATCGATAGTGATCACTACGCCTCCATCCACCAGGCACTATTAACTGGCCTGTTAGGTAATATCGCCTTCAAAGGAGACAAACAGGAATTCACTGGCGCGCGTGGTATCAAGCTACATATCTTTCCCGGCTCCATCCTTTTTAAGAAACCACCCAAATGGATTATGGCCTCTGAACTGGTTGAAACAACCCGCATGTATGCTCGCAACTGTGCACGGATCGAACCCGAGTGGATAGAGCAGGTTGCCGGTGAGCGCTGTAAACGCACCATCTTTGAACCGCACTGGGAAAAACGTCCTGCCGCAGTGATGGCGTTTGAACGGCTCTCACTGTATGGCCTGATGATTCATCCACGCCGAAAAATACATTTTGGCAAGATTAATCCAGTCGAAGCGCGAGAAATTTTTATTCGCGGCGCACTGGTCGAAAAAGAGCTCAATACTCACGCACCATTTTTCAAACATAATATCGAACTGATCGACGAGATTGAATCACTGGAAGCAAAATCACGCCGCCGTGATGTACTGGTAGATGACGAAGTGCTTTACCAGTTTTATGATCAACGCCTGCCAGCGGATAGTTATGATGGCCGACGCTTTGAGGCGTGGCGTAAAAAGGCTGAGAAAAAAGAACCTCGGCTACTCTTTCTTAAACGCGATGACCTGATGCAGCATGAGGCAGATGCCGTTACGGATGCGCAATTTCCAGACACAATCAACATTGCGGGCATGGCGCTTAAACTGAATTATCACTTTGACCCCACTCATCCACAAGATGGTGTCACTGTTACGGTGCCGTTACCTACGCTGAATCTATTAAGCCCACCACGTTTTGAATGGCTGGTGCCGGGCTTGCTGCATGAAAAAATTCGCCAACTATTGAAATCCCTACCGAAGGCATTACGCCGAAATTTTGTGCCGATGCCAAATTATGCCGATGCCTGCCTGCGTGTGCTGTCCGCCAGTGAAGAACCGCTGCTGCCAGCACTACAACATCAACTGCTTCGCATGACTGGCACCAAAGTCACTATTGAAGACTGGCAATTAGATAAGCTGCCACCCCATATGCTGGTGAATTTTAATGTAATTGATGACGATGAAAAGAGCATCGCGATGGGTCGTGACCTACGCCAGTTGCAGCAGCAACTGAAAGGCCAGGCGCAACAGAGCTTTGCCGAGATACCATCATGGGATGGCGAACGCCAGGGAATCACGGCATGGGATTTTGGTGATCTGGAAACTGATGTGGAGTTTACTCGCAATGGTATTTTAATGCGCGGTTATCCTGCACTGGTGGATAAAACAGAAAGTATTGCCATTGAGTTACGCGACAATCTTCAACAGGCCGAACATGAAACACGCATCGCGCTGCGCCGTCTGGTGGGTTTTGTATTGCCAGATAAACTCAAATACCTTTCACGTCAATTACCGCATCAAAAAGAGATTAATCTCTACTATGCTCCTGTCGGTCGTTGCGATGAACTGAAGCAAGATTTAATCGACACCATTATTGACCAGGCCTTTTTTAGCGGTGAATTATCACGCACGATGGACGCCTTTAATCAATGCCTGGCGGCAGGAAAAAAGAACATGCTATTGATCTGTGAAGAGGTCTGCGGTTTAGTACTAGAGACATTAAAACAACATCACCAGCTTAATAAAAAATTCAAAGGCTCGCTCTCACCCGCATGGTTACACGCCGCTAGTGACATTAAGACGCAACTTGGCTCCCTTATCTATTCAGGTTTCATCAATCAGACGCCCATTGAGTGGCTGCGTGAATACCCGCGCTATTTTAAATCGATAAACCTTCGACTGGATAAATTAACAGGGAATGTCAGCCGTGACCGCGTATTGATGATGGAGATTAAACCACTATGGGACGAGTATCTTGCACGCCTTGAAAAACATCAGCAACAAGGTATCGTCGATATTGAACTCACCACCTATCGCTGGATGATTGAGGAACTGCGTGTTTCGCTATTTTCACAGGAGCTTAAAACGAAAATGCCAGTATCCGCTAAGCGTCTGAAAAAACAATGGTCAAAGATTCAATAAACAGACACTGACTTGTTCTGATAATCAGTAAATACTGACACTAACAAAAACCCCATCACGGAATACTCATCATGAAAAAAACCGCCTTTCCCATCATCGCACTCTTTATCGGTATCTTTATTCAGATAGTTTTAAAAATAGCTATCTCAGAAAATGGCGAAACAGCGATGCCGTTACTCACATTACTGTTGATGACCGAGTTCGGCATGATTGTCTGCATTGTTGGTGTCATAATGGGTGGAAAATCCCTTCTAAATAAAACAGGGTTTGATATTAAACTAGCACTAACGGTTACAGGCTGTGCTGCCTTAGCGATTTTGCTCGGAATAGAAGGGCTCGATCTGTGGAATTACGTTAATAGTATTGGGTGACAGGTGGCTTAAGCGTTGTCTGATACTATTTTCGTATTCATCCATCCCTGAGTTGCTGCCTTTTCCACGAATTTGCTCCTGTTTATTGTAGTCGGATTGAAGTAATGATCTGCTTCGTCGTTCAATGTCAGCTATTATCCTTGTTATAAATTCGATTAAAAATCGCAAATATTTGCTAAAAATCATCTAATTATTTAATAATAGAGCCATGAACCATCTACGAGTGACACTTGAACAGTGGCGAACGCTACAGGCGGTCATCGATTATAGAAAGGGCAGGGCCAGCCACTCCCAACTGATTGAGATACTGCGTGAAAATTGCAATACAACCAATACTATGAGAGAAGAAGCATGTGGCGTTAATTAAAAAACCCTCTTAAAGAGGATTGATGGTCACATGGAATAAATTTATGTTTATAATCCATACAGGATCTCTAATTAATAATTTAGATCGGCGCATTAATCAAGCATCGTCAAGGAGTCAAAATGATTGGATATGTCACATTAGGCACTAATGACCTGCCAAAAGCAGCTGAGTTTTACGACAAGGTGTTCGCAGGGGTGGGTGCAAAACGAGTCTACGATTATGAAACCTTTGTTGCATGGAATGTGGCAGAGGGCGAGCCCATTTTTTCGGTGATTAAACCCTTTGATCAATCACCTGCCACCGTTGGCAACGGCGTGATGATTGCGCTGAAAGTTGATAGCCAGGCGCTGGTTAACTCATTGCATGCCAGGGCACTTGAAATGGGTGGGCAGGATGAGGGCGCGCCGGGTGTGCGAGAGAGTGGTTTTTACTGCGGTTATTTTCGTGACTTAGATGGTAATAAATTAAACTTTTTTCACATTTAAGCTAAATAATTGTGCGATTTGTAAGAAAGTCTTATCCAGCGGCGCTTTAATCGATGGTGCTTCACCACTGAAGAGGATGACTGACGCTTAGTCGCGCCGCATGCAGTAGCAGGGCGGTGGCAATTGAACTGTTCAGGAAACAGCTGGTTATGTTTGCCATCGCCGTGAGTGGTGTCACCCACAATTGGGTGGTAGTTGTGCTTCATATGGCGGCGAATCTGGTGTTTACGCCCGAACAAGGGTCGCTTCCCGTTTATGATGCCATCAGGTGATGACGGCAAAAAAATGGCACAATAGCACAATGACGCCGATTATCCTCGCAACACTCAATGCCCGCTATTTCCACTCCTCACTCGGCCTGCGCTATCTGCTGGCCAATATGGGTGAGTTGGAAGTCGACACCGCCATCCGTGAATTCATTATCGATGCGCGTCCCATCGATGTCGCAGAAAAACTGCTGCTCGAACAGCCGCGTATTATTGGTCTTAGCGTCTATATCTGGAATATTGAGCAGACAACACAATTGGTCGCGCTGTTAAAACAGGTCAGCCCGGAGACGATCATCGTCCTCGGAGGGCCGGAGGTCAGCTTTGAGCATGAGCAACAACCAATCGTCGAGATGGCTGATTATGTGATCTGCGGTGCAGCAGATCTGGAGTTTGCCGAGCTATGTCGTGAACTACTGGCCAACAAGTTGCCCCCACGCAAGATCATCAACGCCATTCCGTTTAAGCTGGCGGAACTGAAGATGCCGTATTATCTCTACAGTGATGAAGACATTAAAAATCGCCTGATCTATGTTGAGGCCTCACGTGGCTGTCCGTTCAAGTGTGAATTCTGCCTGTCGGCGCTGGATAAAACTGCTAAGCCGTTTGATCAAACAATGTTTCTTGAGCAGATGCAGATGCTTTATGAACGCGGCGCGCGCCACTTTAAATTCATCGATCGTACCTTTAACCTCAAAATCAAAGATAGCATCCGCATCATGGTGTTCTTTTTAGCACGCATGAGCAGAGATCTCTTTCTGCACTTTGAACTGATCCCCGATCATCTGCCTGAAGCGTTACGCGAAATGATCAAACGTTTTCCCGAAGGCTCACTGCAATTTGAGGTCGGGATTCAGAGTTTTAACCCAGCAGTGCAGGCGTTGATTAGCCGCAAGCAGGATAATGAAAAAAGTGCCGAGAACCTCAGCTGGATTCGAAATAATAGTTACGCACATATCCATGCCGATCTTATCATTGGTCTACCGGGTGAAGACATTAACAGTTTTGCGCGCGGCTTTAATCAACTCGCCGCACTCAACCCGCACGAGATACAGGTCGGTATACTCAAGCGCCTGCGTGGTACGCCGCTGGTACGCCACACGGCTGAATATACGATGCGCTACAATCCTAACCCTCCGTACAACATCCTCAGCACCAACCGCATCGACTTTCTCACCATGCAGCGCCTTAACCGCTTTGCCCGTTACTGGGAGATGATTAGCAACTCCGGGCGCTTCAAAAAAGCGATGACATGGGTGTTGGCAGATAACGCCTTCGAAGGCTTCATCAAATTGAGTGACTGGTTGTTTGCAGAGACCGGGCAAACACACCGCCTGGCACTGAAGCGACTGTTTGAACTGCTGCATCGTTATCTGACGGAAGCCGCAGGCAGCAATAACGAAGAGGCTACTGAGGTATTAAGGCAAGATCATCAGGCTTCTGGACTGAGTTCAGTGCCTGCATTTTTGATTGAGCAGCAGAGTCAACAGCAAAAGAAATCATCAAAGCGTAGTTTGGAGAGTCGGCAGGCAAGGCATCGAAATTTTGGTTAACCATTGAATAATGAGAGGTTATTTTAACTTTTTGCATGTCTCCACTAAAACGAAAAAATTAATTTGTTTCGTTTGACCGCTATACTCTTTTATTATCCACTGGATTTAGCACCCAGCATTGTATGCGGCGTAATTAAGTCCCAACGTGAGTCACTTAAAAATCCAGTTATGAACAGAAGTGAATTTTTAAGCTGCCTGTTAAAACAACAACTACCCCAAAGTGTTTCTGGCCTGAAAAAATATATTGAACTTATGGGTACCTCTATTAATTGTGGATGAGAAAGATTGAGAACCAAAACATCCAGGATCAAGGCGAAATCCGCACGTAATAGCAGGCTATTGCGAAGGGTTTCAACGCAGGGATTGGATATTTTGGACTCAAGATTGCCATTCATCAATTAATAGAGGCACCCTTATATAGGAATATGGAGCCAGGTGCGCTTAACCAGCGGGATCATATCCATGGTTAGCAGGCCACTGTTGCGAGCGATCACCAATGGCGTTTCTGATTTGGAGAAGATGCGCACAAGGCCATCGGTGAGGTCGGTGATACAATCCTGGTCATGCTGACCCCATTGGTTGTATTAATTTAATACCGACAGCATGTCGATATCCGTTTCTTTCGCGTTAACGATCACCTACCCCGTTAACCTCAGATTCGTCATCGGCGCAGGCCGGGATCCAGTCAACATATACCTGCTCGGTTCGAATACTATAATAGCTGACTCGGATCGTACTTCTTACTTTGTTTAAAAATGGCGACGATTTTTTATTGGTATCCATAGCAACTCCTCCTTGATCTCATAAATTAATACGTTTACGTAAAAACACTCTTCCTGAATGCAGGATGGCTAATATGAGTCAAAATGAAGTAATTAGCCAGCGAGAAATATCATTAGAATATTAGCAATTAATGATGTTTTATGAATTATGCTTTATAATATGCTATTAATTAAGCAATTAATTTAAAGTCATAATAAATGTGGGGTGATGAAAGGAGTTTCGTCAATAAATCGCCGTGTGGGATATGCGTCAAAGTGACGCGTTACTAAACGTCACTTTGACGTCTACTTAGCGTTATGTTATTGGAGATCAATTATGAAACATAGTTTAATATTAATGCCTGTATTTGCCCTTGCGCTGTCGGGTGTAGCAACGGCTCATGAGATAAAGGGTGAGATTGGTGTTAACATATTCAGCCCAGCGTATGTTGGGTGCGTCAAGGCAGCAAGTGAAAATGTCGAAGAAGATCTTGCAATGCGGTGGTGTACCTGTGTATACGAACAAATGGGTATGCACGACCGTGAAGACCATCCCAATCAAAAAAATTTTACATGGTTCTCCAAGTACACCAAACATGCAACCAAAATGTGTGAAGCACGAAATAATCGCGGCGAATTATAACCCCCCATGGATTGAGAAGCACAATAAGTTGAAGTAAAAAACAAACTCCAACATTTTAATAGTTCCCGCGCGCCAGCGTGGGAATTCATCATTTCATTGTTTTTTCTCTTAAATTTTGGTTAGTAAAAAAACATAACAAAAAAATCAAGCGGACGGACAAAAGCGTCACAAATTTTGCGCCCCCTTTGTCCGCCGCTTATTTTGGCGTGTGTGCCGGGCATGGCACTTAACTAGTCAGATGAAAGTTCTGATACCAGGTATTCGCAGAGCCGAAGGTTAGCGAAAGGGCAAGGTTAACATCGTGAGGTGCTGGCTGGAGGAAGCCCAACG